>JAQGPC010000226.1 GCA_028293285.1 Pedosphaera sp.
CACGTCATGGTGCTCAATGGAATAAGGTTGTTGAATAAAAATACCCGGCTGGTCGGCCAATGAGTTAGGGCATTGTTCCACAGTGCGTACGCGCATACGCCGCCGCCCACGAAACAATAAGTTTGTACTAAAACCAAATCCGTCCTCCACACGAGGCCATGATGATAAATAATTTCCCCTACTGCCAGTGGCAGAAGCCATACTCCCGCGCGCCACATCGTATGGGCGCTGACTTCCGCGCCGGAAAGCCGGCTGGTTAACCGACGCGCTTGCCGCCCGTAATTCGCCCACATCAAACTACCTGTCACTCCCAGCAATTCTCCATAGAGATGCGTCGTCCCCAGTTTCAAAGTCGGCCATACCAACACCACCACCCCGGAAACTGCCAATAACGCCGCTCCATAGCGTTGCAGGGACCGCCAGCTTCGTGCCGGACGTTCTTCCCAAACCAGCGCCCACACTGGCGATGCACCCAAATATAATGCCACATGCGAAGCGCTGGTAAGTTGCATGGCCCAATTAAATGCCAAGATATAAATCGCCAGACTTAATCCACCATATAACCAGATTTCGCGCCCCATTCCGTTGGGTATCGGATTTAATTTCCCCAGCCACCGCGTCCAGCGCAGAATCGCCAGCAGAATTAATCCCGCACAAAGAAAACGAGTGCACCCGGTCCAAATCGGCGGCCAGTCCGTGACAACATATTTCGTCCCAGCATTGCTCGCGCCCCATAAAAAGACTGCCAGCAACAAAGTTAAGATGATTGCACCGTTTGATTTTTTCCCGAACACTTAATTAGTTAGACCTCCGCGCTTCGTTCACGCAATCGCAATTTCATTTGACCTCCCTGCTCCACCCATTAAATTTTCGGCATGGATCATTCGCCCGGTTTTCTAAAGATTGTCAATGAAGCACGCCCGCGCGTGAAAGAAATCACGCTTGAGCAGGCACGCGAACGCCTGGCCAAAAATCCCAATGCCATTTTGATTGATGTCCGGGAAGATCTCGAATGGCAGAAAGCCCACGCCGCACAGGCAATCCACCTCGGCAAGGGCATCCTCGAACGCGACCTGGAAAACGCAGTCCCCGATTCTAACGCAGAAATCATTATGTACTGCGGCGGCGGTTATCGCTCGATTATGACTGCCGATAACGCCCAGAAAATGGGATATAAGAATGTTTACTCCCTGATCGGCGGCTACAAAGCCATGGTGCAGAACCAATGGCCCATGAAAACAGAAGCTTGAATCAAAACGAGGGCTGAAGTTTAGCTCTCGGCCGTTGGCAAATTCTTGGTAGAAACCGCAGCTTGTGAACGGCGGAAGCAAATTCGATTCAAATGGTTCAGCAGCGAAACTAGTTTCTCGCGGGTAAATTCACCCATGATGCAAATCTGGATCAGGTTCTTCTGGCGCAAATACTCACTATTGCAGCTCAATAAAAACCCTGCTTCCTGAAGTTGTCCGCCGACTTTTGTCGAACTCAATTCCGGCGGCAGAACAATCGTCACCACCGCTGGCGAAGCTTCCTTGTCTGAGCCCAGAATGCCAAAACCGATTTCCCGCAATTTATTTCGAAGCCAGGTTGAAGTCTCAGCCAACTCCGAAAAACGTTCAGGCCAACTCACCTTTTTGATGGCTGCATTTAATGCATGAAGCAAGTTCGAGGAATGTGTAAATGCGATTCCCTGACTTTTCGCATACAATTCCAAGTCGAGATATCGCGGCACGCTCCCGGCAGCTTCCGCAAGCTCGTGATTATAAAACACCATGCCCAGCCCGGGAAATGACCGCAGCCCTTTCCCACTGGCACACGAGGCAAGGTAAATACCTTCCAATTGAACTGGCATGGTTCCGATCGAACTAATGGCATCAATACAAAGCTTCGTATCGTTCTCCGAGCAGATGCTCTTAAGCGTTTCCAAATCATTGACAATGCCAGCGGATGTTTCACAATGCGCACACCACAACCAGGTCGGTGCTGAAGAATTTATTTTTTGCCGGATATTTGCCAGGTCGAATGATTTTCCCCAGGGATATTGTATCAGTTCAAAATCCAGCCCAAAACGCCGGGCATGATCAACCAAGCGTTCGCCAAATTCTCCGTTGGTTACAATCATTCCCTTTTTCTTCTCCGGGGATAATTGCGCCGCTACCACATCATTGGCGAGGGTGCCGGAACCAAGCAGGATTTCCACGTTTTTGGCACTGGTAAGCTCGCAAAGCAATTGTTTGGTCGCTTGAAAGTCTGCAATAAAACCATCGGAACGATGTGACTCCGGAGCCGCTTCAAACGCTCTGCGAACATGCCGGCTGATCGCCACTGGCCCGGGAAGAAAGTTGACCATCGGACGCTGTACATGACGCGGAGCCCGTGCACTGAGAAATTCGCGCACCCCGGCTTCAAACGACTCAATGCTTAGATACATCGGCTGGTATTGCGCGCCTTCCGAGCCGACCAATGGACCAAAGGGAATAAAGCCTAGGTGCTTGTAAAGCTTCGATTGGCGCGTGGTGCCTGAAATGAGGCCCATATCGTAACCGTGCTCCACAAAATGCTGCCACATCAATGACATCAATCCCTGAAACACCTGGCCGGTACGGAATTTCTTATCAACGGATAACAGGCGAATCTCACAAAACGAACGTCCAGCAGGCAGGTAAGAATCCAAGTTGGCAATCTTCTGGTCCAACGAGAACGGACGTTTGGAGCGTGCAGCCAGCATTCCGGCCAGCTTGCGTCCGCTCAAACAAATCAAATAAGTGTTTTCAGAATGAAATTTATCCACCAACCGTTGAGTGGGAGATGGCGCATGCTGGGGAATCTCTTCAACGAACGTTTTGTAATTAAGCTGGTGAATCAGATCAAATTCCCAATCCTCGTTGGCGATCTTGAAGATGAGTGGAGAGCGCTGTTCCATATTATTTAAATGATTGGTCAGGTTTGGGTTCGGCGTCTTCAACGTCAACCTCGCGACGCACAGCCAGCGAAGTAATTTCTTCAACCAGATTTCTCCGGTGCGCCACGAGCACGACCGCCGCCAGGACCGAGATTAAAAAAATCCTCACCGCTTCCTGGTTCATAAACATTGCCACTAGCGGAAGGAACGCAAAAGCTATCAACCCGCTCAAAGCAGTCTTCCTTAAAACGACGTAAATCGCGGCAAACATTCCCACAAAAGCCAATGCCAGACGAAAATCGTAAAAGGCCATGGCTCCAAGAGAAGTGGCAATTCCTTTGCCGCCCCGAAATCCAAGTTGAATCGGCCAGACATGCCCAATGACTACGACAAGCATTGCCAAAGCGGCAAGTCGGCTATCTCCCGTAAAATGCCAGGCTCCCCATACCGCAATCGCCCCTTTCAGAAAATCGCCCAGCATGGTGATCCAGAAACCATACGAACCCAAAACCCGGCCTACGTTCTTCGCTCCAATATTGCCACTCCCCATTTCTCGCACATCTTTACTCAGGCGCACGCGGACCAGATAATACCCGGTGGCGATGCAACCAAGGATGTAACTGCCCACGATAACACTCATGAGCTGATTCAAAGGCACTGGTTGGCCGAATATTTGTTGAATCCACGCCATAATTATAAAGACGCCTATCCTCTACCCAATAATCCGGACGCTATTTAGAAACGTTTGCTCCCATAAAATTTTTTCTACACCTTATCTGATTTTCCTCAGGCGTGTTAATACTAAAAACTTTGCAACTATCGATTAAATCGATACTTGGACACACCCGCAGAATGACTCAGCCGGAGAATAAACAATCATTCCGGCTTGGGCTAGATTAATTTTAGGGGTTTAAAGCAGAGTTTTGAAGTACGAGTTGCCTCAAGAAAAAGGATACCGGGAGGGGAGTTGAGCGTGTAGGCTGAGCCATTCGTTGCCTCATATTCATGGTTACCAACGAAACGGCCATGAGTTTGTTGTCTAAACGGGAATATTTGCA
>JAQGPC010000291.1 GCA_028293285.1 Pedosphaera sp.
GTACTACGCGACATTTGCCACCCAAAATCTTGCGGGCGTTCAGCTTTACTTCCTTGATCCGCACCGAGCACCATTGACCGCCATAAATATTTACGGCGCAGAAGCTTTGAAGAAGTTGGCCGGATTGGATATCTTCGCTATCGCGCCAGTGAAACCAGCGCCGGTTACCGTTGGTCAGACAAATCGAGCTGATGTAAAGCCGACCAAACCAAAAGACCCGTTTGAGATGTTCGATAAAGTGAATGGGACGGATGCCACACGGAAGGCATTACAAGCCGGAACTCCGGCAAGAGATATTGTGGCATCTTGGAAACCGGTCGAAGAGGCCTTTCGTAAGAAGCGCGAGAAATATTTGCTCTACAAGTAAAATGAGTTGGCAGGGACTGGACAAATAGGGCTTTCTGTTATCCATTGTGAACCCGGAATTTTAATTGCGGTTAAAATAAAATGTTGTCCTTCATCATCAAACGTCTGTTGCATATGATCCCGATTTTGCTGGGGGTGTCGTTGATTACATTTTTTTTGATGGCGCTGACGCCGGGAGATTACTTCACGCAACTTTCCATGAATCCGCAAATCTCCCCAGAAAAACTGGCACAGTTGCGCGCGGAACAGCATTTGGACAAGCCTTGGTATATTCGGTATTTATATTGGCTTAAGGATGCCGCGCATGGAAACCTAGGTTACTCAGCGGCTTACAAAGCATCCGTGAGTGATTTAATCACGAGCCGGCTGTGGAATACTTTTCTGCTTTCATTTGCTGCAACGCTGCTGGCTTGGTGCGTGGCTGTTCCGCTGGGAATTTGGGCAGCGGTGCAAAAAGATTCCTGGGTGGATCGGCTCTGCTCTTTGATTGCGTTCGTGGGACTTTCCATTCCAGACGTCTTGCTGGCATTGCTGGCGCTGATGTTCGCGGCTGCCACGGGATTGTTTCCGGTGGGTGGGGCGCAAAGCTCATTGTATGATCTAATGTCGCCCGGCGAACAAATTTGGGATCGCCTTCATCACCTGATTCTCCCAACCATCGTGCTTGCTGCCAGTGAACTGGCCGGAATCATGCGGCAGATGCGTTCCAATATGCTGGATGCATTACGTTCTGAATTCGTGACGACTGCGCGGGCGAAGGGGATTCCGGAGGGTTGGGTTATTTATAAACATGTGCTCCGAAATGCAATCAATCCGTTACTCACCATCTTTGGTTATTCGCTGGCAGGTTTGTTGAGCGGCGCCTTCATTGTGGAAAATATTATGGCCTGGCCGGGCTTGGGCCGATTGACCATGGAAGCGCTCTCGGCCAAGGATTATCCATTGGTGGTGGCAGGAGTAGTGATGGCGGCAGCCCTGCTGGTAATCGGGAATTTTATAGCAGACCTGCTGCTGGCCTGGAGCGATCCGCGGATTCGATTGAAATAGATGGAAACCTCCCCACAACCTTCAGCAACCGAGGCGATCGCGAAAGCAGATCTAGCCATTGCCTCGCCCTGGCAGGTCTTCTGGCGACGATTGCGCCGCCACCGAACGGCGATGTTTGGCGCAGTCATTCTGGTCATTTTATATTTAACCGCGTTGTTCGCCGGGTTCATCGCTCCTTATGGTTACGAGCGACAAGATCGGGAAAGATTTTTTCATCGGCCTATGGCGTTGCGCTTTCAGGGCGGATTGGCAGTCCAGCAGTATGAACCCGCGCCCGGTTCCTCGAAATATCAAGCAGTCAAAGGAGAAGTGCAACGAATTCACTTTTTTGTTCGGGGGGACAAATACAATTTATTCGGCTTCATTCCTTCGACGCTACATCTCTTTGGTTCGGGCGACCCCAAACACCCGATTAATCTGCTGGGCACAGATCAGTATGGGCGGGATATTTTTTCACGTCTCTTGTATGGCTCGCAGATTTCGCTTTCCATCGGGCTGATCGGGATTGTCCTCCGGTTTGGCTTGGGCATGGTGATGGGTGGCATATCGGGGTATTTCGGCGGCAAGATAGATAGTTTTATCATGCGCTTTTGCGAGTTGATCATGTCCATTCCGGCGCTGTATCTCATCATGTCGTTACGCGCAACCTTTCCAGCAAACTTGAGCTCTACCCAGGTTTATTTATTGATTATAGCGATTTTGAGTTTTATTGGCTGGGCCAGTTCAGCGCGTGTCATTCGCGGGATGGCCTTGTCGTTGCGGGAACGGCAATTTGTATTGGCTGCCCGGACACTTGGTCAAAGGGATCGGCACGTCATTTTGAAACACATTCTCCCGGGCACTTTTTCGTACGTCATAGTCGCGGCCACGTTGAGCGTACCCTATTACATATTGGGTGAAGTGGTGCTGAGTTTTCTAGGAGTTGGCATTCAGGAGCCGGATGCCAGTTGGGGCATCATGCTAAACGCCGCCCAAAATCCTGAATATTTGACGAATTATCCCTGGTTGTTGGCGCCAGGGGTGGCCATTTTTATCACCGTTCTTGCTTTCAACTTTCTTGGGGATGGTTTAAGAGACGCGGTGGATACTAAAAGCTAGGGAATTACGAATGGCGAATTTCGAATGTCAAATGTTTAAGTTGGGTGAGACCAGCTCAATTTCCGAGTTCGACATTCGAAATTTATAATTTGAAATTAAAATGCCGTTGCTTGAAATAAAAAATCTGAAATTGGATTTCATTGCCGGGGATAAGAGTCTCCGGGCAGTGGATGACGTATCTATCACCATCAACGCGGGTGAAACCGTCTGCCTCGTGGGCGAGAGTGGATGTGGCAAGAGCGTTACGGCATTGTCCATTGCGCGGTTGGTGCCAACACCGCCAGCGCGTTACGTGGGTGGTGAGATTCTTCTCAATGGGCGGGATGTGTTGAAGATGTCCAAAACAGATTTGCGCGGCATCCGGGGCGGGGTGGTGAGTTACATTTTTCAGGATCCGAGTGCTTCCTTAAACCCGGTCTTCCGCATTGGCAACCAAATCAAGGAATCACTCAAACTTCATCGCCCTGAAAAGGCAACCGATGAAGAAGTCATTCGTTTGTTGAAGCTTGTGGGTATTCCCGCACCGGAATCGCGCATCAAAGATTATCCGCATCAAATGTCCGGTGGTATGCAACAGCGGGTAATGATTGCCATGGCCTTGGCGTCGGAGCCAAAGCTGCTCGTTGCGGATGAACCAACCACGGCTTTGGATGTGACCATTCAGGCGCAGATACTCGATTTGTTGCTCGACCTAAAGAAACGGATGGGCATGAGTATTTTGTTGATTACTCATAATCTGGGAATTGTAGGGGACATGGCAGATCGCGTTGCGGTCATGTATGCGGGGCAAGTCGTGGAGATGTCACCTGCACTCGATTTATTACGGCGGCCATTGCATCCCTACACGAAGGCGTTGATGAATTCGGTGCCCAAGTTGAGTAGCAATCTACAGCGGCTCTCGGCCATCCCTGGCAATGTGCCCACATTGGGAAATTTTCCGTCCGGCTGCCGGTTTTATCCGCGGTGTCCGTCCGCGCAACCTGAGTGCGCCAATACCATGCCCCAGTTGGTGGAAGTGGAACCGAACCGCTGGGTCCGTTGCTTATACGCAAAGTCATTGTGAACCTGCTCGAAGTAAAAAATTTAAAAGTACACTTTCCCGTCAAGCACGGCTTGTTCAGTCGCGTGAAGGCGCACGTGAAAGCGGTGGATGATGTCAGTTTTACCATCCAACCGGGCGAGACGCTGGGGTTGGTGGGGGAGAGTGGTTGCGGCAAGACCACGCTGGGTCGTGCCATCGTAAAACTGGTGGAACCAACTGCTGGCAGTATTTATTTTGAAGGTGAAGACATTGCCCAATTAAGCGGAGCCGAACTGCGTGCGCGTCGGCGCAAGTTCCAAATGATTTTTCAGGACCCATACGGTTCATTGAATCCGCGCATGACCGTGGGGCAGATCATTGGTGAGGCGATTGATATTCATCAGCTCGCGGAAAGTTCTTCGGCGCGGCAAAAGCGGATTATGGAATTGCTTAAGGCTGTGGGATTGGACCCGATCCACGCGCAACGTTATCCCCATGAATTTAGCGGTGGTCAGCGGCAACGGATTGGCATTGCCCGCGCATTGGCGGTTGAGCCGAAGTTGATTGTTTGTGATGAGCCGGTAAGCGCGTTGGATGTTTCCGTGCAGGCGCAAATTATTAACCTGCTCCAGGATTTGCAGCAGCAACGTGGCCTTGCCTATCTGTTCATCGCGCACGATCTGGCGGTGGTGGAACACATCAGTCGGCGTGTGATGGTGATGTATCTGGGAAAGGTGGTTGAACTGGCGGAAGCCAAGGCAATTATCCGCACACCAAAGCATCCTTATACACAGGCCCTGATTTCTGCAGTGCCCGAGGTTGATCCTGATTCAAAGCGCAAACGAATCGTGCTGCCGGGTGATGTGCCTTCGCCTATCAATCCTCCTTCCGGTTGTCCGTTTCATCCGCGCTGCCCAATTGCACAGGCGCCGATATGCCAGGTCGATGTTCCGTCATTGCGCGAAGTTACACCCGGCCATTGGGCAGCATGCCATTTTGCGAAGTAGTTCTTGTTCTTCCCTGTTAATTTGCAAGGTCTTCTCAGTTGGTAACGAACCGAATAGTAAGGCTCTTAAGTAAATTGTAACCCCGACGGGATGCGCGCCGTCTGGGATTGGTATGAAAGAGATGGAAACATCCAAAGCGCACCAAAAAGGGGCGTTCACACTTGTAGAATTGCTCGTAGTTATTGCAATTATCGCGATTTTGGCAGGCATGCTGTTGCCGGCATTGAGCCGCGCCAAGGAAGCCGGAAAGCGTATTTCGTGCGTCAACAGCATGCATCAATTGGGCATTGCTTCGATGCTATACGTGGATGATAACGACCGCTTTTATCCGCCCCGCTCAACGACGAATCGCTGGCCCACATTGTTACAGGATTACTACGGGAACTTAAAAATCCTACTCTGCGCAAGTGATGGGCCAAATCCACCATTGACCCAAACCAATAGTGTTGATCTGCCAGATCGGTCTCCCCGCAGCTATATTATCAATGGTTGGAATGACTATTTTAAAGACAATCCAGATCCAAAAGTTTGGGACCGATACACCAAGGGCGATCCCAGTCTGGTGATGTCCGAAAAAATAATTGCCGAGCCGAGCCAGACCATTGTTTTCGGCGAGAAGGATAATGGTTCCAAACATTATTACATGGACTACGAAAGCTACGACGATTTAAGGCAGTTGGATCAAAGCCGACACTCCACCGGCCAAAAGGACATTAATGGCAACGGTGGCGGAGGTTCCAATTACGCTTTTGCCGATGGCAGCAGCCGTTTTTTAAAATTTGGCAAGGCCCTAAGTCCGATTAATCTGTGGGCCGTGATGCCTAATGAAAGAAATATCGGCCTGTAATTGATTGCACAATTCATTGTGCAGGCAGAAAAAAGCTTTCAGGCGGTTATGCCCGAAAGCTTTTTTACTAATCAAGGCAGGCCATTTTATTCGTTCACCCGGCTATCTTCCGAGATTTTGAAATGATGTTCCCCCTTTACGGACCCGGCTTCGACTAATAGCGTGTAGGGGATATTGGGGACTAATGGTTCGGGCTGTGACCCTTGCACGGGAGGATGCATGCCTTTAATTTTACCGCCATAAATAAAGGCTTTAAGTGGAACCGAGTTTGATTTTGAAGTTAATTCCCAGACGGGGTGTGGATACTTATTTGTTTCCATGGCGAGGGTAGGCACCACCTTGATGGAGGTAAGTTTATATTCCCTGCCTAGGCCGAAAGCGATGACTTCCTGCGCCTCACCAGTGGCTGGGCCGCGGGTAGGCTTGGGACGAATTGTGTGAAGGATTTGAATATTGGGCGTCGTGAAATAGTCCTTATAAAGGTAAAAATAAATACCGGCAACCGCCAGGAAGGCGATGGTGAGGACAATAATGTTCTTTTTGGTCATAACGGCTTTAAATGGACGCATGAGCAAGAGAAATATTCGAGTGACAAAGAAATTTAATGGAAAAGGCATAAACCCTGCTCCAATGTTGAAGACTGCTTCGTCGCGGCAGAGCGTCTCAATAAAGGACAAATTTAATTACTGAAGGAACTATAATTATGAAAATTGCGAAGGCTCGGTTGAAGTGTGCTGGATTTACCCTGGTGGAATTATTGGTGGTGATTGCGATTATTGCCATCCTCGCCGGAATGTTGCTGCCGGCGTTAAGCCGGGCCAAGGAAGCAGGGAAGCGCATTCAATGCGTGAATAATATGCGCCAGCTCGGCATGTCGCTTAGAATGTATGGAGATGACAATGATGGGGTCTTCCCGCCACGCGCGCAAGTGAACCGCTGGCCCATGCTGCTCCATGATGGATATAAAAATGTGCAAGTGCTCCTCTGCCCAACCGACGGTCTGAATCCCGCAACGTTCGGGACCAATGAACCGCCCCAGTACGCACTGGATGGTACTCCGCGCAGTTACATCAATAACGGTTGGAACGAGTATTTCCGGGATACTCTAAGCACGAGTGATTTTGCAGCTTATATGGGCGGTACTTATCCGGGAGGCATGAAGGAAATGAATATCCCTTTCCCATCAGACACCATTGTCTTTGGAGAAAAGGAAACCGGTTCAGGACATTTTTATATGGATGTTCTGGAAGACAGCAACGGAGTTCCTGGAAACGACATGAGTGAGATTGAACAGGGACGGCATTCATCCATGGGACCCAAGCAAGGCTCGGGTGGTTCGAATCACACCTTTGCGGATGGCAGCGCCCGTTTTCTCAAATACAATGCGGGCGTGAAGCCGCTTAACTTGTGGGCGACCACAGCCGATGAACGCATCGCGATGGCGTTGCAATAATAGGTTTTATTGAGTTTAAAATCCAAGGGTTCTTTCAGTTGAAATACTGAAAGAACCCTTTTGGTTTTTTTGTATCGAGCGTTCTCAGGCTTGAGCCTTACTTGGAAATGACGCCAAGAATTTCTTTTCGTAGGACCGGGCCGTAAAACCTGCTATCAGCGCTTCTACTCCGGTTGTCTCCCAGCACAAAATACTGATCTGGATTCAATTTAAGTGGGGCAACGTGTGAATCACCTGAAGCGTAAGCAGCCGCCAAAGTCAGGTACGGCTCGCTTAATTTTTCCTTATTCACATAGACACCGTTGGATCGTATTTCAATGACTTCATTCGGTAGAGCAACGATCCGTTTGATGGATAGGCCATGGTCCTGTGGATCTTTAATGACCACGATTTCACCTTTCCGGGGCGTTCGCCACAAATAGGTAAAACGGTAAAGCAGGTACCGCTCCCCATCCAGCAGGGTGGGGCTCATGCTGACGCCCTTGATCTCGACGGACATCAAAAAATAGCGGCTGATAAGAAAATAAGAGCCGATCGAACAAAGGAGAATACAGAGGAGGAGGAGAACCTGTTTGTCTTCCGGCACAAAGCGAAACAACCTGAACTTCCGCCTTGGCGGTTGTGTGGTGGCTGAACTGGAATCGAGCGTTTTCATCCTTTTAATCAGAATGCTTCGCTACATTACCCGATGCCAATGAATTTACCAGGTGCAGACATTTCAGCATCAGTATCTTTGCGTTAGACATTCAGTTAAATGAATTGTGCTTTGTTACGGTAATCGGCCGATTCGATAGAACCGGCGAACCGCCGCTCCCGGATGGTCTGTGAATGAAGCAGTGCTATTACTCGCAGTCACATCCGGAGCAAGGTCGGTCCAAGCCGCTCCATTAATATCCAACTTATACTGCACCCGGTACGTTGCACCATTTACAGCGCTCCAGGTGATTACGATATTAGCCGGATCGCGGGTGTCCACCTGTTCGATGGCGGGCGGGGTAATCTCACCGGCAGGATTGGTGTTATATTCCACGACGTAGCCATGCGCATAATCTGATTGGGAATTGCCAGCATCGTTCCAGAATTTGCCGATAAGTGACGAAGGGCTAAAAAACTGGATGCGGTCCTGGTTTATTTGAGAATCGTTTGGTTGACCGGAAGCCCAATTATTATAAGTGAAAGGCTCACCGGTCACCCATGACCAGCCACCGGCAGGTTCGCCGGAACCAACTGGTTGCAGGCCGCCGATCCAGGGACCATCGCCACCAGCTCCGTCCTCAACCCAGAAGCTCGCATTTCCGCTAATCAGGCCGAAGACGAAATCATTTTCGCTGCTCGAAGTAATCGTCGTCAGGTAGCCGCCCCGGGCGGCGGCATTGGTTTGAGCGTCATTCCAAGTAATCCCATTCGTCATCAGGATTGCTTCGTAGAAGTGGCTGTTGCCACCGATGCTAGCCGGCCATTGCACGACCCCGTTGGCAACAACTGTGAATGCCCGATCAACATGAACTGCGGCATTATAATTGGAGTTGCCTGATTGCGAGGCTCGCACGGTTACGGTCCCAGCGGCGGTGATGGTTACGAGATCGTTGGAGATTGTCGCTGGTCCCGAAAGGATGCTGAAAGTGACTGGCAATCCGGAAGAGGCCGTGGCGCTTACCGTGAATGGAGCATCGCCATAAGTCTTGTTGGTCAACGCAGCGAAGGTGATAGTTTGATTAGTTTTCTCACTGCTGCCACCGGGAAATGTATCGTATTCGATGATAAAGCTACTCACCAGGGGGGCGTCGGTGTCATGCAAGTCGTTCCACTCGTTCGCCACATCTATGTTTGGGGTGAGACTGAAAAACTGAATGCGATTCTGATCGCCGGGTTCATCTTCATTGGGCTGGTTAGGTCCCCAGTTGTTATAAATGAATGGTTCGCCGGTTACCCAGGACCAGCCGCCAGCAGGCTCAGCGGAACCGGGTGGTTGCAGGCCGCCCAACCACGGCCCAAGTGCTTCACCGAATTCAAAGACCCAAAATGCATTATTGGAACGAACCAGGTTGAAAGCGAATTGATTTTCGTTGCTGGAAGTGATGGCTGCAAGATAGCCCCCCTTGGCGACGGCGATAGCCTGGGCATCACCCCAGGTAATGCCTCGTGGAGCGATATCCGCTTCATAAGCGTGGTCATTGCCGCCCTCGGCAGCAGACCATAAAATAATTGCAGTGTTTACCGATAAAAGGCCGTTGGTCGTGGCAACAATGTAATTGGACAATCTACCGTTGGGATCAACCGGGGTGGGCGTAATCGTATAAACGCCAATGGCACTATTGATATCAGCACTGGTGCTGTAACTGCCGGTAATGTTATCCCCATTTTTGACGCCGGTAATCGTTCCAGTGAAAGGAGGGTTGGTCTCCCCAAAATTGCGACTGGCATCGCTAGCGGTGATAGAAAGATTTGCCGCAGCCACAACGAAACTTTGGTCAACCGAGGGGGCGGCACTGTAGCTCGCGTTACCAGCTTGAGTAGCACGAATGGCAACTGAACCTGCACTCGTAACAGTCACTATGTTGTTGGAGATGGTGGCTGGACCGGAGAGAATAGCAAAGCTTACAGGCAGACCTGAAGAGGCTTCGGCGGCAACCGTGAACGGAGCATCCCCATAGACTTTATTGGCCAAGGGAGCAAAGGTAATGGTCTGGCTCCCTTTGGAGCCCATGGTAATTGAAGAACTCGTATTGGTAGCGATGCCTGAATGGGTGACATCGGAAGCAACCACGGTCTTGTTGCCCAGGGTTTTGAAGGTGATGCTAAAATTTCTGGTGCCCGCGACCAACGTTGCATTGGCAGGGAGGATGGAATTAGTCTCACTTGATGTAATACGGATAGTGTCATTGGTATTAATCAAGTTCCAGTTGGCGTCCACGGCGTTAACTGTGACATTAAAGGGCGAGTTTGTGCCTTGTCCAAGGGGCGAGTTTATTTTGCCGGGGGCAGTGCCGGGGGCGGCAGTTTCGCCAGGAACAAGGATTTGTAGTTTTGTGAAGGTACCAGCCTTGATAATTGTGGCCGAGCCAGTATTCGTCAAGATACCTGAATGCGTCACATCGGATGCGGAAGCCGTCTGACTTCCCCCGGTCTTAAAAGTCAGGCTGAAGTTTTTAGTGCCGGATGCTAATGGCGCGTTTGTCGGCACAACAGCATTGGCATCGCTTGACGTAATATGAACAGTGTCATTGGTATTAACCAAGTTCCAATTCGCATCCACTGCATTGACCGTCACTGAGACAGCCGTTCCCGCAGACTGGGCGGTTGGGCTGCCTGTCTTGCCCACAATTGTGCCGGGCGCAGCCATTTCTCCCGGCATAAGCAATAGCAATTTGGCCAAGGCGCCTGAAGTTACGTTGACGGAGGAACTGGTATTTGTGGTTTTGCTTGCGTCAGTGAGATCGCTTGCGGTTAACGTTCGAGTTCCAGCAGTGTTGAAATTGAAACTAAAAGTTTGAATACCTCCACTTAAGGCGGCGCTGTTTGGCGGTATGGCGTTTACGTCACTTGAAGTAATACCTACCACGTCAGTCGCATTCGTGACCGGGTTCCAGTTGACATCGACCGCTTTGACTGTCGCGATAAAAGAGTTGTCTGTGTTTTGTGCCGTGGGAGTACCGGTTTTTCCGGTTGCTGTTCCGGGCGCGGCAGTTTCGCCGGGCAACAGCAATTGCAATTTGGCGAAGGCCCCTACATTCACTGTTGTTGCCGGACTCGTGCTGGTTGTTTTGGTGGCATCGTCAACGTCTGAAGCGGTTACAGTTTTGCTACCCGCAGTCTTGAAGGTGACACTGAAAGTATGGGTGCCATTGGTAAGGTTCGCGTTCGCGGGAATTGTGGCATTGGCATCAGAGGAGGTGATATGAATAGTGTAATTTGTCCCATTAGCGCCCGGAACCAGGTTCCAATTAGTATCGACGGCATTGACCGCGATATCGAAGGGGCTTCCGGCTGTTCGAGCTGTTGGAGTTCCTGTTTTGCCGCTGACAGATGCTGGTGCAGCCATTTCGCCAGGCATGAGTAATTGCAGTTTTACAAACCTGCCGGGGTTAACTTTCACAACAGCACTGGTGCCAGTTTTGCCGGTGGCAAGGTCAGTGGCTGTCACCGTCTGATTCCCGGAGGTCTTATAGGAGACTACAAAGGAATTGGTTCCATTGATGAGGGCGGCATTTGGAGGAAGGACGGCGTTAGGATCTGAGGAGGAAATTGCGATTGTATTGGTTATGGAACTGATCGGATTCCAATTGGCATCCACGGCTCTGACCCGGATGGTGAAGGAGTTGGTAATACCCTGCGCAGTGGGTGTACCGATTTTACCGGTGGCTGTGCCGGGTGCGTTGGTTTCACCAGGCAATAAAATCTGCAATTGACTATAGGTTCCCGCATTCACGTCAATTGGAGTAGAGGTGACGGAGGTTAGTGAGCCATTGGTAAACAGGATGCTAATGGTAGAAACCACCGAATGCGAAAGATTGGTAAAGGTTCCAACACCACCCACAGCGTTGATCGTAGTAGTGCCTTGTAGTGTGCCTGTGCCAGTGCTACGAATAGCGGTAATCGTAGAACTATCAGCCGTTCGCAGGTTGCCAAACGAATCCTCAATGCGAATGACTGGTTGCTGGGCAAAGGCAGTTCCTGCCGCCGCAGTAGCAGAAGGCTGCGTTTGGATAACCAGCCGGTTCGCAACTGCCGGATTCACGATAAAGATCGAACTTAAAGCATTGGTCAACCCGGGGGCGCTGGCTGTTAATTGTTTGTCCGTACCAGCCACATCGATGCGCAGGCCAGCAAATGAAGCTGTGCCGTTTCCGCCAGCGGTGCCAATATTATTAGTGAGAGTACCTTGAAGCAATCCAGTGCCCGCACTACGCGTAAGAACTACATTTAAAGTTGCAGTCAACCCGTTGGTTGAATTGTTGCCGAATTGATCCCGAGTCTTGACTACGGGCTGGGTGGTAAAGGCCGCTCCAGCGGTAGCGCCACCGGGCTGGGTGGTAAAGGCCAGTTGAGTAATGGTCCCGCCAACTTCGGTGAGAAGCCCAAAGCTGGTTCCGGCACCCGTTCCATTTGCTTCAGCCGTAATGCCATTTATGGCAGCAGAGCCACCGCCAGTGGAAGGGCGATAAATATGCGCTGTCGCCGCAAGCGGGGTGCTCGAGGTTGGGCGCGCTTGAATGCCATTGGTGCCGCCAATCGTCAATGTATCCAACTTGGTTGTGCTCCCAACGGTAAATGTAATGGTTATTGTGTTGGGATCGTTTACGGCAATGGCCGCAGTGGTAAGGTCCCGGGCGGCCGTAAAGCTGATGCCTGGGGTTACACTGGTATTGAACTCATAGCCCGCCGGACATTTTAAAATTAGCGTCAGGTTAGTTCCGGTGCTGAAATTATTCGTTCCCGATGCTGGCTCGGTAATCGTGATGGGGCCGAGAGTGGTCCAGCCAGCAACGAGCGCATCGGCCGCCTTGTCTGCGGAGAGACTGGCGCCACCACTGGCTGGCGTGACGGTAACTGCGGCTTGGACACGGGCAACACAAAGTACAAAGAACGTAAATAACGTCCACAACGGCAACGATCTAATCTTCATAAGGTACGGCAACTGAACGCTGTAAATAGGCAGCGTTAAACACCCTAATTTATGCACTAAATAGGTTTAGCAGGGAAGCGTATATTAACAACAAGTGACAATACGGAAGTAAGTCCGGTAAATTACGGGGAAAGCTGTAGTCAACCCGGCAAAAATTGAGTTAACCCGCCTTAACTTGCGGATGTTTCTTGACGCCTGTCTGTTTTTCCTCCCGCAACGGATGGTAAACACTAAAGAGGCTATGGTGAAGTAACTGTTATATCCGTTTTGACGGAATTAGCTATGAAACACTGCTCATGAGCAAGGTGATGAAGCTTTTCTTCATCGGCGGAGGAAGGAAGTTTGTCGCCGCTATAAACAATCTTGGGACGCAAATCAACCTTGCTGACCCAGGGGATACCCTTTTCATTTTTGGCCATTATGCCGATGGCTTCATCCTCGTAGCTATCCACTTGAAAGCCCTGCCTTCCAGCGTGGTAAAGGAATGTGAGCATGTGGCAGCTCGAAATGGACGCGACAAAGGCTTCTTCCGGATCAACGTGCGCCGGGTTTGAGTAGGGCACCGGCACGACTGAGGGAGCGGGCGAAGCGGGAATGGTAAGGCCACCATCGAAGGTCCACGTATGTTCGCGCGAGTATTTGCCTTTGAGAAATTCAGGACTGGTGCGGCTCCAACGAATAATGGCTTTGTGCTCAGACATATGCAGTTCCAAAGATGATCGGCTTAAAACCTCTACGATGGCCGGTTAAATAATCGTGACGAATGTCAGTGGAAAAAGCAAGTTCAGTGAATCCCAACCTGTACTCGGGTCACGGAATTATTTCCGTTTCCAAATCTGGTGGATGGATTAATTTGTGCTCCCATGGCTGTCATTGAAAATCCAGCGTTAAAGCAGTTTGTTGCCCATATCGGCAGTGAACTGGTGCTGGCACAGGTGTTCATTCGTCAAAACAACTCCGGTTATGAATTGCGGCACGTGGAAGATCGCTCTGCAATCCCTGATTCACTGCGTTTACTCAATGTCAATGAAGTGCGGACCCTCGTTCAATACACGGCAACAGGCATATTTCGTCCATTAAAGTCCGCCCCGAATTTACCGGGTGGTTGGCGATTGTTGCTTTCAGGAGATGTGGAACTTGAAACCGCTTTAAACCTGTTTTATCCCGGAGCAATTGCAGATTGGTATGCCGTGCAGGGCGGCAATCCACCGGTGACTCATTATCGCGAGTTTACCAATCGGCAATCCGGCATGTATCGCATTACAACGATGTTGAACGATGCGCAAGCCGCGCAGGTGATCAAGGCAGGTTGCGACAAAAAATTTTGCCTCAAGCGCCGGTTGTGGACGGTGGCAGGGTTGGAGTCGGATGGGGCAGGGGAGAAGAGTTTGATTCCCTGCCTGGAACCGTGCGCGGTATTGATGGAATTTGCGCGGAAGGCTGTGCGCATCGAACAGCAGGAAAAAGTCTGCCTGGAAATTTCACCGGATGAGGTGGCGACTTTGCAAGTAGCTCTGGCAAACATGCTAATGCAACCGGATGCAGAAATCCGTGAAGGAGATATTTCCGCGCCAGGTAATCCGCGGCGATTACAGTTGGTGCTGGAAAAGCTTCGCCCTTTTTTGAAACTTGCGCGCGACCCGGAAAAGGAATAGCTTGGCTGTAGTCTATGGAAACATTCCCCTCTTTACTTCGCCGATGCGGGGCATTCATCGGAACACTGGCTTTACTAAATCTTTTACCAGGTCTGAGCTGTTGGCAAATCCGCGCCGAAGATAATCCGCCCAATAGCGCGACCAACAATGTAGATGGCGACAAAGCCTGGAAAGGGGTGTTAAAAGCAACCACTCCGCCCGCGCCCCCCGCGGAATGGCAAACCCACGAACCCAACGAAGCAGAAGTCGCCAAGTTTTATATTCCAGCGTTGGTTCAAGGCGCAGACAAGGCGAAGGATTTTTATACCAAGTTTCCCACGCATCCCAAAGCTGCCGATGCGCACAAGACGGAATATGAATTGTTGAGTTTGGCCGCACAGCGCTTTGGTGACACGAATAATACGGCACGACTGGAATCTCTCGAAAAGGTGCGTTTGAAAGATCCGAAGTTGGGTGAAGATGAACGCCTGCAAATGCGCCTGGCATCATTGCAAAAGCTTTTCCGGGGAATGCCGGAAACCACAGGGGAGTTGGAAAAGGAAGCACGGGCTTTGCAGAAGGATTTTCCCAAACATAAGGAAGGTTACCAAGTGCTGATGATGCTGGCATCGAATGGTACTCCCGAGAAGGGCAAGGCAATTGCCAAGGAAATCATGGACAATGAATCAGCACCAGAAGAAAGCAAAGAAGAGGCCAAAGGGTTGTTGAATCGATTGGATGCAGTAGGCAAGCCGGTGAACATCAAGTTTACTGCGTTAGACGGAACGGAAGTGGACGCTACGAAAATGAAGGGTAAGGTGGTTTTGATAGACTTTTGGGCGACTTGGTGCGGACCTTGTGTGGCGGAGATCCCGCACGTTAAGGAGGCTTATGATAAATTGCATGGCAAGGGATTTGAGATTATAGGCATCAGTTTTGATGAGGAAAAAGATGCCCTGGAAAAATTTGTCGCCAAAAAGGAAATGTCCTGGCCCCAGTATTTCGACGGCAAGGGATGGCAAAACAAATATGGACAAGCGTTTGGGATACGCGGCATTCCCACCATGTGGCTGGTGGATAAAAAGGGAAACTTGCGTGACGTAAATGCTCGTGGAGGGTTGGAGGAAAAGGTGACCAAACTTTTGGCCGAGTAAGGATTTCACAGTCGGGTTGTTCCACGTAGAGGCGAATTGGTTTGTCAGTGCTGTGCGGTTTCGGCTTAATTTAATCCATTGTAAATATGGATTGGCTTGAGCATTTGGTATATCGCAACGGACATTTCCTCGGCATCGAATGGGGATGGTGGAAGGTCATTGGTTGGCTGGGAAATGTAGTTTTTTTCAGCCGTTTCATCGTGCAATGGTATGCCACGGAAAAGCGGAAACAGGTGGTGGTGCCCGCAGCTTTCTGGTGGTTGAGCCTGGTTGGCTCGCTCCTACTGCTTTCCTATGCCTTGTTTTCCCAGCACGATTCCGTCTTCATCTTTGCCTACGCGTTTACCTGGCTGCCCTATATTCGGAACTTGATTATCCATCAACGCCACGCTGATGCCCAGTTGGGATGTTCCGGATGTGGCGCACTCTGTCCACCAAAGTCGAATTTTTGCTCTGCCTGCGGAGTGGGTTTAAAAACGTTGCCCGGCAAATTGCAGCATTAATTAAACGCTGTCTTCCGGTTTTTGGCAAAGCTCCGAGAAGGATAATTTATTTCTTTTTTACAGCGTTATTGGTCGCCTGCGGAGGAGACGCTGTGATGTAGGGACTGTATTTGGAAATTATCGGCGCGATGTCATTATGGGTCTTGGAGTAGGCAAGCAGCTTATACCAGAAATCATTGGCCCAGGGAGCGCCAAAGGTTCTGAATTCGTCCACAGCTTTCTGCGCTTCTGCCGCCTGATTACTCACCACCATGGCTTGACGTGAAAGAAAGATATTCAGGCACACGCTGAAAATGAACAAAATGGCCAGCGCCCCAGTGACCAGAGTTCTGAGCGATTGCAACTCTTCCTGCAATGTCTTGAGCGAAGGTCCGGATGCTGAATCGATGTTAGCTTCAGATTCGTTCATAAATTATTTAGTTGTGGGCTTGGAAATGGGAGCGCTGGTGGTTGCTGGTACCGTGGCTTTGTTGCCGACCGGCAAGCCCACCTGTTGCAAGAGGGGGATCACGTCCGGGTTTCTCTTGCTATATTCTATGGTGTCATTGATGAGACTTTGCACCAGACTGCGGGATTGGGCGACCTGAGCGGCGCTGGGCGCATAGGTCTGTAGCTTGCGCACGGAAAGGGTATACCGGGCAATAAGAAAAGCGGTGATTAACGTGCTGAACAACAACAGACTGGCAAGCACGACCGCAAATTGGTTGTTTCTCATATTCGATTGAGTCTAATCGCTCCCCCAAAGTTGTCCAATGCGATTTTACAGGCCCCACTTAGGTCAAAATTCTCCCGCATATTCATTTGAAAAGTTTCTTGATTTTGGAGTCCAAAAATTGCAATGTCCGAAATCTTAGCAATTTGTCCGTGCCGGAATTGTGGCGAAATTCTTATCAGTATGGTCAGTGGCATAAACAAATCAGCATCGCTTGGCTAAAGAAGAACCAATAGAGATTACCGGTGCCGTAACCCAGGTATTGCCGGGCACCATGTTTAAAGTAGCGCTGCCGAATGGCCATGAAGTGCTGGCCTATATCTCCGGCAAAATGCGCAAAAACTTCATCCGCATCAGCGTTGGTGACCGGGTGAATGTCCAAATGTCCCCTTATGATCTCGGCAAGGCGCGCATCACTTTCCGGCACGCCTAACCTCGTGGTCTTTTAGCGGCTACCTGGGGAGGAACCTTCATTTCAAACCGCGGGATTCGCGTGAGGACGCGTCGTCCCGCAGTATCCAGCCCAAGATAACTTCCCTCTGCCACCGCCGTGTTCGTGTCCAGCAAATGATAGCTGTTATAGCTGAAGGAACTGCCCGGTTCGATCGTGGGAGTTTCTCCCACCACGCCTTCGCCTTCCACGGCGGTAATCTCTCCCCGGTCATTTGTTACCACCCACTTTCGCGCCTTAATCGTCACAGGCACCTCAGAATCGTTATGGATGCTGATGAAGTACGCGAAGCAATGCGGACGATCTGTCGGCGTTTCCGCTTCCGGATAATAAACCACCCGATCCACGGTCACCCGCAAACCGGGTAGTTCGAGAAATTTGGCGTTGGTACTCACAGCTTGCGATTTTTATCCGTTTAGTGCAGCGATTGACCGGCCAAACTCAGGTTCAGTTCAATCTCATCCGAAACCTTGTCTTCGAAATTTCCTTTGTTGATGCCAAAGTCGCTTCGTTTCACAGTGAAGGTTGACCGCAGCACCAGCAGGTCACCGTCCAGTTTTGGGAACCGGTCTTTTAACCTGTCCTTGAGGTAGGTCATCTTCACCGGGACGGTAATTTTTTTGGTGACCCCATGCAGCATCAGATTTCCCGTGATATCCCCCGTGGTGACATTTCCCGTCGTTTTTACGTTGTCCGTGCTGAGCACTTCGAAGGTGATTTGCGGGTGTTTGGCAATATCCAGCCACTTGTCGCTCTGCAAATGTTGCTTCATCATCGGATTCGGAACTTCCAATGACGCCGCTTCCACAACGATTTTGCCCTTGATACTCCCGGGCGCAGCCGGATCAAAAGCAGTGCTTCCCGAAATACCCGTGGCCGTGCCATTGATCGATTCCAACGGGGCATCTGTCTTGAACACTACGTTATTGACCCCTTTCGGATCTTTGAAATCAAAGTTCTGCGGAGCGGCAAAAACGACCAGGTTCATACCAGCCAACCCTAGAATCAAAGCGATCTTTTTCATGGGACTGAATCTGGCCTCATTCCCTCCAAAAAGCCACTTTAAATTCCAACATACTCAACTCACATCTGCTCGTACTAGGTCGTACAAGCTCGTACCAGCTCCGACTTGCTCCGACTTGCTCCGACTTGCTCCGTAGCAGCCGATGTCAGGAGGCTCTAATTCTGTCTTCTCTCCTTTACGCCCTTTCGCGGCCATTTTCATTTTTCAGACTTCTTTTAACCTCCAATCTACTCGTAATAGGTCGCATTTGGTCGTATTTGTTCGATTTCCCAGCCGCGGAGTGGCGCAAGCCTAAGCCATGGGAACCGGCCAAACCCACCAAAGCCTCAGCGGGGCGAAAGAGGCCTTGGTCATTGTAACCATATAACTATTTAACTTTTGTAACGGTTCCCGTTCGGAGTTCCGCCTTCAGGCGGCGCCTTTTCCGACCTCAGCCCTCGGGCTTCCGTCCTCTGGCTTGAATTGTCAAAGAGCATCGGCTCAAAATACGCCGGCAGCCCAAAATTGAGCGTGGTTGGATAATAACGAATGTTATAATGCGCGTCAACTCTTTTCCAACAATTTTTTTCTGAAGAGGAACGACCCGGCTGCCAAAACCGCCGCCAAACCCAGCCCCGCCGCAAGAAAATCCACCCCCGGCACAAAGCGCTTTTCATACCTCGGTGTTTCAATCTCCGTCACCGGGTCCTTCTCAATATGCGCCACCGATGTCTTGGTAAACCCCATATTCGGCCCGCCGAAAAACCAAAATGCCACTACCACCAGCGCGATCACCAACGCTGCCACCCGCAACTTTGTTCTCATGATTGGAGCGTAACTGCTCCCGTGTCACACGCCAAGCGAAGGGATTAAGAATATATCCCAGTAGATGACGAGTCTCTGACTTTGATCCCATTCTCCCAGCGTTGAACCCACCCCACATTTGTATTTTCCTCCTTTAGGGTTTAATGCTTCACAGGAATCGACGACTCTGGTTCCCTATTCCATCGCCTTATGAGAAATCTTTTAATTGGCATCGATAGCGGCACGCAATCCACCAAGGTATTGGTGGTGGACGCCCAAAACGGCAAAGTCCTTGCCTCCGCCGCGCAAGTTTACGATTTGATCCCCAACCTCCCGCCCGGCGCAAAGGAGCAGCACCCTCATACCTGGCGCGACGCCACCGGCAGTGCCATTCGCCAGGCCCTGCGCGCCGCTAAGGCCAGCGCTGCCGAAGTCAAAGCCATCGGCGTCAGCGGCCAGCAACATGGGTTCGTTCCCCTGGATGACAAAGGCGAAGTCATCCGTCCCGCCAAGCTCTGGTGCGACACCTCCACGATGGCTGAGTGCGATGAAATCACCGAAAAACTTGGAGGCCCCAAAGCCACCATCAAAGCCTTGGGCAATGCTGTCCTGCCCGGCTTCACCGCGCCCAAAATT
>JAQGPC010000305.1 GCA_028293285.1 Pedosphaera sp.
TGAGCTAGTACGAGCTGGTACGAGTGGGTGTGAGTTCAAATCGGAGGACGGAAGCCGGAAGACGGAGAGCGGAGGGCAGAAGACGGAAGTTCGTAGGCCGAGTTGCCGGACAACGAGGTTTAATGGCAAGGGGGACCGTCCCGCATGCGGGACGGACCTCCAAACGGGAAAGGTTGCGGGCGAGCCGGGCTCTCAGGGCCAAGCAACAGACCATATAAATGTGGAACTCCGAACCAATGCCGCCACGGAGGGCGGTGCTCCGCCGGACCGCGTGAACGCGGACTCCAAATCAAGAGGGCTGCGGACGGTTCGAGCGGTCAGGGGCAGTCAGCGGACCACATGAATGTGGAACTTCAAACCAATGCCGCCGCGGAGGGCGGCGCTCCGTGCGGCGAACATGGTGCTTCGAATGGAAAGGATTGAGTCACGGGTGGCATCGGAATAAGGTGCCGCTTGGCTTATGCAAAAGAGGAAATTCATTGTTTCGGGATTAATAGTCCTGACTCTCGGGGTTGGCTTGATTATTTTCATTTCGAGATCGCCCAAGAATAAACCTTTCGTTGCCGCAAAAATTTCAACTGAGGACTCGGCGGTGCTGGTTCGCTCCGGATATAGCTGATGGCCGCGTGGACGTAAAAGCAAAAGGCTCTCCCACCCATGTGCATCAAATCTTCCTGATATATGATGGACGCCTCCCGATTCTTCAAAAAGCCGGCGGTGCTCTCCAGCAAGAACTTGACTACACCTGTAAAAATCTCAATATTTCCCCGCCTTAACAATCAAAAATTTGAATTTGAATCGGCAAAGGATCGTCACTAGTAGTAACGGCGAGCCTAAGCGTCGACCGAACCTAACTAACAATCAAAAATGAAATCCAAACTCAATTATCTCACTGCATCTGCTGCAGCATTCGTAATCACCACCGCAAGTCTTCAGGCAAAGGATGAACCCGGCTTTTACGCCAAGGTCGATGGCGGCGGCGCTCTGCAACAAAGTTTCAAAATCAACAATAGCGACGTCGCCTTCAACCCAGGCTTCCGCACTGACATCGGCTTCGGCTACAATTTTTGCAAAGCATTCGCCGTCGAAATCGAAGGCGGTTCCATCTGGAACTCGTTCGATAAAGTCGGAGGCATCCCCCTCACCTCACATGAGGAGGGCGATCTCTATCAGTATCCGTTTCTCGCCAAAGCGATCTTAAAACTTCCCTTCGAAAACGGCCTTACCCCTTACATTGGTGGTGGCCTCGGAGGTGTGGCCAGCACACTTCATCTGAAGAACTCTTTCTTTGACGAGGGCTCTTCCGATTTCGGGTTCGCCTATCAGGCTGAAGCCGGCTTGAAATACGCCATCAATCAAAACATCGAAGTAGGTGTCGGCTACAAATTCCTGGGTGCCTCCGGCTACAACTTTTTCCACGACTCTCTCCGCACAGACGATTCCTTCAGCCACGCCATCTTCGCCAGCTTCGTCTGGAATTTTTAATCTGAAATTTTGGTTTAACTCTAAAAGAGAACTGCAAATGAACGCCGGGCACCACCCGGCGTTCATTTATTTGCCTTGGCAATCAATCCTCCAGTAGGGGAACGCGCTGCGCCGCCCGGAACGAAAAATTCCGAAGGGCAGAAGACGGAAGTCGGCGGGGCCAAGATGCAGAGATTTCGCTGCTAGAGGCGTTTCTGTTTAC
This sequence comes from Pedosphaera sp., assembly GCA_028293285.1. Classification (GTDB taxonomy): domain Bacteria; phylum Verrucomicrobiota; class Verrucomicrobiia; order Limisphaerales; family Pedosphaeraceae; genus Pedosphaera. The sequence continues at coordinate 1,688 of JAQGPC010000305.1, forward strand.
GGTGCTGCTGATCTATTTAACGGTTTCAGTGGTTATCCATGGTGAAGAGACTAAGGGGATGATGTGGTAGAGGCTTAACTGTTCTCGACAAAGGAATGGTTGGAATACACAGTACAAATATGAAAGGCAATGGAGGCAGATATTACGATTCGGGTTTGATTATTCTTGGCTTTTCGGCGCTTCATTTTGTCGTCAGCTTCGGCGTTTTCCTGCTTGCATTCGGTGGTACCATGGGACGATTTGAGAGCGGAGTGGCGCCGAGTTTATTTGGCCGAGTGTGCGACGTTGCCGTTGATATCCTCTGGTTTCCGTTTATGTGGGTAGGAGGCCTATTGGGTATTGGCAAGGGCAGGGCTGAGTGGTTATTGCTGATTGCCAATAGCCTTCTGTGGGGAGTCGTGCTTTACGGGCTCCTGCTACTTCTGAAGCGCTTCCTCGTGCGTATAAGCAGTTAGGTTTTTGGAACGTTCGGAAAGAACCGGTGTTCGCAGTATTGGAGAGTTGATTAAGAGTAAGAGTAGGATTAAGAGTAAGAACAGGAGGAATTGAATAGGGCGGTTTGCCACTGGTAATTGGTTGGAGGTTGGGTAGAGTCAAACAAACTTAATATCATGACTGAGATATCTGCACAGTCGGTGAAGGAGGTTCACAATTGGATCACACAGGACCTGGGCAAGGTAATCGTTGGCCAGGATCAAATCATCCGCCTCCTTCTGGTGAGTCTGTTTTCACGGGGACATTGCCTGTTGGTGGGGGTGCCCGGGTTGGCAAAGACGCTTTTGGTCAAGACGTTGGCGGAGGTATTGCACTTGAGCTTCAAACGAATTCAATTCACGCCGGACTTGATGCCGGCGGACATCATTGGGTCGGAACTTTTGCAGGAACGGGAGCGAAGGCTGGAGTTCGAGTATCAGGCGGGGCCGATCTTTACGAACCTGTTGTTGGCAGACGAGATCAATCGCACGCCGCCAAAAACGCAATCGGCTTTGCTGGAAGCGATGCAAGAGCGGCGGGTGACAGTGGGTGGAAATTCGCGCGAGTTGCCAAATCCGTTCCTCGTGGTGGCGACGCAGAACCCCATTGAACAGGAGGGGACTTACCCATTACCGGAAGCGCAACTGGATCGATTCATGTTTTCGCTTTATCTGGATTATCCGCGCAAGGATGAGGAGATGGAAATTGTAAGGCGCACGACGATCATGGAACTGCCGACCTTGACGCCATCGGTGACGTTGGAGGAAATTCTAGCGGTGCAGAAGTTGGTGCTGGCTGCGCCGGTGTCGGATCATGTGATTGATTATGCGGTGGAATTGGTAACGGCGACACGGCCGAATCGATTGGGCGCGTTGCAGGTGGCGAAGGATTACGTTGAATGGGGAGCGGGACCGCGGGCGTCGCAGTATTTGATTTTAGGCGCGAAGGCGTTGGCCCTGATGAAGGGTAAGCTGACACCAGAAACGGAAGAAGTGCGCGAGGTGGCGATGTCGGTGCTGCAACATCGGGTGATCACGAATTACCGGGCGACGGGGGCGGGAAAGAAATCGCGGGACATTCTGGAAGCGATTTTTAAAGGAGTAAAAGAGAAGGAATATTGAGAAATTCAAAATGGTGAATTTCGAATGCCGAATGAAATATCAACGCAGATGCAATTGGAGCGTGAAAAGCTCTAATCCTCATGGAGCCTTTGCGCGATAATCTGAAAATCAAGGAGCGGATTACAAATCTGTCGGGCAACTCGCCGAAACCGCCGGTGATTAAAACTGTGGCTCAGCCACCCATCATTAAGTCCATGTCAGAGAAACCGGAGCCAACCATTCTAGGCAAGCCGTTGGGTTTTCAGCCAACGCCGTTGTTGACGGTGGAGGAGTTGGAGCGGTTCAAGAACCTGCTGGTTTTCGCGCAGGCAACAGTGGAGGGATATTACAGCGGTAAACATAAATCGCCGTTTCGCGGGTCGTCATCGGAATTCGCGGATTACAAGGAATACGTGGCGGGCGATGATATTTCGCATTTGGATTGGCGAGCTTACGGGAGGTCGCGCCGGTTGTATCTGCGGCAGTTCGAGGAAGAGACCGACATGGTGGCTTACTTGTTGGTGGATACGAGCGCGTCGATGAGGTATGCGGGAGAAAAGCGCCAGCCGAAGTTTTTTCTGGCGGCAAAGATTGCCGCGGCACTGGCGTATTTGATGATTAAGCAAGGAGACAAGGCGTCGTTGGTTTTGTTCGCGGAGAAAGTGAATCAATTTTTGCCGCCGGGCGGGACACGGAGACATTTGCATCGGATGGTGACGGAATTGGAACGGGTGAAGCCGGCTTCAACAACAGGAATCGCGCAGGCGTTGGGCGAGTGCAACGGAATTTTTAAAAAACGGGGAAGGATCGTGGTGCTATCCGATTTTCTGGATGATAACGAACAATTGCTTGAGGCGCTTGGCCAATTTGTGCATCGCAAGTTCGAAGTGTTGCTCCTGCAGGTGGTTGATCCCGATGAACTGCATCTGCCGAATTTTACCATGGCGAAATTTGTAGATATGGAAACGAACGAGCAGGTGCAGGTGGACCCGGAGGAGATTCGGGCCTCGTATCGCGAGAAGATGAAGCAGAATATCGAAGGCTTGGCGCGGGAGGCTGACCTTAGGCAAATCCAACATACTTTGGTGGACACGCGAAACCCTTATTTGACCGCAATTGAAGCGTACCTTGGTTTTCGCGGCGCCAACACCATCTTTGCCGCGCGATAGGAACCATGTCATTTCTCAATGCCGCATTGTTGTATGGATTGGTTCCACTGGTGACGGTGCCGGTAATCATCCATCTGCTGAATCGTCGGTTCCCAAAGCTGTTCGCATTTTCATCCATCAAAAACATTCGTGAGACTGTGGCGCAGCGTTCGAAGCTGTTCAAATGGCGGCACTGGATACTGGCGTTATTACGCACAGCATTTCTCGTGCTGCTGCTGCTGGCCTTCTTAAAACCGACGATTGAGAAGTTCGGTTCAGCGGCCGAGGCGAAGGGAAGCCGGCACGTGCTGTTGTTATTCGATCATTCGTTGAGCATGGAATACAAGGGCGAGGGAGTGAGTTGCCGTCAACGTGGCGTTGCCGAAGCGGAGAAAGTGCTCAATACATTGGGACCGGATGATTTGGTGAATGTGATGCTGGTGGGGCAAAATCCGTCCACCTGTTTTATCGAATTCTCACGGAGCCAGGTCGAGGCAAAGCGGTTCATTGATAATTTGCGGCCGGGATTGACGCGGGCGGATTTCAACCAAGCTAATGCCACGGCGGCGCGGTTGATTTCGCAAAAGACAAGTCGACCGGAGATTTATTACATTTCGGATTTCCAGAGAAAGAATTGGGCCAATGTGGATTTTACTTCATTGCCGCCGAATGCCCGGTTGTTCTTTGTGGATGTCTCTGCGCGAACCAAAGATAACCATGGTGTATTAGGCGCAACCATAAACCAATCACAAGTGCTTGCCGGTGATACCGTGTTGGTGGAGGTGAGCGTGGGCAACTTTAGTGAAAAACCATTGCAGGAACAGGTCACGGTGGTGGTGGATAATCGGGCGAAGTTTGAAAAGGAGGTGTTTGTGTCGCCCTGGTCGGTGGGCAAAGTGACGTTGCCGGTCGCGCCCGGTGCGCCGGGTTTGCATTTATGTGAGGTTCGATTGCCCGCCGATGGATTAGAACAGGATGATCGATTCTGCCTGGCCATTCCCGTGCTGGAGAAAGAGGAAGTGTTGATTATTTCTGATGATCCAAAGCCAGACAAGGATGCGGTGTATTTCCTGAAGATGGCGTTGAATCCCTACGAGAACCAACAAGGTTCATTGCTACCTCGGCATATTACTTCGGCAGAGGTGTCGGCGAGCCAGTTGGCGTCGGCAAAGAAGATTTTTCTCACGAAAGCGGGACCGTTGAGTGATGCAGCGTGCGGTGCGGTGGCGAAGTTTTTATTTAGTGGCGGCGGAGTGATTTACTTTCTGGATGGGAAGGCAGACGCGGAAAATTTGCAAAAAATGGAAAAGGTGATGGGGGTGGGGACGATGCCGTTGAAGCTGGGACAAAGACGTGGAGTGGAAAATGTGGGAACAGGCGCGCAGCAAATCATCAAGGGAGATTTCAAATCGAAATACCTGAAACTATTTCGCGGTTCGATGCGGCAGGATTTGGGGTTGCTGGAATTTTACGACTTTTACAATGCGAGTTCGACCGGCGCGGGAACAGTTCTGCTGACGTATGCGGATGAAACCCCGGCGATGGCGAGTCTGGGACACGGATTAGGCACGATGTTGCTGGTGAATTTTTCGGTGAGTGAGTTTTCCAGCAACCTAGCGAGGCAAAAGATTTTCCCAGCATGGATTCAGGAGATGGTGAAGACCATTTCCAGCGAGGAGCCGCCGCCGACATCGTATGTCATCGGCCAGAGTATTCAGAGCGAAGTCTGGCGCGCGGATTTGAAGGAGAATAATTTCAAGGGGCCTTCGGGGAATTCAGTGGAATTGAAACGGGAATTGGCGGGTGAGCGGTATGGGATTTCATTCATACCGGATGAGCTTGGTTTCTACACGTTGCGGCCGGGCCGATTAGCTGCGTCGTTTGGAATCAATTCAAGCCCTGATGAATCGGATTTGCGCCAGGTGGATAAGCAATTGTTGCCGGACTCAATCAAGGAGGGGCAGCAAGCTCACTTTGTAGGCGGCCAGGAGGATTATGAAAATCTCATCCTCGGACGGCCGGTATTTCATTACTTCATTTTCGCAGGATTATTGTTCCTGCTGATGGAATTGGGTTTTCAACTTTTGATCAAGCGGGTGGCAACATGAACCCAATCTTCGCCACTTCAAAAATTGTGCTGGACCCGATTCTACCGGTACCGGTGGTGATTTTGCTGGGGGTGTTAATGGCAGCATTGACGCTGATCGCTTACGTCAAGGTGGGTTCGCGATTAGGGAATGGTAAAAATTTGGTGCTGACCGTTTTCCGACTAATTGGAATTGCGTTGGTTTTATTGGTGCTGTTGCAGCCATCAGAGCTGGAACAAATTCCGCCGCCAATTCATCAGAAGGTGACGCTGGTGGCGCTGGACACTTCACGTAGCATGAAGCAAACGGATGTAGAGAAAACGTCGCGCATGGATGCCGCGAAAAATATATTGATGGACGCGGACCTTATTCCGCGTGATGGGCTAATTAAAGATCCGTCGCTAAGACTTTTCGAATTTAGCGAAAATGCGGTGCCGGTATCATCGTCATTACTAGATCTAACACCTAAAGGAGAATCTACACGGCTTCATCGTTCAATGACGACCATAGCCAATTCGCTTGCGGCCGGTGAGGGGGCCAAGGCATTGATTCTGCTGACTGATGGACACGATTTTGAATTGGTCAATCCTTCCAAGACCGGTTTGATGGCGAAGTCACGGCAGATACCGATTTATGCCGTTGCCTTGGGAAAGCAGGGGAAGGTACGGGATGCTTCGATTCGTATTACGAGTTACCAACCATACTGTTACGTAAAGCAAAAGGCGCGGATTTCAGGGATGCTACGGTTTATCGGGTGTGAATTTGAAGATGTGCAGGTGGAATTGCTGCGGCAAAACCAGGTGGTGCAGACTCAAAGAATTAATGCAGGCGATGCTGGGCAGGCGCCGGTGCAGTTTGAAGTGGCGGAGAAGGATGTGGGACAATACGAGTATGAAATGCGTGTGGTGCCGCTCGAAGGAGAAGTGGACAAGGAAAACAATAGCGCAATTACCTATCTGAACGTCATTGACCAGCAGATTCAAGTGTTGGTGTTGGAAGGTTCGCCTTATTGGGACACGACTTTTCTGCAACGTTCGCTCATGCGTAATGATAAGATTGACCTCGATTCGATCATTCAATATGCGCCGAAAAAGGCGCGGCTCATCCGCAAGAAACCGTCTGACCAGGAATTGAAAGTTCCGGAAACAGCGGAGCAGTTTAACCATTACGATGTGATTATTCTGGGGCGTTCAGTGGAAAAGCTTTTGAATCGGGAACAACTCGACCTCTTGCAGAATTATGTGAAGAACCAAGGGGGCACAGTTGTTTTCAGCCGGGGGCCTGCATTTGAGGGCGAACTGGCGAAGAATGATTTGGAGCCGGTGATTTGGGACGAGAAGGTCAAAGAAAAAGTCAGGCTGCAAATCGGTCGTGAAGGGCAGGGGCTGGCACCATTTCGAATTTTGGCGGAACAGAGCGGAGCGGACAAGGTTCCGGAACTGATTGCGGGCCGGGGCATAACTGAGAAAAAGCCACTGACGGCGACACTTGCATCTGCGCAAGGCTCCGAGGGTGGCGATCTAATGCCGGGGATTGTGCAGCGACGGTTTGGTCAGGGACAGGTTTTGAGCGTAGGAGTGGATGGACTCTGGCGTTGGGCGTTCAATGCCAAGATTGAAGGAGTTAACACCTTATTTGATCGCTTCTGGGACCAGATGGTTCTGTGGCTGATGGCTGGTCGTGACTTTCTCCCGAACCAACAGTTTTCGTTACGCACGAGTTCGGCGAATATTTTGTTGGGGGAAAAGGCTTACTTCCGGGTGGTTATGCGCAGCCCTGATCCGAAGGTAAAAGAAATCCCCATTGTATTTTATCGGGGGGAGCAGGAGGTTGGGCGTACGACGTTGAATCCGTTGCCAGGACAGGATGTTTACCGGTTACTGGCGGAATACCTGCCGGAGAAGGTCGGGAAGTATCGGGCAGCGGTACGCTTTCCTGATGGGACAACACAGGAATCACGGTTCATTGTGTTCCAGGAAAATTTGGAGGAAACGGAAGTAGCCACGGATGTGGGGTATTTGAAGCGGTTGTGTGAGAGCAGCGGCGGGAGATTGCTCGCACCGGGAGAATTGGCAAAGTTAAATACTGAATTGCGCAATGAAAAGGTGGATACTACGCCGAAGACACGACTCCAGACGGTTTGGGATAGAGCTTGGTTTTTCTATTTGATTGGACTACTTTTTGGTGTCGATTGGTATCTGCGACGAAGGTGGGGGTTATGCTAAACGAAATTCGGCCGGTTGTGTCCGGTTTGGAGGCGGCGGATCGTTCCTTCCAAAGGGAAAAGGGACGCAGTTTCCTATTGAGAGCATTCCCATATTTTCTTGGCCTCATCATCCTTTGTTTCCTACTGGACGTTTTCTTTCAACTGACTCCCTGGCCCAGAATAATTTTACTCGGAGTCTTGGGACTCTTGTTTCTTGGAGTGTTGGGTTGGAGCTTCTACGTGGAGCGAATGCAGCGGAATCAACTGGAGCGAATCGCCCGATTGCTGGAAACGCGCGATCCGGCTTTGGGTTCGAAGCTCATCAATGTCCTTCAATTGCAAGCGCAGACCAATGATCCCGCGCTGGGCGAAATGACCCGGCAAATTGCGCGCCAAGCGATTGGAGGCTATGCCGATGAATTGCGAACGGTTGATTTTCATGGTTTGGCAAAGTCCGGATTGTTGGCGAGAGATTTGAAATGGGCGGGATTAGCGGGGCTCGCATTCGTGATTGTGCTAGGAGTGTTCTATAGCATTTCGGGCATCGAGATCATGCGGTTTGCTGATCCAATGGGAGATCATCCGCCTTATTCATTCACACAACTCGCGATTGTTGAACCGGGCAATGCGGGTGCGCACGTGGTTTACAACAAGAATTTTGTGGTGAAGGTGAAGCATTCCGGACATCGCCCGCACGAACTGTTCCTGACCTACCATCCGCCACAACATCCCGAGCAAGCGGTGACGGTACCGATGTTTGATAAGGGAAGCGTTGGCTTCCACCAGGAGATTGCAGGAATCAAAACCGACTTGATTGTTTTTGCACACACAAAGAACCAGCACAGTATCAGCAAACAAAAGCGACTGGAACTCATTCTGACACCGAAGCTAGAAAGGGCAATGGTGCAGATTGCGCCACCGGCCTACACCGGCATCAAGGCGGAGGAAAAGCCATTTGATTTCAAAAATGTGAAGGCGTTGTCGGGCAGCAAAGTGCAATTTCGGCTGCAATCAAATCGGCCATTGCGCGATGGAACTTTGGAGATCATCAAGTCTGGAACCGAAATTCAGCGCGTAGCCATGGGCAAAACTGGAGATAATGAAGTAGCGGCGAATTTTGATGCACGCGATTCCGCGCGGTTACGCTTCAGCATGGTGGATGCAGATGGGATTCCATCTGAAGATAATTGGGAAGGTTCATTAACAGTGACGCACGATTTGCCGCCGGAAATTCAGATTGTGAATCCCAACAAAGATTGTTTTGTGGCTTTTAACTTCAAGACTGAGGCGCAGATTGAAGCCAACGACGATTACGGATTGAAGATGGTTCGTATTCATCGCGCATTGAACCAGATCTACTCGCCACCCAAGGTGGTCTCGTATGACAAAATTGTCCGGAACAGCCGGGAATCGTTGCTATTTGATTTTAGTGATTTAGGGATTAAACCGGGCGATGTGATTTCGATGTTTGCGGAAGCGATTGATACGGCACCTGAGGCCAATTTGGCGCGCAGCCAGACTATTAATCTCACCGTGATTGCCGAAGAAGATTATAACTCATTTTTGCGTGAGCAGAATGATATCAGCGATATCGAAGGGAAGTATTCGGAGATGCTCTCGCAGTTGCAGGACCTGATTGAGGAACAAAAGAACCTTGGTGAAAAAATCGATGCTCTGAAACAGAAGTTGGCCAAGGCGGACCCGAAGCAGAAAGCGGCTTTGCAACAGGAACTCGACAGCCTGCTTGCGAAACAGAACGAGGTAAATCAGAAGTTGGCGAAGTCAGCCGATCACATGGATGAGTTTGTGCGCAAGCAGCCTCTTTATGATGTCGAAGTGGAATTTCAAAAGGTATTGAAGCAGAAAGCGCAGGATATTCGGGATTCGGTTTCAGCCAATAGTAAGTCGGCACAGGATATTGCGCAGCGCAGTTCGCCTCCTTCCGGGCAGCGGCAGATGAGTCCAGAGATGTTGTCAGATTTCAAGAAAGCATCGGACGAACAACTCGCCAAGCTTGGAGCGGTCGAAGAGCAAACTGAAAAGGAAGTAGTCAAGACCATCCAGGACATGAGCCAGATGCAGGAGATATTGAAGGATTTCAATCGTTTTGGTGATCTTTACCAGCAGCAGCAGGCGTTGACGGAACAGACGCGCGCTTATAATCGTTCCGGGACGTTGAGTCGGGAAGACCAGCTTGCCTTGAAAAGTCTCGCTGCCAACGAAAAGGAAGTGGCTGAGCAGTTGAATGAACTCGAAGACAAACTGCGGGAGGATTCGAAGAATGCAGAGAAGAAATTTCCCAAGGCGTCTAAAAGCGCAAAGGATTTGGCCAATAAAATGGAGAATGCCCGAATGAATCCGCTGGCGCAGCAAGCCACCGATATGATGCTGGCGGCAAAAGGAGAAAATTCATTTCAGTTGTCAGACCGGCTTCGTGCCGAGATGGAAAAACTATATGGCGAATGTAAAGCCCAAGGCGGGCAACAGGGAGAGGAAATGGACAACTACATGAAATTAACCAAGGGAATGAATCCCGGGAAAAGTTTCAGCCAGATGATGCAATCGCATAAATTTGGAAATGGGAAGGGGCCGGGACAAGCGCAGGGGATGGGCAAGGGAAGTTCCGGAACATCAGGCTATGCGGTCATGGAAGGACCATCGATGGGAGTTTTGGGAAACGAAAGTTTTGTATCCAAAGGCGAAGCCAAATCCGGCGGCAATGGCAAGGGCCAGGAAAAGCCTAAACCGGGTAGTGAAAATGTAGCGTTTGACAAGCCTGACGTGATGAAGGGAGTCAAACCGGTGAATCGAAAATCGGAAGCGGTGACCTCGGAATCAACGGTGGAGGAGTATAGCGACATCGTGGACCAATACTTTAAAGCAATCACCAAATAGCGAGGCGTTATGAACAAAGCAGCACCGAAAACATATAAGAAAGGAAACAGGCTCTTCCTGTTCAGCGCCTTAATAGTAGCTATATTATTCTGCTGTCTGGCAACGTTCAGTGCTGAAACACCCAAAGCCTCGCAGGTGGATCTTACGAAGTTGCAATGTGGCAACTTGATCTATGGAGGTAATAAAAGTTCGGTTTGCTTCGCTGATAATTTTCTCACTGAGGTGGCGCGCAACACCAGCCTGAGTGTCGGAAAGCATTTTTGCCCGGTGCGGTTGGATGCGGATGCCTTGTTTGATTATCCGTTTTGCGTCTGTTCCGGGAATGAATCATTTACCTTTACACAAAAGGAACGGGACAATCTTAAAAAGTATTTATCCAACGGCGGTTTTTTGCTGGCGAGTCCTGGATGTTCTGACATGAAATGGGATGCGGCCTTCAGGAAGGAATTGAAGCTTTGTTTTCCCGACAACAGTTTGAAAAAGATTCCAATGACTCATCCCATCTTTTCTGTGGTGAACAAACTCACCCGATTGGTGGACAAGCATGGCACGCCAGTAATGTTGGAGGGACTTGAGATGAATGGGCGGTTGGTGGTGGTCTATTCCAAGGATGGACTAAATGATGTGGCACATGCGGAGGGTTGCTGTTGTTGTGGCGGCAATGAAGTGGCTGATCCGGCCAAGGTGAACGTGAACATTTTTACCTATTCATTGTTGTATTGAGCAGATACATGAAACGCTGGCTGGCGATTTTGATTCTACTGGGTGCAATTGTCGGAGTGGGCGTTTTTCTGGCATCTAGGAAGAAGTCGCCACCTGTGCCGGTTGATCTTACCGTTTTTTTTACTTGTGATGCGCGCGGACGATTGGTGCCATGCGGTTGCTTTAGCGGCCAATACGGCGGGCTGACGCGGCTTAAAACAGTTTTAGATCAGGAGGGTGGAACCAACTCGATTCGAGCCGATGTTGGCAATGCAATTCGGGGCAAGGAAGATTATAATCTCATCGAATACAAATACATGTTGCAGGCGTACGCTGCCATGAACTTTGATGCCTTGAACTTGGGACATCGCGAGGCTCAGCTTTCAGCCGATCAATTAAGCGCACTGAAAAATGAATCACCCGTGACTCTAATCAGCGCGAACCTGCTTGATAAAAAGTCTGGTTCACCGCTCGTCGAACCTTACAAAATTATCAATCGCGGGAAGTATAAGGTGGCGTTGTTAGGACTCATGGATTCGCAGATGCAGAATGAAAGTTTGGGGGCGGGAGTGGGGCTTGAAAAAATGGAGGTAACACTGGAGCGCTTGCTGCCTGAGCTTAAACGCAAAGCTGATGTGGTAATTCTATTGGCATTCACGGACGAAGTTTCACTCAGCCGTCTGGCGCAGGAATTTTATGAGTTGGATATAATATTAGGCGGCAAGGTTAGCCAGCCTTCACAAAAGTTGGATAAAGAGAATCGCAGTTTGATTCTTTACACTGCAAATGAAGGCCGCGCGCTGGGCCGATTAAAAGCGAAGGTTTCCGGCCACGGTAAAGTTGCGGCTGTGGACCATGAAATCAAATTGCTCCAGGATCAGATTCCTGAGAGCGATGCAGTCCGAAGCATGGCTGAAAAATATCGCAAAGAGGTTCGGGCCACGAAGCTGTCCGTAGATGATCCGGCCAATCTACAAGACAACATGGTGCCGGGAGTGAAAGTCACCGCTGCTTATGTGGGGAGCCAGAATTGTGTGGAATGTCATAAGACCGCAGCCAAGGTTTGGCAGGAGTCTGGCCATGCCGAGGCGATGAATACATTGATAAACCGAAGTGCGGATGCGGACCCGAATTGTATCGCATGCCATACAGTGGGCTTTGGATCGCCATCAGGTTATCGGCGGGAATTTGCAGGGAAGAAGCTGGTAGATGTGGGTTGTGAGAGTTGCCATGGACCGGGGAGCTTGCATGTGGAGCAACGTCAAAAACAACTTCCAATTACTTTTAAATTCAGACCACTTGGAGCGGGAGATTGCCAGAAATGCCATTTCGGTGAATTCAGTCGACCATTTGATTGGAATCGGTTTTGGCCACACATACAGCATGGCAAAGAGCCGGTGCGCAATGCAGCTTTGGGAAAGGACAAGCAATGAATCGAATCGTAAACTTCATTTTGTTCGCATGGTTGTTTTGCCCTGCTTACTTGCATGCAGTTGAGGTCACAGGTTGGAGCAGTGACGTGACAAACGTATTGAAGGTGGCACGTGAAAAGCAGCGGCCCGTGCTGCTGGAATTTACCGCTCCGTGGTGTCCGTATTGCAAGATGATGGAAAGTAAAACATTCAAGGACAAGTCCGTTGCTGAGTCGCTGGAGCAGTTTGAGCGTGCATCGGTAAACATCGATCAAAATGCAGAACTGGCAGCACAACATTCAGTTCGAGGCATCCCGGCATTTGTCATTCTGGATCCGGATGGCGAAGAGGTTGTCAAGACTTCCGGCTATATGGAGGCGGAACCGTTTGCTCAATGGCTGACGAATGGCGTAAGCAACCTGAGCATGTCCGCGACGCAAAAGGAGGAATTTCAAAAGAGCACACAACAGATCGAAGCTGCACTGGGCGAAACCGAACCGGTAGCGAGAGAAAAGGGATTGACGATGTTACTCGAATGTTGTGAACGCAAAGAGAAGCTTTATCGTAACTTTGGAATCGGAAAACTTGTTTCCCTGTCGCAACAAGAGCCTGGGTTGGTTCTTAACGGATTGAAACATCCGGGATTGATGGCCCGCATTCGAGTGGCCAACTTGCTGCGGGAAAAGATCGGCAAGGAATTTAATATTGATCCGTGGGAGAAGGCTGAGATTCGCGAGCGAGGTATCCAGGAATGGAAGGCGCGACTAGCATCGGCCTCGTTTAAAAAATAGAATGGATGCTAATGTCTTCGGCGTTGCTTATGTTAAGTATTTCCGTTATAATTATTTCAGTCCGGTAAGAACCTGGCGCTATGAGCATTCTCGCTGCTCTAAGTAAAAGATGGAATTACTCGGTCGAAAGCCCGGGAAGCGGGAGGCTTGTCTATCATGAGGGAAACCGTGAATTCACGTTCCCGGTTTATGAAGAAGATGGCGTAATTGTTCTTGTCGGAGCACCTTCCTCACAACGTATTCATTTTTTCTTTAGTTGGTACGGACATCCGAAGGAGTTTTCCCAGGCGGATCAAGACCGTATTCTGCCGCGGATTGAGGAATATCTTCATCTCTGTGGTTGGCGAGTGCGTGTTTTTATACGCGATGCTCAAACAGAAAATTTCGAGTTCCACCCGCAATTATTCGAGCAGCGCGGTCGTGCTTCAGAATTATTGGAGGAGGCGGGGTTCACCTGGTTCAGCGATTATAGTTCCATTGATTTGATGCACGAGGAATATGGTTTGGAAATTTCCGGGATTGAAGACGAGCGACACGTTAAACCGATTCTGGCTGCAATGCAGCGCGGCTTTCCACATTGGCATCATCACAAGGTTAATCTCCATGAGCATGGCCGCGAACCAGGCTGGACACTGGCCATTCATATGTTTCCCTCACAACCGTGCAACTCTGAGTCTTGCGATGAGAGTTGATTTGCCGAGTTGCGCTTCCTGTAATCTTTATTCCGGTCGGGCAAAACGCGCTGCTGGCTTATATTCTGCCTGGGATGATCGGAATTTTTTTTCGTACTATTCATCATCCAAGTCTATTATACCCTTACTCCAAACTGATGGCTGGGTGCGATTAACTCGATGGTTCTCACCGGGGTGATCCTTTTAATCACTTAGATGGGAACGCGGGCAGGCATGCGGTTGAAGTTATGATTTTTAGCATGCATATTGTTTGCATATGAGCAGATTTTGGTTTTTGACAATTCTGCTCCAATGCCTAATGTGTATTCTGCTAGAGAGCTTATCTCC
>JAQGPC010000012.1 GCA_028293285.1 Pedosphaera sp.
CCCAGCCTGAGCATCGCCACAGGTTGACCAGCAGCCATCGAAAAATCAACCCTTCCAAAATCGCGCGCAAGGGGTCTGTACTGGGAAGGCCTCCAGCCGAGAAAATTGGTTGCGCCAACGCCAAAAGGTTCCCTCCAGCCGGCATAAACAAAAAATCCAACAGCCAAGACCCCCGACATTCCGTTTTCGCCCGCCAACTGGTCAACCACAATCACATCGTAATGTTTCGGGAGCCTACACAACTCAGTGCTTGTCCAACATACACCAAATCGGACTGGGCATGGCACTCTATGCGCAGGACTCAAGTGACTTGTTCCCTGAATCTGGCGGAGTCATTTTGTGGGACCAAATCGACCCGGGAACCCAAAACTACGGATGGATGCAGCAAATCCTACCCTACACCAAAAGCACCAATGTTTTTGCATGTCCGACGGACAAAAAGAGTCAATTCAGCTATTTCAACGGCAGTCGCGCCGCGTTTATCGAAAATAACGGCCGCGGTTCGATCGGAGTCAACAAAATTAGATTTCCGAGCGCCCAAGTTTTATCCGGAGACACCCTGTGGATCGATCTTCAAGCGTATGATTCCGATAAAGATGACTATGCCGTGAATTGTGTGGGCGGGAGCATCAACGGCAATCCATCGGTGGGATGGCAACGCCATAACAATGGACAAAACCTCCTGTTTACCGATAACCATGTACAATGGTTTAAACGCTACGATCCGGCCAAAATGACTTTTCGATACGATTCAATGCACGGCTGGGAATAAGGCCGCCTGTCTCAGAATTCACCGTGCAGTCCCAGACAGGCGAGACCTCTATCCTACCTTCGAGGCAAACGTGCCACTCCCCAATTCAATCTTCAAAATCATCATTCACCATTCGCTCACTGACCCGAGCGCAATAAATCGGTCACGCGCCAATCGCGGCGGAATCTGATCTCCCAACACAAACCGCAACTCGATGCTGGTCCGATCCCGTGACATTTCCGGTGTCACGTAAGTCCGATGAAGAACGCCGCTGCGAAATAAAAGCAAATCACCCGCCTGCATCGCCGGTTTCCAAAATGCCTCGGCTGGATACTGTGATCGCAAAAATGCATCCTGCAGAGAAGTCACCGGCAACAACTCCTCCGTGCGCGATACGATGAATTCCAAACCCGGAGCATCCACGCCGCACGGCGTCAACGGAATCCAACAGGTAATCATGGGCAACAACGCTCTGGCATCATGGCCCGTGGTCAACGCTCCAAGAAAATCGTAGCCCAACGCGCCGTCCTGATGCCACATGTGTGGCGCATGCCGAGCCGGGTAACGTGAGGGCGCATATTGCCGCCGCACCCAGGCTTGATCCAGATCGCACGCGGCCCGACCGCCTAATGCCTCCTTGATACAACTTCGCACGGAACTGCTGGCAATCTCTTTTAGAATCCCGCGCCCATTTTCTTCTGGAAATGCCACTTCGAGCGTAAAGGAAGAAGCAGTCGGGACATATTTCTGTCCAGGCTGCAGGGATTTTTGAACAGCTTCCAATCCACCTTGTTGCTCAATCGCCTTGAGCCGCTGATAACACTCCTCCGCCGTCTTTGCCCATGCTTGAATTAACTCTTTGGGAATGACCTTCGACTGCAACAACACTCCCGTTTTTTGCAGTGCCTGGAAAGACTCGGATTCTGAAGATTCCATTGCGGGCAGTCCCTGCAATCAAAACCAATCGTTAAGCCGACGGCTGTTTCGGTTCATCCGGCTCTTCCGGACTGTCGTACGCCTTGATCTTACTGAAATGTTTCTCCGCCTCGGCCTTCGCCTTCGTGAGGTAAGCACGGGATTTCGGCAGGTCCAAATCCGCCAGTGAATAAACGCCGATTTCGTCGAAGTATGACATAATTAAGCTCTTTTGGCCTGACGCACTTCCAGGGAGATCAATTCCTTCTCGGTCATTTCCCAAAGCTTGTCCATTTTGGCGCGCGGCGAAAGTTCCTTGTCATTGAGCAACCTCGCAGCCCAGGCCAGACGCGGGTTCGTATCAAACCCCTGGCAAAGGATGAAGGTCAAATCCACGAAGCGGACCACGTCATACTCCGCCTTTATTCCATATTTTTCACAACTCTCAAAGCTCTTCCGAATCGCTTCCCGCAATCCGCGCTCCCCCACCCGTTTGCAATCATCCGGCCAGACCTGCTTCAGGTGAATGACCACCCGGTCCTCAAATCCTTTCACGACGTATTGCGCGAACGCTTTGTATTGTTCTTCACGAATGACCAGCATAATCAGTCCTCAAATCATATTCGGTTTCGCCGCCAATGATACCTGCTCCACTTTGGCGGCTTCTCCGCCGTTGGAAAATTTCAACAACTGGCCGGCATCCTCACCTTCCAATGCCAGGAAGGAGATCGGGCCAAACACCTGCGTCAAGTCCTCGGCATTGCAGGTGGGCAAATAAGCGCGCAACACTCGCGGATCGTAATATCGGAAGTTGAGTTGTCGCCCGGTATAATCCTTGACCTGCAACAGGGAACGGAGATGCCGACGCATCACCTTCAAGTCTTCACGCGAGACGGCAAAAATGCCCCAATGCTTCCCCCAGCCTTCGCCCAAGACCCATTCGGTGAACGGTGTCTCCGGCTTTAGTTCCACCACATAAGGCGCGACCACTGCCATGTCCGGTTCCAACTCGCCCCGGTAAAGGCAAAGGTAGGCCGGTTTTTTTTCATAGACCTGTTTGAGCAGGTCGGGAATGGAAGCCCCGTCAAGAATCGCAAAAACCTTCGCTTCCGCATCCGAGAACAGTTGATCAAATAAAATCTTGTTAATTTTTTCAGCAGGCATCGTGGGAAATCAGTAAACAACGGTCAGGCAAAAGGAGTTCCATTCTGCGCTGCAGTTTTCATTTTGGTTGCTTTATAGCTGAACTTCGTGGGTGTGGGCGGAGTCGGAGCCACGACGGCTTCGTCCTTTTCACCGGCCTCGGCATCCACTGCTTCAACAATATCCTTGGGCGCATCCGGCTTCTGCGCTTCCGCCGGATCCTGCGGCGAACAACCACCGCCTGAACCCGCCGAACCACCGCTGTTGATCATCACCGAAGGCATGCCGCTGATAGCGATGCCGGAAGGTCCTATGCTGATAAAATTCGAGCCTGCTTTAATGGTCAGACTCATTCCAGCTTCAATGACGACATTCATTCCACCTTTGATGTGGACTTCCATGCCCCCTTCCATGCCGATGTTTTGCCCGGCTTTGGTATATAAATTTTGCCCGGCATTAATGGAAATATTCTGCCCGGCCTTCTCACTCAGATTGGTGCTTACGTCGGTGTTCAGCGCCCCGCCAATCTTTTCAAAGTAATCCGCGCCCACGGTTAGGTGATCTTTGCCCTTGATTTCAACCAACCGATCCGCTTTCACGGTCAAGCTGATTTCACCCTCAATACTGGTGACCGTGTCGCCCTTGACCTTTAAATGCTTGTCACCCTCCACCCATTCAAGCTGGTCCTTTTTGACATGGAGGTGACGCTCATTGCCAACGAATTCATGCGTGTCGTTCTTGGTGCGCAACTCGTGGTTCTTTTCCGCATGGATGAATAATTCTTCTTCGCCCTTCTTATCTTCAAAACGGATTTCGTTGAAACCCTGGCCACCCTTGGAAGAAAGCGATTTCAGCGTGGATTTGGTGGCATTGGTTGGCAGATCGTACGGCGGCATGGACAGGCCGTTGTAAACGCGTCCGGTAACAATCGGCCGATCAGGATCACCTTCCAAAAATTCAATGATTACTTCCTGTCCGATGCGCGGGATGTAAATGCTGCCCCACTTCTTGCCGGCCCAGGATTGCGCCACCCGCACCCAGCAGGAGGAAGTCTCGTTGGCCTTGCCGTACCGGTCCCAATGAAACTGCACCTTCACCCGCCCGTACTTGTCAGTCCAGATTTCCTCACCAGATTTGCCGACGACAATCGCTGTTTGCGGCCCTTGAATCAAAGGCTTGGGGGTAATGCGCGGCATCCGGAACACCTCGGACGTAGGAATTGCAGTAAAATGACATGAGAAGAAATCGCCTTGCCCACTATTTGTTGCCTCAAACTCCCCCGCATCCAGATGATAAGCGGCCGCGGTAATCAGATATTCCCGGTTTTGGTCTTCGCGGGGATGCTCATCCAATGTGAACTTGCAACCGTTGCACAAGCCGCGGGCAATCCCTTGTCCTTGCAAAACTTCATGTTGCGCCTGCAACTCTTCGATGCGCAATTTGGCGTACGATTCCCCGTCCGCATGCTCCAGGTAATCGCCCGGATAATCGTAAATTTCAAACTCTGCTGCCGCGTGACTGCGCGTTTTGTTGGACTTCGTTTGCAGGTCCTTCTTCGGCTTTTCAAAATCGAAATCGTTCAACGCATAAGCGCCCGACTGGACTTCCTTCGCCAATACCCATTGGTTGACATCGCCCTTCGGGGAACCGGCCTGGCCCTCCGGACGAAACAAAATTTTATCATATTCGGGGAAGGTGTTATGGGCATTCGCTGAATCCGCCATTACCAGCGTGTGTTTCCCATTCTCATGCTCAAAGAAATAGTAAATCCCCTCCATCTCCATCAACCGGCTGACAAAATTGAAATCCGTCTCGCGATACTGCACGCAATATTCCAGCTTGCGATGCGATCCGGAAATGCTGTCCTTGAAATCGTTGAAACCGTGATCGCTAAAAACCTTTTGCACAATTTCCGGAACGGTCATGTCCTGGAAAATCCGGCAATCCGCCGAACGGGTGAGAAACCAGAGCCACGGAACAATTGTCGCGCGATAATGCGCATAACCGCCACTGTCTTCTCCCTGAACAAACCGGCTGACGAACCCGTTGAAATAACGAACCTTCCCCTTGCCGACCAGATTCAACCGCAACGTCACATTTTTTCCGACGATATCATCGAATTCGATGTCGGGAGTTTCGCTGATGAGCTCGGCTTCCATCTGAAACAGCCGTCCCATCTGCTCATTAATCGAGACGCTTTTCAAAAGCACCTTGTCGTCGCCCAGGGGCGTGTCAATGGCGATTTGCCGGCTGGCTTGCGTTAGTCTGGGTGGCATGGCTGTTTAGTTGGCTGCACCGTGTTCTTTTTATACTTTAATCCCAAAAGCGCAATGCGAACTTTCGCGCTTGTTAGGCATTACTGATCTACCCTGCATCACTTCAACAAG
Source organism: Pedosphaera sp. (assembly GCA_028293285.1). Taxonomy (GTDB): domain Bacteria; phylum Verrucomicrobiota; class Verrucomicrobiia; order Limisphaerales; family Pedosphaeraceae; genus Pedosphaera. The sequence continues at coordinate 5,197 of JAQGPC010000012.1, forward strand.
ACATGCCTCGTTGATTCCTTCTCCGATCTTCTCTGCTGCATCCAAAATTATTTTGGAACTGGATTTGTTTTGAGGAAAGTCGCCATTGGCGCGTCGCTTCCTGCACCCGCTGCCCACCAGAAATACTTGACCCAATCCGCTGCCGATCCGTCCTCGGCAGCCGCTGCCGCCTTCACGGCCCAGTCATGAAATTTCATTAAAAGTTTCCCCCCCGCTCCTCCCGACCAGTTCGGATGATATTCCAAATGATCTGAATCATTAAAATGACCTCCCCAAACAAGGTTGCATCCCTCGCCGATGGTTCCCAACCGTTTG
>JAQGPC010000014.1 GCA_028293285.1 Pedosphaera sp.
GGATCAATTGTGGAAGGAACTCAAAAAGGACATCGCCGCCAACCGTCAGTATTCCACGATCGACGAGGCGGCGGACTATGCCGAAGCTTGGATCAAACACTTGACCCCATGCCAGGCCTTTCAAAAATCGGGACTCTTTTCGTAAACGTATTGGCTCAACCGTGTCTGACAATTGTCAAAAAACTTTTGGCTACCTACTTAGCTATTCTAGGACGCCGGACGCGTTTCCTGCCAGGGAAGTGGACGTATTAATGGAACTCGCTGACGACCTGGCCTATGGCATCATGTCATTGCGGGCACGGGCAGAACGTCAGCAGGCGGAAGAACATCTGCATCGTCTGGCGGACCTCCAAAGCGCCATCCTCAACAACACCACCTACATCGTGATCTCAGCCACCGCGCAGGGGATCATTACCAGCATCAACCCCGCTGGCGAGCGATCGCTGGGTTACACCGCCGAAGAATGTATTGGCAAACTGATGCCCACTCAGTTCCACGATCCTGATGAAATGGCTGCACGTGCCAGGATTTTTTCAGAAGAACTGGGCGTTACGATTGAACCGGGGTTTGAAGTCTTTGTCGCCCGGGCACAGCGCGGCTTGCCCAATGAATACGAATGGATGTATCTGCGCAAGGATGGCTCGCGTTTTCCCGTCCTGCTCTCGGTGTCGGCTTTGCGCGATTCACGGGGAAACATCATGGGTTTTCTGGGCATTGCCAATGACATCACCCAGCGCAAGCGGGCGGAACAAGAGTTGCGCGAGAGCAGAGAGGAGCTTAAGGAGGCACAACGTATCGCCAAGGTGGGCAGTTGGCTTTGGGACCCGGAACCTGACACCGTTACCTGGTCGGAGGAGCTGTACCGCATCAATGGCCGTAATCCGGCACTTCCCGCCCCCAGGTACCGGGAGCTCCAACAGGTTTACACTCCCGCGAGCTGGGAACGCCTGCGTCCCGCCGTGGAAAGAGCTTTGCAAACGGGAACACCTTATGAACTTGAGTTGGAGGTGATTCGCGCCGATGGCCAGCGTGCATGGGTAACCAGTCGCGGCGAAGCGCAACGCGATGCCAGTGGTCGTATCGTGAAGCTGCGCGGTACCACCCAGGACATTACTGCGCGCAAGCTTGCCGAGGAGGCGCTCCACCGTTCCGAACAGAAGTTCGAGACTATTTTCCGCAGCAGTCCGGTGGCCTTGTCTGTCAGCGAGCTTGAAACTGGCCGCTTTATTGAAATTAACGAGGCCTTGTTGCGGCTCATGCACGGAACCTCCTTCGATCAAATGGTTGGTCGCACCTCGCTGGAAATCGGCATGATAACGTTGGATGAGCGCAAAAAAATTACCGATGCAGCGCTCCGCTTTGGCCAGGTAGACAGACTTGAGATCACGGCACAACGTTTGGATGGAGAACTCTTCATGGCGGAAGTCTCGTTGTCGCCTTATGAGCTCGAGGGCAAAAGCTATCTGCTGACAAACGTTGTGGACATTACCGAGCGTAAACTGGCCAGGGAGGAAATTCACCGGCTGAACCTCGATCTGGAGAAGCGCGTGGCGGAACGCACCGCCGAGCTGGCCTTTGCCAATCGGGAGTTGGAGAGCTTCAGCTATTCGGTGTCCCACGACCTGCGGTCGCCCCTGCGCGTCGTCGATGGCTTCAGCAAGCTGTTACAGGAGGAATATTCGGCGCAACTCAATCCTGAAGCGCGCGAGTACCTCACCCATATCAGCACCGCCGCTGAACGCATGGATCAACTCATACGGGGTCTGCTTAATCTCTCCCGCATCACCCGGACCCAATTCCGCCGCCGACCCGTTAACTTGAGTGCGATGGCAAGCAACATTGCCGAAGAATTGCATGAAACCGAGCCGCAACGGGTGGTCCAGTTTGTTATCGCCCCCAAACTAAGCGTTACGGGAGACCCTGATCTTCTGCGATCAGTTTTGCAAAACCTGCTGGGCAATGCCTGGAAATACACCGGCAAACATCCGCAGGCAAAAATTGAGTTCGGTGCCGCCCGGATTGGCGGCGAAACCGCATTTTATGTGCGTGATGATGGTGCCGGTTTTGAAGCGGATAATACAGAGAGGCTTTTTAACGCTTTCCAACGCCTGCATGGAGCAGAGGAATTTCCCGGCACTGGCATAGGATTGGCCACGGTGCAACGAATCATCCAGCGGCATGGCGGGCGCATTTGGGCCGAAGGCGCAGTGGAAAAGGGTGCAACGTTCTATTTCACAATCCCCTCGCCGAAGCGGCAATAGCCATTTGGAGTGGCCCTCTGGCGTGACTCGTACTTGTAGTCCGCGTATCTGACGCTCTTACCTGATGATGGCGATGCTGCTACTATGCGGCTATTCTATTTATTCTGGATGGTTTCAGCTCGCATTTGTGCCGTTGTAATTTCAACTTTCACCTCGGCAAAAGCGTGCTGAAAATCTGAATTAGCTTTCAAGTCGCGTACGATGGCTTGGGCCAGCACGCGTCCCGCATAAATATCAGTCGGATAATGTTTGCCCAATACGACCCGATGCCAGCCGATGTCCCGGCCAATGCTCATGATGTCCTCCCGCTTGCTCGGAACCAAATCAGCAAGCAATAATGCAAATACCGTGGCCCGTGTCGAATGATCGCTCGGATAGCTGAAACTCTTCTCGGTCTTATCTGGTGCCAGACGCTGGTCCACGGTGTACGGGCGCGACCGTTTCCAATAATCTTTTGCGATGTTGGTCACTTCCTTCGTTTCCTTCTCAACCTGACGGAAAAAAGCTTCAGTCTTCGGCAGTGCGTCTGGTTGAAAATATTTGCCTATGCTTGGCGTAAAGTAAAAAATTGTAAATTTATCTTCTGCCATGCCAGCAGCGGCCTCGCTCGGCTTGCGATTCTGATGGATCGCCACAGTCGCTGCCAGGTCCGCTGCCTGTTCAGGCGAGCCGGGAAGGGGCGGCGGAGCCAGCAGGCTTATCGTATCTGTTTTCTGTGAGGCAAGATAGGGTTGGTCTTTTGCGTGCGAAGAAATCGCAACCAATCCAAAAAACAACGCCGCCAATGCAATATTGCTTTTTAGCGTGGAGGAACGTGTCCGCAAATTAAAATTCATAAAATGATACGGAATTCACCACGCAGAGTTTAATTTGGATTGGCATCCGGGTCGATGGTCCAAACGATCTCCACCTGCGGCATGATGGCCTTGCCTTTGTTCGGGTTGTTAGGTGTCGTCTCCACAACTTTATTCCCTTTGTAACAGGCGGCATGGCCGTCCGCGAATGTGAGATTGCCGGAACCGTTGTGCCGCGCCGAAAAACGGCTGGCAAAACTCGAAGGCTGTCCCAGGTCAGAACTGGATTGGGCCGAGTCCACCTTCGGTTCGGGAGCCAGCCGGTTTTCCAGAAAAACCGCAGTGTTCGACGGCTTCGCAACCGTGCTTAACTTGATTGATGGCGCAGTGCTGTCGATCAGCTTCGAATTCATCGCAGTGGAAAAATAAACGTCACCTGAAATTTCCGGACTTTCCGGAAACTTTGCGTTTGGGCAATGAAACAAGCTGTTCTTTTCGTAGAATGCCTTGCGATTGAGAAAATAATCCGCCGCCGAAGGTAATTTTATCAGGTTCGGGAGGGCGTTATACCAGATATCGGCATTCAGCGGGTCGCCCACGACGGCCCAGTTGTTCAATGTGGCGCTGGTGCCCCCGGATTCGCGCGGAATAAAGTCATTATTATCCGTCGAATAAATGGTCAGGGCGAGACCCCACTGTTTGAGTTTGCTTAAACAACTGGTTCGCTGGGCTGATGCTTTGGCGCGTGCGAGAGCCGGAAGCAACAGCCCAGCTAGGATGGCAATGATGGCGATAACCACCAAGAGTTCGATGAGCGTGAAGCCATTCTTTTTTGATGAAAGAACGGCGCTGGATGTGCTTTTTCCCATAAAGAAACCTTCCCTTAATGAATTGTCCCCGAGGCACGGTAAAGGCGACTGGTTGAACCTAACGCATCGGTGATCGTGGTCGAACTGCTGGTTGCTGTGACATTCGTCAGGGATGTCCAACTGCCATCGGTGATCGCATTCTTATACCAAATGGTGTAACTCCTGCCAGTGGTGCTGTTCCAATTCAAATCCACGCTGGTAGAGTGGGAAACAATCGTCAGGTGCAGAGGGTCAACAATCCAACCCGGTGAGCCTATATCTCCATTCGATGCCGCGATAAATGCGCCATTAAACCCGTTGGTGCTGAGCCCGGTGGTGCTGTTGCCGCTGAAAATGCCTGTGTCTGGATTGCGAATAAAGGTCCGGCCTGCCGGGGAAGTGGACAATTGCACTCCCGCCACCTTGCCGATCGCATCGGTTTCCACCAGTGCCGCCTGATTCCAAAGGTTGACTTGATCGCTGGTTCCACTGAGGCCCACTCCGTTCGCAATGTAAACGATGATTTGCAAATCAGCCGGCAGATTGGAAACACCCCACCACGCCTTGAATTTATCGGCAGTCATGACTCCAGGAGCCGAGCTTTCCACTAAAATGACGGATTCTCCGGGGCGGATGACCACATGATTGGTGATCGTATAGGCAACCCCCAGGTTTGCTGAGTTATCATCCCAGCGGTAGCCATAGAGGTCCACCGAAAAATCGTCCAGGTTCGATAGCTCCCACCAATCGGCATTGGCCGCCGGCCCCGAATTCTCACTCGATTGCACTTCGGTGATCACCAGGTTCGGCTTGCGTGTTATCAGCACGTTAGCTGAAACATTTGTTGTTCCTGCCGAATTGGCTAGCACCACGGTATAAGCGCCGGAATTGTTGGTTTGCAGTCCGGTCAAGGCTAATTGACTCGTAGTTTGCCCCGCCAACGGTGAACCATTAAATTTCCATTGATAGGTTGGTCCCGGATTTCCTTGACCTTGAACTGTCAACGCCACCGACTGGCCGATAAAAGCCACAATGTCCTTGGGCGCGACCAGAATGGTTGGCGGCGTTGCGGCGGGATTCACACTAAGGACGGCGTTTGAACTTGTGACTACTTCAACACCATTGGTCACGACCACCGCATATGTTCCTGCATTGTTGGTAAGCGCATTCGGAATGATAAAGGCAGCATCAGTGGCGCCGCTGATTGGAGAACCATTAAAGTTCCATTGATACTTCGGGTGAGGAAGACCTTGGGCATTGGCGGCCAGCATGGCGGTTGATCCAGAAACAACCGTGGTGTTTGTCGGCTGAAGCGTGATCGTCAGGGGAACCGGTCCCGTGGTAACGCCGGGCGATCCAACATCATCCGTTGTCGCGGCTTGAAATGCTCCCCCGACACCATTCGTGCTCAGGATTCCAAAAACTCCCGTGGCGGGGTTATAAGTAAATGAAGAACCCTGCGTCGCCGCATCGATATGGACATGATCCACGAGATTATCGCTCGCGTCCCATACACTCATACCGTCCCCGTTCGCAGACAGACCGTAATTATGATAAAACACGATTCGCACGCTATTACTTAAACCCGGCCCCCACCAATCCCGGAGCGCCTGTTCAGTGGTATTCACGCTATCCTGCACAAACAGGATCGTTTCCCCCGCGCTAATCGTAAGTCCGTCAAACGGTGCCGAATAAGCCCCGCCCAGGCCTGCCCCTTCATCGGCCATTTTATATCCAGAAAGATCAATCGCATTGGTGCTGAAATTGGAAAGTTCCCAGTAGTCTGAATTCGCTGGAACAATATTTGTAACGCCTCCCTGCGTAAATGTCGTGGCCTCCGAGGACATGGCTTCGGTGATTGCCAGTTGAGCCTGAAGTGTTCCCGAATAGGCAAGGAGTGCGAATCGAAGGGCAAAAATAGTTTTTTTCATGAGATTGGTTTCCTGATGCCTAACCAATCTGATTGCGGGACGTGACAACCCCACGACTACTCTGTGAAGATTGGGTTACGAGCAAGGATCACTAAATTTGCAAATCATCCTTATGATGAAAACTAAGTCTGCAACTCCCTGTAACCATCCGCGAAGTTTGATAAAATTGAGTCGCTAATCTCTCACCTTGGGCATCATGAAGGAAAGAATTCCCGCCGGTAGAAATAATAGCCCCGCATACAGCAGCGCCATGCGATGATCTCCCACCTTGGAAAACAACCCGAAGAAAACCGTTCCAAACGCCGCCGCAATCCGCCCGATATTGTAACAAAAGCCTGCCCCAGTGGTGCGAAGCAAGGTCGGAAATAACGGGGGCAAATACATCGTGAACAATCCAAATAATCCTTGGAAAAACCCGATGCACGGAAACCAGCAGAGCAGGGCGGTATGGTCTCGTGGAATATAATAGGCCCCCAGCATCGCCAGAAAATATCCCAAACACATCCAGCCAATCGTCGCCCGGTAACCAATGATCCTTGAAATCCATGCCGCAAAAAAGTTTCCCACAATGGACGAAACGATCACGAAGTAGAGCACCTTGCTGACCAGTTTGTTCTTTTGCGTCACATCCATCGCCAGCACATCCGGCAGATTGCGCATATGCTGCAGATGCCAGAACATGAATGCCCAATGCGCCGTGAGTGAAATCGCGCATACCGCCACTGTCCATAAAGTTATCCGCAGCACCTTGCCCCGAAACAAATCCAGTATGCCCGGTAGTTGCTCATGCGCTTTTGCCTTGGCCGCATGCCATTCCTCTGTTTCCGGCACCGCCCGTCGAATCCAGAACACCAGCAACGCCGGGATTACGCCCACCAAAAATAAATAACGCGGCGGCACTCCCGACATGAATATATTTGCCGCGCCTGCCATTAAAATGCCGACGTTCACTCCCGTCTGTAACACCCCTGCAATCCAGGGACGCCATTTCTTTGGCCACGTCTCGGATAGAAGCGAGGCTCCTACCGCCCATTCACCACCGATGCCCAATGCCGCCAGAAACCGGAAAATCATCAAATGCCACCACGTCTGCGCAAACACCGCCATCCCGGTAAACACCGCATACGTCAACACCGTCAAACATAATGCCCGGCTCCGTCCCATCCGATCGCCAATTCTTCCGAAGAATCCCCCACCTAATGCCCAGCCCACCAAAAATGCTGCTTGAACGATGGAGCTGTACCGCCCAACGCGGGGATCAGTGGTATCGGTTAACTGCAGCAGTTGTGCGACAAATGGCGCGGCCACCAGCGTATAGATATGTAATTCCAACCCGTCAAACGTCCATCCCAGCCACGCTGCAATGCCTGACTTCCATTGCTGCGGCGACAAGTCCCGCACATGCGTGATTTCCTTGCCGGGAGATTTCTCTTCCGACTGTGGCGGAACATTCAGGTTGGCCGATTCCATAGTGGAGCTTTTACATCTTGAAGAATTTGACAAATAACGCGAGCCAAAATATTGCGATTCGGCATCTGGCAAGTTTTTGCAGGCGCTTGTTTCCCAATAAGAATTCGCCCGATATCTTCCCGAAACTATCGAATCCATCCTCGAGTAGGTAGAACTGGAACTTAAGAACAGCCTGTAACCCGGCGAATGCATCCGTTTCTATCTGCCCAACTGCCATGCAAGTCCCCCTCTAACGGAAATTTTTTCGTAAACATATTCTTCGGCAGCAATTTCTGTGATAGTTTCTTGGCATGCGCCGGGTTTGCTCAACTGACATCGTAAAAGAAATCGATTCCCTTCATTATTTAATGTGAAACATTTCAACCTCATTCTTGTTGCGGCCCTATTTCTCTTTGTCTCCCCGCAATACCTCCGGGCTGTTGAAACCGCCAAACCGCATCCTTACAAAGAAGTTGTCGGTCCCTATCAAGTTCAAACCGTGACCTATGATTGGACTGATCAGAAACGCAACCGTCAGGTTCCGGTTAGAATTTATTATCCCAAAGCGGGTAAGGGTTCTTTTCCCGTTGTCATCTTTTCCCATGGTCTGGGTGGCTCACGCGATGACTACGATTACCTCGGCGCCAGTTGGGCCAGCCACGGCTATATCTGCGTGCATCCGCAACATATCGGCAGCGATGATTCAGTTTGGAAAAACGCTCCGTTGCTGGAACGCCTGCAAGCATTGCAAGACTCTGCTTTGAATCTCCAAAACGCGATCAATCGTCCGTACGATATTACGTTCGTCATTGATCAATTGAAAAAGTTGAATCAGGACGATGCCCGTTTCAAAAACCGGCTCGACCTCGACCGTCTCGGGATGGCCGGCCATTCCTTCGGCAGTTACACCACGCTGGCGATTGCCGGCGAAGTCTTCTCCGTCCTCGGTGGTGAGAAGTCAGTTGGCGATCCGCGCGTCAAGGCCGCCATCGCCATGAGTTCACCCATCCCGCACAAGTCGGCCCAATACGATCTGGCCTACGGCAAAATCAGCATCCCTTGTTTTCACATGACCGGCACGTTGGACACGATGCCCTTTAGTGATAAGGACCCATTGAAACGTCGCGTCCCTTTCGATCACATCAACAAAGCCGACCAATTTCTCGTCACCTTCAAGGATGCTGATCACATGACCTTTTCCGGCCACATTCCCGGCTTGGGCAACGGCGACAAAGATCCATTCTTCCAAAACCTTGTCCTGCTCGGCTCCATTGCTTTTTGGGACGCCTACTTGAAGAACGACCCCAAAGCCAAAGCTTGGTTCACCGGCAAAGGCTTCGACGGCATCCTGGGCAACGATGGTAAATTCGAAAAGAAGCTGGTTGCTAAAAGCAAAAAAGCGAATCAGCCCAAGTCTGGAAAGTAATTTCCCCCGCGCGTCCGCTCAACTAATCAAGTTTGTTTCCCAAAGGGTGTTCTTGCAATTTTGAGCACCCTTTATCCAGGGGGAGATGTCCGGCCTCAATGATTCAAAAATGTCTGCTTATTTCACTGAGCAGACAATAATAAGATGGATGGTGAATCAGATGGATTATTAAGAACTATGGACGCAACGACGACAAACTCTCAGCGGGCAAGGAATGCGCCTTTCGCGTTTACCTTGATTGAACTTCTGGTCGTCCTTGCCATCATTGCGATTCTTGCCGCGCTGTTGCTCCCGCTCCTAAGTCGTTCCAAAGCCTCGGCCTTGGGAGCGCAATGCACCAGTAACCATCGGCAACTTGTCTTGGTGTGGCGCATGTATTGCGATGATCATCAGGATCAGTTGTGTTCCCTTACGAATTGGGTGGTGGGAGACATGAGCAAACTTCGGGAGGCAACCAATGCCTTGCTTCTGGTGGACCCACTTCAATCCTTGTTCGCACGGTATAATATTACGACCGCAAGCCTTTATAAATGTCCCGGTGATCGAAGCGCTCACGTGCGTAGCGTATCCATGAACAATCGCTTGCATCCCAATGCTTCCTATTGGGTGGATGGAATTGGCACCAATTATGAAATCTTTACCCGTAACCAGCAAATCCTGGTTCCCACCAAGATTTATGTCACGTTGGACGAACGCAGCGACACCATCAACGACAACTCTTTTTGCGTGGACATGAGCAATACCGGCAATGCCGACGGTACCGGAGCGAACAATCCCTACTGGCTGATTGATTATCCGGCCAGTTATCATAACGCCTCCGGCCGTTTTTCCTTTGCCGATGGGCATGTGGAAGCGCACCGCTGGCTGGAACCAACCACGTTGGTGCGGTTGGGCGAAGCGGAGGCTGCTCACACTTCATTGACCGACCGGGATGCGAAGTGGCTGCAGGAGCATTGCACTTATTTGAAATAAATGTCTGCTTCTTTCCGCAGGCGAACATGAATCATGTGAATGGCTGAGATCACTGACATCGAGTTGTTGCGGGAGTATGCGTTGCGAAATTCTGAAGAAGCTTTCGCAACGTTGGTTCAGCGGCACATTCGCTTGGTTTACTCGGTGGCCTTGCGGCAGCTTGGCAACACCCATCAGGCTGAGGAAGTAACTCAGGCGGTGTTCATCATTTTGGCGCGGAAAGCGGCTGGCTTTTCCGACCGCATCCCGCTTGCCGGTTGGCTCTATCAAACGGCCCGGCTGACCACTGCCAACTTTCTCCGTAGCGAAATGCGACGGCACCGTCGTGAACAGGAGGCCTACATGCAATCAGAGATTCGCGAATCGCAGACTGAACAAGTTTGGCAGGGCTTGGCCCCGCTTTTGGACGAAGCTATGGGGCAATTGAGTGTAAAAGAGCGAACGGCCATCGTAATCCGCTACTTCGAAGGCCGGACTTTCCCCGAAGTTGCTGTCGCACTGGATACAAATGAAGCTGCAGTTCAGAAGCGAGTCAGTCGCGCCGTTGAAAAACTACGATCCTTTTTCGCCCGGCGCGGAATCAAAATTTCTGCGGCTGTTCTCGTCGGCGTGATTTCCGCCAATTCGATGCAAGCAGCCCCGGTGGGTTTGACTGTTTCCGTAACCGCGTCTGCCGTGCTTAAGGGCGCAACGGCGGGCACTTCCACTCTGACCCTCATCAAAGGAGTATTAAAGATCATGGCTTGGACAAAAATTAAAACCGCAGTTGTTATCGGTGTCGGTGTAATAATGGCTGGAACCACGGCCATCACCATCAACACCCTCATGGACAAGTCCATTAAAGGCATTCCGCAAGATTGGTCGGTTCTGAGCGGAGACGGCGCGGCCTGGAATTGGGCAAACAATAAAATCAACGTGCATAGCGATTCAGGAGACAGCCTTCTCGTTTCCAGCAAGGAGTATGGCGACGTCACCATGTCCGTCATTGCCAGCGCCAGCACCCGTGAGGCGAGCCTGGCAATTCGCATGAAAGACAAGGACAACGGCTACATCATCGTTTTCGGTCCCGCTGGTACTCCCTGGGCTTTGGACAATGGCGGCCAACTCGCTCTGGTAAAAAGAACATCTGCGGGCGAAGTCACCCTCGCTTCCTTCAAAGGTAAAAAATTTGACGCCATAGGGCAGAGGGCAAAAATCGATGTCACTGCCCGGGGACCTTTGATCGAAGTTCGTTTGAACGGAATCACTGTTCTACAAGCTAGCGATGATACCTTCGCCACCGGCCGGATTGGCTTCCGTGCTTACGGGGATTCAACTATTCCCAGTGACGCCGCGTTTTCCAAACTGACCTTCCATTGATTAAAAGCTCTCCCTTTTCTTAAGGGAGGGAGAGCTTCCTGAAATTTACTTCCCCGGTTGCTGCGTCAAGCTGATACCAATCGCCCGTTCCAGTCGCGCCCGCGCCACATCATAATCATGCAACGCCTGCACTTGCGTTGAGCGCGCCGTTGTCAGCGCAGTTTGCGCCTGCAATACATCCAATTGCGTGCCTGTCCCGGCGTCGCTTCGAGCCGTTGCCAATCGCAATGCCTCCTCGGCTTGTTCCTGCACCTTCTTTTGCGATTCGAGCGTCTCACGTGCTTCAATGAAGTTCGAATACTGTGTGCGAACATCCAGTTCGATACCGCGTATCTCATTCTCCACGTCTACTTTGGCCCCCTGATAGCGAGCCTTCGCTTCCTGTACCCGTCCTTTAGTGAGGAATCCGTCAAAAATGTCCCAGGTCACTTGTACGCCCCCTCTGAAGCCAAAAACGCCCTTTCCCAGGTCATTGTTAAAAATTGTATTTCGTCCGCCATAACCGGCAAAAATTCCCACGCTCGGTTTGTAACCTGCCTTTGCGCTGATCACATTTTCCAGCCCCAACGCCTCGGCCTTTTGCAAAACGGCCAGTTCCGTCCGGTTTTGTAATGCTTTCGCGATCGCTATTGGCAATTCAATTCGATACGGCTCGGCATCCAGTTTGTCCGTCAATTGCACCGGGATGTCTTCCCATACTTCCGCTGGCATGCGATACCCCAACTGGTCCACCAGATTGTTCTTGGCAATACGATATGCATTACGTGCCTGAATCAGGCGCGGACGCTGGTTGGCCACTTCCACTTCTGCACGCAAGACGTTGAAACGGGGCACGGTGCCCGCTTGAAACCGTCTGGTTTGGTCCTCGAATTCCCGCGTCAGCAATTTCACCGAAGCTTCCTGAACCACAATCTGCTCCTCCGTGGATAAAACGTCATAGTAAGCGATGCGCATCCGAAGCAGCGCATCCGCCAGCACGGTTTGATACTGTAACAATGCCTGCTCCTTGGTCAGCTTGGCACTTCGCAAGGAAGAATTAATCCGGCCACCCGCATAAACATTCTGCAAAATCTGGATATTCGCATTCCAAAGCTCAGTTTGCGCAGGCGGCGATCCTGGAAACGGAAAAGTCTCCACCGCCCCGTTATACTCAAAGTTTCCTGCCAGCCTGACCGTGGGTAACGCCACCGCGCGTGTCTGCACCACGATCCCGTAAGACGCTTCCAACTGGCTCTGGCCGCGCAGAATAGTGCCATTGTTTGTCAGCGCGATGTTCAGCGCATCAACGAGTGATAGCGGGCGTGAAATCCATGGTGCAACCTGGTTCGTTCCGCCCGTCGTCTCGGCCCATCCCGAAACCGCGCTGGCAATGCCAAGTGCCGTCGCGAGTACAAATTTAACCCAAACTTTTTTACTAAATTGTTTCATACTGGTCAGTCAGTCAGTCTAGTCTATCAATTGTCAGGGATTTTTCGCCACAGCGGTTGTGCCTGGCCGCTGGATAAATACATCCATCTGCTGCCCCACATACAATGGGGTTGTGGGCCGATCAAATTGAAATATGATCTGCAACACGCGCGTATCCACCCGTTCAGCACTGTCACCCGTCAATGACCGCTTCGGAACCACAAACGGTTCAATCCGCACGAAGCGTAGCGGAATCGGGTTCTTCGTGTCACCTTTCAAAAATGCAATTGCCGGCTGGTTCGCCATGACCAATGGCGCATTCTGCTCGTCCACGTCCGCGCGAATTTGCAGCTTTTCCGTCTCTCCCAAAATCATCAATGGCTCTGTCGGTGTGGTTCCAGCGTACTCGCCCTCGCGCACGTTCAGTTGCAGAATCGTCCCATCGCGCGGCGCGCGCACCATGAGAATATCCAACGTCGTCTTGGTCGATTCAACCTGTGCTTCCATCGCCTTGATGTCCGCTTCAATTTTCGCCACACGCGCTTCCATGCTCTGCAACGCGAATTGTTTCCGGTTCTTCTCATCCACCGATGCCACGTTCTGTTTCTCCAGGTTCTCGGTGCGCTTGAATTGATCTTCGGAATCAGCCAGCAAAACCTTCTCCGATTTTAAGGCGGCGCGCATTGCCTCCAATTGTGCCTGCATCGTTGCCAATTGCGCGGAGGCTTCGCGATTGTCCAACTGAATCAGCGGCTCGCCCGCCTTCACGTTGGAACCGATCTGCACGCATATTTTTTGAATCAGCCCACCCTTCGGCGCGCCAATCTTTACGTTCTCGCGTGAAGCTTCAATGATCCCGGTAGCTGCAACTGAATTGGTGTAAGGCGACCGCGCCGGTTCAGCCAGCGGTGGGGGCGCAGGTGGTGTCTTCCGTAATTCGCGTACCAAATAGATGGCGCCGATGATGCCCGCCACCGCGAAGTAAAAGCTCGCTCGTTTGAATAACATAAATCAGTGGTTTCCCTTTTGTTCGTACTGGCTGTAATTCTCATGCACCTTGTGCACCCGGCCATCCTCCATCTCCGTCATGCGATCCGCATACTTGAACACCCGGTTATCATGCGTCACCACAATCACACAGCGATCCGGATGCCGCGCCACATCTCGTAATAACTCCATGATTTTGGCTCCGGTATCCTTGTCCAACGCCGACGTCGGTTCATCGCAAATGACCAGTCGCGGATCATGCACTAGCGCTCTCGCGATGGCGACACGCTGCTGTTGTCCGCCCGAGAGCAGGGTGGGGCGATCGTTCTCGCGTCCAGCCAATCCCATGCGCTCCAGCACTTCGCGTGCTTTCTTTTCCGCCTTCACTCGCCCCACGCCGTTAATCAATAAGGGCACGCTCACGTTCTCGAGTATGGAAAGCGTCGGAATCAAATTGAACTGCTGAAAAATAAATCCCACGTTCCGCTTGCGAAACTCCGTCACCTCACGATTCTTCAAGCGATGCAGCGGCGAGTCGAATACGTCAATCTCTCCTGCTTCGAACACCAGCGTCCCTGCAATTACGCTCAATAGCGTCGTCTTCCCGCATCCGGATGGCCCCACAATCATCAGCAATTCGCCCATGCGCGCGTCGAAGTCCACACCTTTGAGCGCGACCACTTGCGCCTCACCCGTGCCGAATGTTTTGGTCACATTCCGCACGTGTACGGCGAACCCGTTCTTATTGCCATTGGTATCAGCCACGGAACACCACCGCTGCTTCGAGTTTATAAATTTTGCGAATGCCCAAAAGCGCGGCAAACATGCAAATGAAAATGATTACCACCAGTGTAAATAAAGGAAGTTGATACGGCAGTAGAAACGGCGGTTGCCCCGTCTTCAGCACGGCAAATCCAAATAGCACGGTCAATCCTACGCCAATTCCGTAGCCGATAAAACCCACCGTTAACGCCTGGAGCATCAACATGCGCGCCAACAACCAGTTGCTCGCACCCATCGCCTTCAACGCTCCGAGATTGCGGAGATTCTCCAAGACGAACGAATAAAACGTCTGCCCGGAAACGACAATTCCCACAATGAAGCCAAGTATGATCGTGGTGCCGAATGAGGCGGGAATACCGGTATTTTTGAAAAACCACTTGATAGTGGATTTGTTGAATTCATCTTCTGTGAAAGCCTTGAGGTGCGTTTCGTTTTCAATCTGGCGCGCCGTTTGCGCCGCCGTCCATCCCTTGACCGGTTCTGCCAGCACCATGCTCAACATCTTCCGCGTCTTCGGCGCAAATTGCATCGCTTCGTCATACGTGGTGAACACGTAGGGATAACCAAAGAAATGCCGATCCGTTTTACAAATTCCAATAATGCGCGCTTCGCGATCATTGATCTCGAAAGTATCGCCAATGCCAATCTTGCGCCCACCGCGCAGACTCAGCCGCTCAATCGCCAGTTCATCCACCATCACCGTGTGCGGCAATCGCAAGTCTTCCAGTCTTCCGGACAACACCACCGGCGGACGGCCCACGAGCGTCGCCGAGTCCAGGCCGATCAATTGCACTGGCTTAAAGCTGCCATCCGCAATGCGCGCCTGGATGACTCCGGCATACAGCGGCACGGCATACGCCACTCCAGTGACGCTGCGCACCCGGTTCACATCCGTATCACGCATGGCCTTGATCTCATTGATCTGTTCCACCTTTGGGTCCACCACCCAAATGGATGCGCGCATGTTGCGCATATGGCTGGTGGTCCATGAAAGCAGGCCGAAAAATACCGCGCACTGCTGCGTCATCAACAGCGACGCAAAGGTCAATCCGCCCACAAGCATGATGTATTTGGCGCGGTCACCCAAAAGCATTTTCAGCGCGAGACGATACATAAATTATTTCTTCTTTCCCTTGGAAATTTCCTTGAAGGCCGCCAGTGAAAATTGCGTGATGTGCTCAGCCAATTGCTCGATTCCCGCTGCATCAAATTTCATCGTCGGAAACAACCGCGTCACCACCGGGCGGCAATGATGATAAAACAGCACCTGGCTGACCACGCTCATACCGCACAACCGTTTCTTATCGGCATCAGCGCTTGACCCCAGCAAATCTCCCACAATGGATGTCAGGACTGCCGCCATGGGTCCGACATCTTCCTTCACAATGGCATCCAGTGCACCCGTTGGTTCAACCATTTCCCGGGCCATCAACTTTCCATGACGCGATCCCGGTCCTTGGGAAAAAATGCGTAAAAGAAAGGAATGGACAAATGCCCGCAAACGCTGTTCCGGGGTCGCCTTGGGCGGCAGACCGAAGTCCGCCGGATATTTTTCAAGCGCAGTTCGGCAAGTCTCCTTTAATACTGCCCGGTAAAGGTGTTCCTTGTCCCCGAAATGATAATTCACAGCGGCAATATTGGCTTCGGCTCGCTGGCAGATTTCACGCACCGTCGCAGCGCGAAAGCCCACCTCGGCGAATACCTCACTCGCCGCCTCCAGCAGATGGCGCCGGGTGGCCGCTTGTGCCGGATCTTCCGGTTGTGATGGTTTTAAACCCATGTTTCAAATACATATTTAAAACACGCGTTTGAATCGTCAATACAATTCTTAAACTATTTTGTCAGTGTCTAAACCCGCGAAGAATTTGGCAAATTTGTTGCCGTCCTCATCTAACCACGGCATCTTGCCTCGTTCAGTCAGACGATTATGAAGTCCGAACGCAAACATCGCGGGAAGTCATCCGCATTGCCATTTGTTTATATTAATGTAGCGGCGACAGCCGATGGCAAACTCGCTCCCGCCAACCGTCACTTTTTTCCCTTTGGCAGCAAGCGTGACCAGGAACATTTGCTCGAACTTCGCACCTCAGCCGATGCCGTAATGTCCGGCGCGCGCACCATCGATCTCGCCCCCATCAAACTTGGCCCGGGCTCTGCCAAATATCGCCAGATGCGACTGAAAAACGGATTGTCTGAGTATAATCTGCGAATCGTCGTCAGCGGTGCCGGCACGCTCGATCCTGCTTCGGAAATCTTCAAACATCGTTTTTCACCAATCATCATTCTCACCACGGGCCGCGCACCTGAAGCCAAACTAAGACGTCTCCGCGCTCTGGCCGATGAAGTAAAAATTTGTGGCGAAACAGAACTCGATTTTCATTTCGCCCTGCGTTGGCTTCGCGAAAAATGGAAGGTGAACCGCCTCCTCTGCGAAGGCGGTGGTGAAATCAACGACGCGCTTTTCGGCGCCGGGCTGGTGGATGAAGTTCATCTCACCTTATGCCCGGTAATTTTCGGTGGACGCACTGCTCCCACGATGGCTGACGGTCAGGGCGTCAAAAAACTCGCCGATGCCCATCGCTTTAAAACCAAATCATTCAAGCGAATTGGCGACGAGTTGTTTCTAGTTTACCAAGTGCTGAAGTAATCAGCCAAGTCCTCAGACTATTTCTTCAACGTGGCCTTGAGGGTCATTTCCTCCAAGCCCGGCTTGAGCAATTTCGATACGGGACAACCCTCCTTGGCTTTCTCTGCGGTTTGCTGGAATGTGGCCTCATCCATTCCATCCACCATTCCGGTCGTGTCCAGGTGGACCTTTGCTATCTTAAAACCCGCATCGGTTTTCGCCAGAACCACCGTGGCTTTGGTGCGGACTTCCTTGGGCGCATGACCCGCGTCTGCCAACAATTTGGAAAACGCCATGCTGAAACAGGACGCATGGGCGGCGGCAATTAATTCCTCCGGATTGGTGCCCTGCTTTTCATTCTCAAAACGTGTCTTGAAAGAGTAGGGTGCCTCCTGAAGGACACGGGTTTCAGTTGAGGTGGTGCCTTGGCCCGATTTTAAGTCGCCGCGCCAGACCGCTTCGGCAGATCGTTCTATTTGAATCATAAATTCTCCAGTTATTTGATTTATTTTGTTCGGGTGAATCTTTCCTGCGCTTAATGACACATGATGGGGTCGGGTCAGCGGAACCGCCAGCAAATACCTGCAGCCTTTACGTGGGGTCTGCACCCTATTGTAAAGGTGTCTGGTGCCAATAAGCTTCAAAAACGAGTCCATGGTGTCTTCATAGGTCTTGGGAATTCGCAGCGGAAGTTTATCTGTACAAATTCTGTATGAAAATATTCCTGCAGCACAAACAGACTTCCTTTTATTTCACCAAAGCTGCCAAATGGACCAGGCTTTCCGAAGACGCGATTGATTTTTCCAATTATGATCAGGCGGTTGATTTTGCCTCCGAGCATGGGTTAACCGATGTGCAGGTGGTGCTCAAATTCAAGGATCAGCCTTATCATATTTGCCTTCCCTTTCAAAAAGATACTCCACGGTCATCCATTCAAATCTAAGTTCTCATTGGTAGTATTAAACCCCATTTTCAATCAACTCGTACTAATATAGGCTTATTTAACCTTATTGATTCCTTATTCACTAATCATGGGTTGAAGGGGCAATGTAGGCCGGGCGACTCCTTAGGGGGCCGCTCTTTTTATTTCCATGTTGGTAACTGCTGGTTTCCCCCGCCCATATATCAGTAGCATTCCCCATTGTCCGCTCTTCGTTCCGTCTTACCTTTTTCAAAGTGTCTCGCTGCGACGGGCTATTCTGCTGAGTCGATAATCAGGTGGGACTAAAAAACAACAAAAAGGAATACAATGAAACATAAACTATTGGTGCAAACCATTGCCGTCTGCATGAGCGGGGCTTTGCTCACCGGCTCATTAGTGGCCAAGGAAAATAACTCAAGCAGCAGCTCAAGCGACCCGAGTTCATCCTCGTCGTCGCAATCACCATCGTCATCCTCGTCTTCGTCGTCCTCATCCACATTGTCGCCAACGGGATCTTCTTCATCATCCTCAATGGCTCATAAACCAGAGCGTTTAAGCCAGCTTATGGGTGCAACCGTAAAGAACGCCCAGGGTGAAACGCTGGGCACCATCAACGACTTCGTAGCCAATCCAGCCTCAGGCCGAATTCAGTTTGCGATCATCTCACTGTCCGATCCTTCGCAATCCGGCAAATTGACTGCTGTGCCCTGGTCTTTGGTTCGTCCCGGAGCTGATTCTACGTCTCTTACGTTGAATGTGGACAAGCAAAAGCTGAGCAGCGCCCAAACATTTGATGCGACCAGTTGGCCGGATTTCAGCCAACCAGGCTGGAGTCAAAGGATATATTCACACTATGGCGTACAAGGTTCGGGTGTGGGTGGGCGAATCCCTGCCGGCGGCAGTGAAAGCGGCGGTTCCTCCAGCTCGGGCAGCAGTTCGGATGCAAATCCTCCGCAGAGCGGAACCCAGCCGGATGGTCGTGGCACCTTTAACTCAGGGCCTTCCAGCAACCCAAGCGAAAAAAGCACCCAGCCGTAAAATCTGAATTGGAATAACAATTCAATCTCTAACACCTCGGGGAAATTTAAACTCCCCGGGGTTTTTATTTAAGCTGAAGCAAAGCGGCAGGCGGGTTATGCCCGGGGTTGTGCGCCGGGAGGTTGCGGAGGCAACGAATCGTTTCTGGTAAAAAGTTGTTTCGTGTTTTTGAAACTGTTTTTTATTTTTCCTACCAGTTTGCCAAAAACCGAACGTTTTTTCTTTTTCATCATCACCGCCCAGGGACTGAGTTCGGTGGGATGACTGCAGGCAGCGCACAGTTTTATATACGCCCCTCCCACTCGCCGCAGTTTGCGAACGCATTGGTCGCAATAACAACGATGGCAATCAGTGCATTCCCAAATGGCATGTCGGCCTCCATGATTCAAGCAGGCTGCATATCCGTCCCGCAGCAGCGTGGTTGTGACCGTCAGTTGTTGGGGGATGGGCAACTCGGGTAGAGAAAGGTGTGCCACCGGCGCATCCAGTATCATCTCCACTGGTCCTATCTGAAGCACTTGGCCGGTATACAGTGCCGTTTCCTTTACTGGTTGCTTGTTGACGAACGTGCCATTGGTGGAACCCAAATCTCTGACGAAAACAAAATCTCCCTCCACCAATACTTCGCAATGCCTGTCGGAAACACTGGGATCTACGACCAGATGATCGTTATCAGCACTACGACCAAAACGGTTCAGTCCCGTCCTTAACTCAATCACCTGAGCTGGACTTTCCGTGGACTTGATGATCAATCTGGCCATAATTACTACCTCCTCGGAGGTTCTTCGAGTCTTGATAATAAATACCTTCCCTTGAGATGTCCATAAAAAACACTACAGGCGTAGGCATATAGGAGTATTGAGGTAAAACCTGCCTGTAACGTTAAAGGTGTGATTTTGGCAGCCGCCAACAGCTTAAATCATATTATTCGGCGTCTGATCCAAACATTTACGCACCGCGCTGGTTAATTTTTGTGGGTGATAAGGTTTCTGCAAAAAGTTCAACCCCTCTTTCAAAATGAAATCTTTCCCAACGATTTCAGAACTATAACCGCTTGTAAAAATGGCTTTTAACTTGGGCTGCTCGGCCTGGATTCTTTCTGCCAGATCGCGTCCGGTCATTCCATCCGGCATTACCATATCAGTTAAAAGTAGATCAATCCGCCCTTTATGCTGTTGCCAGACTTCCAATGCTCTCAGGCCTGAAACCGCTTCCAACACTGTATATCCACACCCAGTTAAAATTTTGCAGACCAAATCACGGACCGCGTGTTCGTCTTCGACAACAAGAATGGTTTCCGTCCCGCCACGTATAGGTTCATCAGGAATAGTCTCGGAGGACGACTTGACGGATTCCTTGCTCGCGGGCAGGAACACGTCAAAACTGGTTCCTGCTCCGACTTTGCTCGAAACTTCAATCCAGCCCTGATGCTGCTTGATAATCCCATAAACCGTCGCCAGGCCAAGACCAGTGCCTTTGCCCACTTCTTTGGTTGTAAAAAACGGTTCGAAAATATGGCCTAGATTTTTTGCTTCAATTCCACATCCAGTGTCGGTCACGCTCATGCAAACGAACCGGCCCACGCGCCCTTCAGGATGCTCCCGTGAGGTGACTGGATTCAGGTCTGTCCCCTGAATTTTAATACTCAGTTGGCCTCCGCCCTTCATCGCATCGCGCGCGTTCACCGCGAGGTTCAAAAGCACTTGCTCCATCATGCCCACATCCGCATGGATCAATGGAAGATTGGGCGAATAATTGAACTGCAGCGTAATATCTTCACCTAAAATGCGTCCCAACATCTTCGTCATGTTGCTGACCACGGCATTCAAATCCAGCAGCTTGGGCTGCATCATTTGTCGTCGGCTGAACGTGAGTAATTGGCGCGTCAAACCAGCCGCCCGGTCTGCCGCCTGGGCAATTTGCTCCGCTGAAGTAATCATATAGTCGGTCAATTTCCCCGAACTGCGCATCAGCGAGGCATGCCCCTGGATTACTGTTAATATGTTATTGAAATCGTGCGCCACCCCACCAGCCAGTTGCCCGATTGCGTCCATTTTCTGCGATTGACGCAATTGTTCCTCCAAGCGTTTTTGCTCGGTAATATCGCGAAAAAGTCCCAGCAAGAGCGGCTTTTGCCCGCGCGATTCCACAAATGAATTTGCTCCTTCGAGATGCACGGTTTTGCCGGAACGGAAGGTTAACTTTCGCTCAATTCTTTTTTCAACCGTTCGATTTTGAAAACGTTGCCGGTAAATCGCCAGTTTTTGTTCCAGGTTTTCCCCCTCGGCATAAGTCATCGTAAACGGCATTTCCTCCAACTCCTCGCGCTTCATCCCGGCTAGTTTGCAAAAAGCTTCGTTGACCGCCACAATGGTTCCGTTTTCATCCGTCAATCGCATGCCGTCCACTGAATTCTCCCAGACGGAATGGAAACGAATCTCCGAACCTTTCAGCGCTTCTTCAGCCTGTTTGCGCTCGGAAATATCCCGCACATGCAGCAACAGCGCCTGCTTGCCGGAAAAATCGATGCGGCTGGTTCTTACTTCCACCGGGATGGCCCGGCCTTCGGCAGACCAACTAATTCCTTCAATCTGGCGCAATTCACCCGCGACCAGCTTCTTGAACTCCTGCACCGCTTGTTCCCGCTTTTGAGGTGGGACGAGATCGGCGACATGGCGGCCAATCAAATCCTTATGGGAAACCCCGTGTAGACGTCCCGCCGCAACGTTGGCGTCCAACACAATTCCATTGGCGTCCTCTACGAAAATTGCATCGGGCGAATCTTCGAACAAATGACGGAAACGCTTTTCACTCTCCCGCAATGCCTGTTCCACCCGAATCCGTTCCAGTGCGCCCCCGCAATAGTCTGCCAGTGTTTGCAGGGCGGCCAAATCTTTTTCATCGTACGCCTGGAACCGATAGCTTTGGATTGAAAGCACGCCAATGACGCGCGTCCGGTTCCGAATCGGAACAAACATCAGCGAGGCTGAAGGCCGGTTCTTGTCTCCAATGGGAATTCCATCCGCGGACATCGTCAATGGTTCGTTGCGCAGGATAAGCTCCGGCCCATTATTTAATATGCGGCGGGTTCGAGTCGTGGGCTGTTGATCAATCTCAGCTTTGGAAATCTCGAGCTTTTGTCCCCGGATCGTATCAATCGTAAGAATTGGAAAAACTTTGTCCTCATCCGGTGAATACAAATTCAAAGTGCAGGCGTCCCAGCCAAATAAATCGTCCGCCACTTCCACGATAATTTTTGCGGCTTCCGGCGCCGAAGTAGCCGAGCTTAACTTCAGGCCGAGTTTCGACAGCACCGTATTGTAATGTTCGATTCGATGCCGCTCAGTGACATCACGTGAATTGACTACTATGCCGGCAATATCCGCCTCTTGCAGCAGACTCTTGCAAACGGTTTCCAAATAACGCCAGGTGCCGTTTTGATGTCTGACCCGAAATTCAGAAGTCGTGGTTGTGTTGGAATTTTGAACGGAATGTTCAAACTCTTCACGTGTTTTGGCGCAATCATCCGGATGGATCAATTCAAAGATGCTCCTGCCATTCAGTTCCTCCGGTGTATAACCAAGTACACGCACCACCGAGAGGCTGTTATAAGTAAAGAGGCCTTCCTTATTCAGGATGGTCACAATATCAAGGGCGTTCTCGGACAACGCTCGAAAATATCTTTCCCGCCGGGCCAGAGCGGCTTCTGCCAGCAGCCGGTTTTTGCGTTCCCCTCCTTCTCGCAACACACGGCGCACGGCTGGAACCAGACGCTCCGGCCAGTGTTTTAAAACATAATCCGCAGCCCCGGCCTTTAAACTCTCCACGGCCGCCTCTTCACCGATTGTTCCTGACACCAGCAATATCGGCGTCTCAGGCCGTTCTTTCTGCGCCAGCTTCAGGGCGCTGATTCCGTCATAAGTCGGTAGATGATAATCGGCAATGATCAGGTCAAAATCATTTTGGACTAGTGCGGCTTCAAAAGCTTCCCGCGTCTCCACACAAGTCATCTGAGGCTTAAACCCGTCCTCCTCCAGTTTTACTTGTACCAACTCGGAATAACTCCGATTGTCTTCCAGGTGCAAAACACGCAGGGGTACTTTCATTCTTCAAGTTTTGCACGGGATAGCTGCAGGTTTCAAGACTTCTAACTCCCTAATATTCATGGGCAAGCGAACTGGAATGAACTTATTCGGCTGGTAATTGGCTATTTCTTCGGTGTAAGCCTCTCCGTTCCTGAAAAGCCTCCGGTCTTCCTATTTCAACCGTGGGGTGGTCACCCCCTTTGTCGCATTTTTACAGAGACTTTAGTTTTAAACAGGGAGAAAAATAATTCAAACGTTTTGAAAAGGATTCATATGAACTCACTGAATGCAAAAAATAAACTAAAGACCGCATTTATTGTGGCCTCTACAGCAGTTCTGGCGGCAGGCTGCTCCAGTACGCGACATGCCGGCTATTCATCAAATCAGGCTCCATTGGCCATGACCGATCAATCCGGGGAGTACGGTTCCATGGGCGGAACGGGAAGCAGTTCGCAAACTCAATACGGAAGCGGTTCGTCTCAGGCTTATAGCAGCGATCAAGCTGCGGCGGCTTCGGCACAAATTAGCGCCCAGAACCTTGTCATTCCTCTACAGCAGGAACAATTGCGCGTTGGCACCCAGCAAATCAATGCCGGTGGTGTTCGCCTTCGCAAGACCGTTACTTCGGAAACAGTAAGCCAACCGATCCAGCTTCGACGCGAATCACTGACTGTGGATCGTCTGCCGGCAAACGCTCAGGCAAATGCCAATCAGGGGGCGGCTCCGCAATTCAGCGGCAGTGATACCGGAGGGACGCAGTCCAGTTCGGCACAAAATCCCCAGGGAACTTCCTTGGGAACTCCGTTCCAGCAAGGGGAAATGGTCATTAACCTGACCAGGGAACAACCCATTGTGCAAACTGAAATTGTTCCGGCTGGCAGTGTGGTGGTTCGCCGACAGGTAATCACCGAGCCGGTGAATGTTCAACATCAGGTCCGCCGCGAAAATGTGCAGGCGTTTCCCATTGGTAATCCGCAGAATGTGAACATTTCCAGCAACTTGATGAGTTCCGCGCAGGGACAGGCCTCGAATGCTCCCAGTTCGGCCAATGAAGCTTCTGGCGCCGCTCCCTCAACCTCCGGTCAATCGAGTGGGGCAGGGGGTAGCCCCGCCATCACGCAACTGAGCCAGTTAAGTAGTGCATCGGATAAAAGTTCGCTGGCTGGCCAGTCGGTAAATTTGAGCGGTGCCAAGGTCCAACAAATAGTTGGGGATCGGTTAATTACCATCATGGCTCCCGATGGGACGGCTATCTTTGTCCGAACTGCTCAACCGGTCACGGGTTTGACCTCCGGGCAAAGGGTCGCTTTGAATGGCATGGTTCGCCAGGTTCCTCAATCCTCGGGTATCAGCAGCTTGGGTCTTGATGAACGAAGCAGTCAGGCGTTGCAAGGCCAGCAAATATTCATTGATGCCAATAGCGTTACGCCGAGCAGTCAATAAGTGCTTTTGAAGCAAAACTTGGATCGCATTATTGGTGATCCAGTGCTTCAATGTCAGGTGAATAAGCAATTGCGGGGATGTGGTTCTAATGGGCCGCGTCCCCGTAATGTTTGGCATTGCGTGGATCTACTGTATTCCCTTGCTCCCCATTCTGTCCCTGGGTGACTCCCAATTCATTCGGTTGACCTCCCCCAAATGCTTTACGACGGTTCTTTTCCTCATTGGCGCGGTCGCGCTTCGGTTGCCGATTGCGGCGCGCAATTCGCTCGTTGCGATGATTCGATACAGCTTGTGTGTTGCGCATAATATTTTCTTTAAGTTGCCGGTCTTGCGGAATCGCGGCTCTCTCTTATACTTTGAATATCGGATATGCGAGGCTGCATCGCAAACGAAGGTAGGCGGGGTTTAATAAACGAACAAAATTCAGGTGAACACCCTATATCCATCCATCCCGTCCAAGCTAGAATTTTTTAGTAATTCCGAGTCGAGATGTTTGTGGCGGAATTTTTGTAGTTGTCTCTGGAGTTTTAAAAATTGTTTTGCATGGAGTAGCTTGCAAAAACAAAAAAACGTATAAATTAAAACAGGCGGGTTCCGCCATCATTAATAGAGCGAATTGAATGCAAAGCGAGCCGTTTACAATACTCGTGGTTGAAGATAACGCCGAAGAAGTAATTCTATTGCAGCGCGCTTTCAAAAAGACGGGCATGGAGATTTCCGTTCAATTCGTCGTTAATGGCGAGGAAGCCATCGATTATTTGGGTGGCACTGACGGATATAGTGACCGGCATGCTTATCCTGAACCCGACCTTGTCATGATGGATCTGAAAATGCCGCGCAAGGGCGGTTTCGAAGTTTTGGAATGGTTCAGGAACCTGCAAGAAGGGGCATTGATTCCCGTCATCGTGCTGACTTCTTCCGAGCGTGAGGCCGACATCCAGCGCGCCTACAGCCTCGGAGCAAACTCTTATTTTACCAAACCGACGAGTTTTGAGGAATTTCGCGACATGATTAAAGTCGTTTACGGTTACTGGGCTCTGGCCAAGCGGCCAAAACCACTGCTGGTGAGACATTGATTGAGTTCCGCAATTAAATTCTGTGCTGAAATTAAACGCGGAATTTTAATTTATTTTACAGCAGTAGGGAAAAATAGCTTCTACCTTCGGGCTTCTCCCCATTCATTCCAGTTTTCAACGTGGTAAGAATTATCCATGAGTAAAACCTACGTAATTCACTGGGCGTCCAAATCAAACGGAAGAGTGGGCCTGGGCACGACGCTTTTTGAAAAAGAAGAAGCCGAAAGATTGGTGGAAGAATTGAATCGTGATTACCCGGACATTTATCATGAAGTAGTGGATGCGCCGAAGGAGGACCAATCCCAACCACCAACCGAAGCAATTGCCGTCGAGCACGCTTCCGTTTCCTAGTGCCTCGCAGATATTTTGCTGAATCGATATTCGATGGTAAACTATTGAGACTGATATCCATCGTTGCCAGATGGATTTAAGGGAAAGGGCAAGATATGATGGAAGGCTTCTATCACGGATTTAAGGAACTGATCGGTGCCAATCTTGAACCCAAGGAATTCACTTTTTTCCAGATTACCTTACGCGGCATCCTTGTATTCATCTTCGCGCTCATCATGGTGCGGTTGGCTGATAAGCGCTTTTTTGCCAAGAAATCCGCCTTCGACGTTATTCTTGGTTTCATCCTTGCCTCCATGCTTGCCCGCGTCATCAACGGTTCCGGCGCTTTTCTTCCAGCCATTGGTGGCGGATTTGTTTTGGTTGGTCTGCATCGCTTACTTGGCAGCATCGCTTTCCGTTCCCATCGATTTAGTGGATTGATTAAGGGGGGAGAGGAATTATTAATCGAAAACGGAGAGCTGAAATGTCAGGCTATGCGAAAAACCAATATTACCGAAGACGATCTCCTAGAGGATTTGCGGCTCAATGGTCAGATAAATGACCCTCGCGATGTTAAACTTGCCCGTCTCGAACGCAGCGGTCACATCAGCGTCATTCCGCAAAAGTCCGACAAGTAACTCTGCATTTGTCCTTGAATCGATTATTTTACGTGGTCTTGATTCAATAGCTTGAACGCAGCTCTTTCCTTTGGAAAACTATTGCTGCCTGATTCATGTTAATGGCAGCAGTATGGTTCCAGATTCAACACCGCCACCTCAGCATAAACGCCGCGTTCGTTACCGGGGCACGCATCCGCGACGCTTCGCGGAGAAATATAAGGAACTCAATCCCGAGCGTTATGCACACGATGTCCAAAAGGTCATTGAAAGCGGGAAAACTCCCGCTGGCAGTCACCGGCCCATCTGTGTCCGGGAAATCCTCGAAATACTTGCTCCCAAGCCGGGCGAAACTGCCGTGGATGCCACTCTGGGTTATGGCGGCCACGCTTCGGAAATTGTGCGTGCCCTTCAGCCGGGCGGACGATTGGTCGGACTGGACGCCGACCCGATCGAACTTCCCAAGACTGAGGCCCGCCTGAGCGCATTAGGAATTCCTTCGAACGCTCTAATCATTCGCCGCTCGAACTTTGCCGGCCTGCCCCAAGTGCTTGCTGCCGAGGGGATCGAAGGGGTGGACATGATCCTTGCCGATTTGGGCCTCTCTTCAATGCAAATTGACGATCCCACCCGTGGCTTCACTTTCAAGCACGAAGGCCCGCTCGATCTACGCATGAATCCCCAACGCGGCCGCCCGGCTTCTGCTTTGCTTGCTGCAATTGAGGAGCGCGAATTGATCCACATTCTGGAAGAAAACGCGGACGAACCGCATGCCGCTCTCATTGCCCCGGCGATTCTTCGGGCACAATCTCAAAACCCAATTGCCACCACCACCAGTTTGGCTCGCGTGCTCCGGCAGGCATTTGCCTCGCGGCCAGGTCAAAGATCAAAGGAGGATGTTGAAACCAGCATCCGTCGCGTGTTCCAGGCATTGCGCGTGGCTGTTAATGACGAGTTCAGCGCACTCGAAAATTTTCTTCGAAATCTTCCCGCCTGTCTCAAGCCCGGCGGCCGCGTGGCTATTCTCACGTTCCATTCCGGCGAAGATCGCCGTGTCAAAAAAGCCTTTCAGGAAGGTGAGCGAAGCGGAATTTATTCCAGTATTGTCCACGATGTGATTCGTCCCAGTCGCGAAGAAGTTCGTTCGAATCCGCGTTCCTCTTCCGCCAAGCTTCGCTGGGCAATCCGAGCTTAGGTTCGTCTAGTTGAGCGCAGATTAACTTATCTTTCTGCTCCGCGACCCTCGCCGGTTTTCGGATCGAATGATACAGCGCTGACATATGCCCCTTTGCCAAAGTCAACTTTGTAACCAAGACTCTTGAAAAATTCGGCCTCTGCCTCCGGCCATGCCCGTTCTAATTTCAAGTTCATATCGCCTTCGCTATTCCAACGGGGAGCTGCCACCGATTCTTCCATGGTCTTGCCCAAGGCCACATAATTCGTGAGCACATCGAAAATGGAATTGGGAATCATCCGTCCACCTGCCGCACCCACCGCCATTACTGGTTTGCCTTTTCGCAGCACCACCGTTGGACACATATTGTGCAAGGGGCGTTTTCCGGGTGCTACGGAATTAGGATGCCCCGGCTGCGGTTCAAAGCGTGACATGCCATGCCCTAACACCACACCTAAACCTTCGACCGTGACTTTCGACCCAAACGCACCGCCTTGGGTCAATGTCATCGCAACCATGTTCCCGTGTCGATCCACACTGCTCAAATTCATCGTTCCGTCATCCAATTCCTTTTTAGTGTCAAGGGACAAGGGCTTCTTCGCTTTCACCGCGTGCTTTACGTCCTCGGCTACTTTTTTGGCATACGAACCAGAGAGCAAGTGGTCTATTGGCACTTTCACCTTTTCCGGATCACCCAGCAAAGCCAGGCGGTCACGCCATGCCACACGCAATGCCTCAAGGCGCGCATGACTCCGGGTTATGCCAGTCGGAAGCTTGCCCCAATCCAGCGCCTTTAAAATTGCCATTACCTGCAGGACCGACAGCCCGCCAGCGGTCAGCGGTGCGGTATAAATTGTAAAATCATTCCATTTCAATTCGAGTGGCTTTACTTCGCAGGCTTTATAGCTGGCCAAATCCTCCGCAGTCAGGATGCCGCCATTCTTTTTGAATTCTGCGGCAATTTTCTCCGCAATGTCACCGCGATAAAAGGATTCCACTGAATTTCGTTCGGCGAGAGTTTCGAACATTTTGGCAAGGTCAGGATTACGAAATGTTTCCCCAGCTTTGTAAGGCTCTCCCTCTTTTAGAAACAGTTGCGCCGAGCCCGGAAACATTTTTAAATTGGAAACATTGCTGCGAATGGCGTTGGCCATGCTTTCACTCAAGGGGAAACCGTCCCTCGCCAGCGCAATCGCCGGGGCTGCCAATTCACGAAATGATTTAGTTCCATAGCGATCCAGGGCAAGTTGCATCCCGGCCAATGTCCCCGGCACTCCGGCCGCCAGCCAACCGCGACTATTGGCATATCCGCGCACTTTTCCGTTCTTTTCCAACGTGAACATATCCTCACGACCGGCAGCGGGCGCAACGCTGTTGAAATCAATGCTCGTCACCTTCTTGCCGCCCGCCAGTGCGATGGTCATGTGTCCGCCATATCCACCTGCACCGCATTTGCTTTCTGCCACCACGCAGGTTGCCAGCGCGGCTGCGATCACCGCATCAATCGCATTGCCGCCTTGCGCCAAAACTTTATTGCCCACTTCGTTACCTGTGGGGTCGCCAGTAACGACGCCAGAAGAAGTCGTTGATGGTTTTTGGGGAGCAGCCAGGGAGACTCGGGGCAGAAACGCTCCGGCAATTACCGCCTTACTGGTCAAACTCAGCATTTCACGGCGCGAATAGGTCTTTCTCATAAACGCTCTTTTATCGGCTCAACCTCGTCCGCTTCCAAGCACAAATCTTTACCATCTCTTGAATTGACCGCCGCCTCCGTTTTTAGTATGGTCATCCTTACTTCCTAAGGATCTTATGGCGAAAATTATTTTTAAATTCCAGCAGAGCTATTCTTTATTTCTGGTCATACTTGTTTATTGGGTCGGCCTCTGTTCCTCGCCAGCCTTCCAAATCACTTCTTTTAGTCTCAATCCCACTGGCCCTTTTCAAGTTCAACATGAGGCCAACACCAATTCGTATTATGTCCTTTATCGCGGCTCCACCCTGACCAATATCGATACGCCCGTAAGTCTTGCCCTTGGTGCCGGAATCAGCGGACAACTATCTGATACCAATCTGGTGGGATCGGCAGCATTTTATCGCGTGCAGGAAGTTCTCAAGACAGAGTCACTCGATCTGGATGGAGATGGCATCGCTGATATTTATGAACTGAACCATCCTGCCTGTCTGCATCCGCTCAATCCAGCCGATGCTCAAATGGATTGCAGTGGCAATGGACTTACCAATGTTCAAGTTTATCTCGCCCAATATCAGGGTTTAGTCATCAATGAAGTTGATTATGATAACGTGGGCAGCCCCGATGCCGGTGAATTCGTGGAGCTGTATAATGGGTCAACGAATACTGTCAGTTTGATTGGCTTTTCCGTGGTTCTAATCAATGGCGCAAATAATCTGGAATACTTGCGCACCAACCTTTCGGGCAGCCTCACTCCGGGCCAATATCTAGTGGTGGCGGACAATGCCGTTAGTGTGGCACCCGGAGCCAAAGTGTTTCGTTTCAGTAATAGCGAAAATAATATTCAAAACGGCGCGCCTGATGGTGTGGCTTTGTTTCACGTTGCCTCACACACAGTCCTTGACGCTTTTTCCTACGAAGGGCCCATTACCAGTGCCGTAATTACCAACGCCCCCGGGACCTATAATCTTGTGGACGGCTCTCCCTTGTCTTCCTCGGTCGTGGATTCCAACACTGATAATCGTTCGCTGGCGCGCTTTCCAAATGGTGCCGATACACATGACGATAGTGCCGATTGGATATTATCAAGTAATCCGACTCCTGGTGCTCCGAACGTCCCTTGAAGCTGTTGGTTTTTTATACCTCGAACCGTTGCCACCTTGTCAGTAGCCGATCCGGACCAAACGTCAACTGAAGATGCTGTTCGGGTGTGGGACGAAAGGTGTTCGGCAGCGGGTTGGCCCAGAATGGCGGCGTGTGTATATCACCGGTTTGACCAATGCCAATCGTTCCCGGCGTGCTGCGCCGCGTGACCCACTCAGCCACGATTGATCCATCCTTCAAAGTTGTGGAACGTTCAGGCGGTCCCAAGTCCGCCGTAGCCTCTTGATAAGTATAATTCCCAATGCGGCTATCCCAATTAACCAATGGGGTGGTGCTACAGCCCGCCAGCAAAACCAGTCCGCATAGAATTGAAACCATTCGGCTCATACATAATTAATACAAAATTGAAGTGGTTCGGCAACTCGCGATACATAGTCACAGCGGCACATTTGAAAGTACCGCTTTAATGAATACTAATTTCTTAATCTCAAATGAACTGGTCAGCTAAATTTATGATCCCATGCCACCAGTTTTCCGTCGGGTGCAAATAACAAGCGCAAATATTCATCGGGAACTTGTGGGGCATCCCGTGGAAGAAATGTATAATCGAATGACCGCCCGCTGAAAGTAGGGCCCCAATGGTTAAACAATGAAGACCGCGTTCCCGAGCGGATCAACCATACCCCAACTTGGGTGCCATCCGGCATCATCGTGGCTTTCTCCGGCTGGCCTAAATCAAGGAGCGCTTGCTTCACCCCATAACTTCCCACCCGACTATTCCAAGTGTCATTTCTCGTGGCGGTGCAACCTGCCAGGAGTCCAAGTAACAGTAACGAAATCGGCCAGAAAACTCTTCGTAGTACAAGGTGAGGGTAAAAAAATGTATTCATGGGGTCGGCCTGAGGATAGTCCCATCTTCAGTAATCAGCATCTTCGGATTCAAATTGGGATCCTTGAAAGTGATTTCATAAAGAGTATGCCGGGATTTTTGCACATCCACGACTACGGCATTGGGAGATTGTTGTTGTAGCGTGCGTTGGACTGCAAAGGGAAGCCCGCTGGCAACCCCCAACTGATTGCCTTCGCTCGTGCCGCCAAATTCGCCGGGTGCGCCGGAGTAATATCCGCGTGACCCCGTGTTGATGAGTGAGCCGTCTTCGCCCACGAACAAAGTCGGGTTTAACGCAGGATCACGGAACCTGATTTCATATATTTCACGGTTTGCACCGGTCACTTTGTTAATGTCTTTAATCTCGGCGCTCCCCGCCTGGGAACTAATGGTTCGTTGGACTGCCGACGGAAGGAGGGAAAATTTTGTGCCGGGGCTGTTGGTGGTATAAACAACCGGCGGGTTTACCGCTACCGTCACCGCTGGTTTTGTCGCGACTCTTCGTTCTACGCAACCGCTGCCGATAATAGTTACTGCCATGAGGCTGAGAAATAAATATTTCATGGTACACCCTTTCATATGAAGAAAATCAAGCAGCACAGTATCAATTTCTATTGGGGTAAAGGCCTAGTTCTGGATGACTGGATTCTTTATCGATTTCCAATACCCGGAGCTCCTGAACATCTGTCATTATATCAGCCATTCAGTTCCTCTCAGTCTTGCTTGTTAGTGAGTAAGTTACACAGTTAGTTAATAAACTTGGCTGGGTACAATCAGTTGTGCTAAAGCTTAATATCGTTGTATGATCCCTAAATTTCTTTTGTTATTCCTCTTTTGCACCGGGCTCGCCGCAAGCTCTGCTTTTGCCCAAACTTCGCCCTGGTCGCAGATCGCCAATTTTCCTGGCAGTCCCAGTGTCCGTCACGATGATATTTATTTTACGGATACCACCAATGGATGGTGCTCACAGAATAACAACGTATATCGCACCACCAATGGGGGTGTCACCTGGACAACCAGTCTTACGGTGGCTGGCACGCATTTTCGCTCCGTTACTTTTGCGAATCCGAAGGTGGGATTTGCTGGAAACCTCGGCGTGGGCTCTTACGACGGCAACGTGTCAAACACGAATGTCATGTACCGTTCGTTCGATGGCGGCCTCACCTGGTCCAATGTCCCGGGATTTGCCGAAGCCGGCATGAAGGGACTCTGCGCGATGTTCGTGCTCGATTCCCAGCATGTCTACGGCGCCGGTCGGGTGCGCGGTCCGGCCTTCGTCATCCGCAGCACCGATGGCGGCACCAATTGGAATATGGTCAATCTCACCGCGATGGGGGTCATGAACGGCATCATGGATATTTATTTCAAAGACCCGCTCAATGGCTGGGTGGTGGGGATGGATACCAATCAATATAGTGCCAGTGGGAATCCTCCTTATCACGGCCGCATCGCCAAAACCACCGATGGAGGAAATACCTGGACGCCGGTGGTGACCACCACCATTTCTAATTGCTATTTCTGGAAAATTTCCTGGCCTTCCACCAATGTCGGTTATGTGGCGCTGCAACAGAACGGAGCTTACAGCTCGTTCGTGTTCTACAAAACCGTCGATGGCGGGAATAACTGGGTTTCCAACGGCATACCAGTATCTTCCGTCGGCCGATCGGATTTTTATTTGCAGGGATTGGCTTTCGTCACTCCTGATGAAGGCTGGATTGGAGGCGCTAGTTCCAGTACTCCCCCGTATTCAAGCACTTTTCTGCATACCACCGATGGCGGTGTCACTTGGTCGGCGGCTGGCTACAGTGATACGCGCTACATCAACCGCATCCGATTTCTCAGTCCTAACCTGGGTTACGCCTCCGGTTGGGCGATGCACCGATACGTGAACCCTTTGGTCATCACCAACCAGCCTGGTAATCAAACCGTTATTGGCGGCACCAATATAACCTTGGCGGTCGGAGCTTCTGGAAACACCCCCATCACTTACCAGTGGAAAAAGAATGGCACCAATCAACCCGGCGCGACCAGTCCGACGCTGACCCTCAATAATGTCACGCGCCTTGATTCTGGAGCGTATTCGGTGGTGCTGACCAACACCGGTGCCAATCTCCAGAGCAGCAATGCCCTGATTCATATCATGGTGGCCGACCGGTTGGATTCGCCTGTGCTGCTGCCCGGC
Source organism: Pedosphaera sp. (assembly GCA_028293285.1). Lineage (GTDB taxonomy): Bacteria > Verrucomicrobiota > Verrucomicrobiia > Limisphaerales > Pedosphaeraceae > Pedosphaera. The sequence continues at coordinate 33,394 of JAQGPC010000014.1, forward strand.
GGCCAACTTCGCTTGCTGATGAATGATGCGGATGGGGGCGCGTTTCTGACGACTAACGACATCCCCCATTTCGAAGTGTTAATCAGCACCAATTTGATTAATTGGACTGTTATCACCAACGCACTCTCCATTACGAATGGTTCCCTGCTCATGGAGGATGCTTTTACCAATTCAGCTAATCGTTATTACCGTCTGTTGGAGAAATGATTTCCTCAGCCGTCAAATTGAAAAGCGCCAATTCCTGGGAATCGGCGCTTTGATTGGAGCAATCGCTCTAATTATTTGTGCAAGTCTTCCGCGACGGAACCATCTTCATTCAACAGCATCTTCGGATTTTTTCCGGTATCTTTGAATGTGACTTCATACGTTACACGACCATCACGGGTTTTCTTGTCGATGTCAGTTACTTCGGCGTTGGGAGCCTTTTCCATAATGGTCTGGCGGACAGCCACCGGCAGGTCTTTCATGGTTGTGCCAATGATTGGGCCTTTGCCATTTCCAGTCGGCACCGCAGCAGAGTCAGCGGGTAGGAGATTGGCATTATCGGCTTTGCCCAAGTCACTCTTTACCAAGGTTCCATCAGCGGCCACCTTGATGCTGGGATTGACACCCTTATCTTTGAACGAGACGTCATAAACCACTTGTCCCGAACGGGTTTGTTTATCAATGTCAGCGACAGTTCCGTTTGGAGCCTGTTCTTTGATGGTTGCCTGAACTGCCGCAGGCAACTCATTCAATTTGGGGCCGACATGACGCTCTTCCCGATTCAACGCCACAGTTGAATCCGAGGCATTGCCCGTGCCTCCCATGTTGTCGGAACGCTGGCAGCCAGTGACGAGACCGATTGCCATTAGAGTTGTACAGATGATTTGTGTTTTCATTAGTGTTTGCCTTTCGTTGAAAACAACTTACGACTCAAACTATGTTTGCGTTAGTGGGGTATAGACCGCAAAGAACATTTGATATTCAACAACTTGGAAAAGTTGTGAATTTAAATGGTTCTTTCGTCTTAAATACGGGAGGTAAAAGCAGTTAGGAGACTACTTTGGAATCAGTCCAAGCTCGGCAGCCATTGTCTTTTCTTCCTTCAATTCATTTACAGTGGCGTCAATCTTCGCTCGACTGAATTCATTCACCGATAATCCTTGGACGATTTCTGTTTTGTTTCCATTGCTTCTCACTGGGAAGCCGCAGATCAGTCCTTTCTCGATTCCATAACTTCCGTCTGAGCAAACACAAAGGCTGTGCCAATCCTCGGAAGGTATTGCTGTGGTAATGGAGTGGACGCTATCAATAATGGCATTGGCCGCACTGGCCGCGCTGCCCGCACCGCGAGCTTTAATTACCGCTGTACCACGTTGTTGCACTGTGGGAATAAATTCGTTTTTCAACCACGCTTCATCTTTGATTATTTCGGTGGCTGGCTTGCCGCCAATCTTCGCATTATAAAAATCAGGATACTGCGTGGCCGAATGGTTGCCCCAAACTGCAATGTTACTTACGGTGGTTATATCCACTCCAGCTTTGCGGGCGAGTTGCAGGCGCGCGCGGTTTTCATCAAGCCGGGTCATGGCATACCAACGTTCCCGCGGCACTTCTGGCGCATTGCTCATGGCAATGAGGCAGTTGGTGTTGCATGGATTACCAACAGTTAGGATCCGCACATCACTAGCCGCATTTTTTTGAATCGCTTGGCCTTGACCCGTGAAAATCTTTCCATTGATACCGAGCAAGTCTTTGCGTTCCATCCCTGCCTTACGTGACACGCTGCCTACCAATAATGCCCAATTAATTCCTTTAAACCCTTCATCAAGGTTGGCGGTGGCCACGATTCCCTTGAGCATGGGATACGCGCAATCTTCCAACTCCATTACAACACCTTGCAACGCGGGCAGGGCGGGTTCGATATCAATCAGATGAAGAATGACCGGCTGATTAGATCCAAATAGTTCTCCGGTTCCGATGCGAAACAAAAGGGAATAACCGATGGCTCCAGCGGCCCCGGTGACAGCGACTCGAATAGGTGCGTTACTCATAAATTATAAAGCGCAGGATTATGTGTCGCGAATTTGCAGAGGCAAGTGGAATGACAATTTTTCTGCTTTGAAACAGAAGTAAGTTGATTGGGATACGTAGATTAACCCCTCTGTTCCGACTAAGAAAAGACTATGGCTTCAATCGATCCAACTTCACTGATTCAGTCCACATCTTCAGTCCATCGTCATTACGGGCGGAATAAATATTTTTAAGCCAGTTCGCATTATCAGTCGTGGAAAAATCTTCACGATAATGCGCTCCCCGACTGTCTTCGCGCATCAATGCACTCCGCGCAATTAAGTCAGCAGCGGTAAGCAAATTCCGCATGTCCAATGCCTGTTGCCAACCCAGGTTGAATTTGCGACCACCCTTGGCAGCGACAGTATTCGTGCGTTCTTGCAGCATAGCTATCTCTTGGATGGCCCGCTTGAGCTTATCGCCATGCCGCACAATGCCAACGCGGTCCCACATGACTTTTCCCAATTCTTCGCGCAACGCAAAGACATTCTCTCCCTTATCCCGCGCCAGAAAAGCATCCGCTGTTTCCACTGCCTGGTTAACTTGTTCGTTCTGAATTTCCGTGAGGTCTGCGTCTTTCACCCATTGCACAACAGTATCACCCACGCGCGCGCCAAACACCGTCGATTCCGCCACCCCATTGCCGCCCAAACGATTCGCCCCATGAACGCCGCTTGAATCTTCACCTGCCGCAAATAGCCCCGTAAGATTGCTAAACCCATCCCGGTTAATCCGCACACCGCCCATGTTAAAATGCGCGGTCGGGCAAACTTCGATTTTCTCCCGTGCCAAATCCACGCCAATGCGCAAACAACGATCTCGCATTCCCACAAAATTCTTTTCCACAAATTCCGCGCCCAGATGCGAAACATCCAACCACACGCCGCCGTTCTCCGTGCCGCGTCCATCAGCAATTTCCATGTAACCGGCACGCGAAACCCGGTCGCGTGTCGAGCGTTCCTGACGCTCAGGATCGTATTTCTGCATGTAGCGCTCGCCTTTGCCATTGAACAAATGTGCTCCTGCGCCGCGCAAGCCTTCTTCCAGCAACGCGCCATTCAGCCGCGAGCCGGGCACGACCAGTCCTGTGGGATGAAATTGCACCATCTCCATATCCATGAGATGCGTGCCGACTCGGTAAGCCATGGCCAAACCATCACTCGTCTTTTCCTGCGCACAGGCCGAACGCTGATACATCAACGGTCCCGCGCCCGTCGCGAGAATGACTGCCTTGCAACGCACCGTAATGTAAACCCCGCGCCGGATATCGAGCAGCACCGCGCCAATCACCCGCTTCCCGTCCGCCGTGGTAAGCAATTCCAACCCCCGCGTCTCTTGCAGGCAACGAATGCCGGTGTGCAACACCTGGTCGCGCAAACGCGCCATGATTTCAATGCCCGTCAAATCGCCTTTATGCACCGTACGATCAAAAGTTTGACCTGCGAATGCCTTCTGATGAATCCGTCCATCCGGCGAACGATCAAACAGGCAGCCGATTTTATTTTCCAGTTCCAGCACAATGCGTGGCGCGTCATTCACCAGAGTCCATGCCAAATCCTGGTCATTGATGAACCCGCCGCCCTTCACCGTATCTTCAAAATGTGCCTGGACCGAATCCTTGGGATTGAGCACCACATTATAACCGCCTTGCACCATGCGGGTGCAACCACTCTTGCCGAGCAATCCTTTCGAAACTAGCGTGACCTCCACGTTGGGATCGCGCCAATGGGCATGTAATGCCGCCATTAAGCCTGCGCCACCAGTGCCAAGGATCAGAATGTCAGTTGTCAGTTGCTCGGTCATACTTCACTGCTTCTTTGCCGGACCAAAAATCATTGAAAGAAATCCCCGAAATTGGTCGCCCACCGAAATTCTCTTCAACCGCTCAATGGAAGCAGTGGGCGAAATACCGCGCGGACAAACATCACGGCAGTTACCGAGTGTATGACAGCGGAACGCCCCCGCTTCACCCGCCACCATGGCCATGCGTTGCTCACGCGCCGCATCGCGCGGATCAAGCACGAGCGTCAGGGCGCGATGCAACGCCATTGGCCCGAGATAACGCGGATGCAATGTAACCAGTGAACAGGCGGAATAGCAGGAACCGCAATCAATACATTGCGGCTGATGGTCCATGGATTTACCCGTGGCGCTTTCCTCGGGAATAACTTCAAAATCTTTCAAGCCCTCGCGCGGAACCAAATGGGGCAGGGAACGTTGATACGCATCGAAGAAAGGTTTCAAGTCCGTTGCCAAGTCGCGCACCACTGGCACATTGCGCAACGGTTCGATGCGGAGTTCCGTCCCCACCGTCTTGACCAATGTGCTGCACGTCAATCGTTCGCGACCATTCACCACCATCGCGCAGGAACCGCACATGCCGACGCGGCAGGAAAAACGGAATGCCAGGTCGGGCGCTGCTGCGCGTTGGGCCGCAAACAGCGCGTCCAGGATGCTGGCGCGCTCGCCCACTTCAACTTCATGGGTTTCAAAGTGCGGAGCTTTATCGCTTTCCGGCGTGAAGCGATGCACTTTGAGCGTAACTTTAAGCATGCCCTATTATGCAGAGAACGAAACATCAGATGCAAACGGTTTTAAAGAAATGAACCCGCGAAAATGACTCAGACACGCAAGCTACTTAGGTTTCACTCTGCTTCACCGCAAAAGTTTGTTGCAAACACTTTAGCGCCACCTACAATCAAAATCGCTCCTCTTGCTAAAAAGATGTGCGTATTGAAAATGAATAAAAATTTGCTGGTTCACCCGCCACTCCGGCGTCATTTTTAGCTCTCCATGGAAGTTCCCGAAAATTTTTACAGTTTGATCGAAACCGTCTGCCGCGATCTTTACATCCAATCGCTCAAGGAAATTCCGCCCGATGTGGTGGAAGCGGTCAAGCGGGCGGCCAGTCGCGAAACCAAAGAAGTGGCCAAACGCATCTTCTCCCATTACCTGCAATCCATCGAACTTGGCCGAACCAAGGACATGATTGTTTGTCAGGACACCGGCATTCCCATTTATTGGGTGGAGATTGGCGGCAACATGCGACTGGATGGCTCGCGGCTCAGCAAAGCAATTGTAAGCGGCACTGAACGGGCCACGCGCGAACATCCTCTGCGTTCGAGTATCGTCTCTCCGCTGAAACGCGAGAACCGCCAGACCAGCACTGGTGAGCGCATCCCAATTATTCACTACGATTTCGTGGCCGACTCGGATGTTCTCGATATTCTTTTCATGCCCAAAGGCTCCGGTTCAGAGAACATGTCCTCCTTGAAAATGTTGGTGCCAGCGGACGGCGTTAATGGCATCAAACGCTTCGTAATGGAGCAGGTGGTAGGCGCGGGTGCCAAGCCTTGTCCGCCAACCATTGTTGGCATCGGCATCGGCGGTTCCTCCGATCTCTGCATGACCCTCGCCAAGAAGGCGACGACCCGTCCACTCGGTTCTCCCAATCCTGACCCAGAGATTGCCGCACTGGAAAAAGAATTATTTGAAGCCATCAACCAGACCGGCATCGGGCCGCAAGGTTTGGGCGGCGAAACCACGGCGCTCGCGGTTCATATCGAATCCGCCTGGACGCATATCACCTGCAATCCCGTGGCCGTGAACATGCAATGCTGGCGCGCGGAACGGCGTCGCGCCAAAGTCTGGGCTGATGGCCGCGTTGAACTCGGATTCTAATTTCACATGGCCGATTATCGTTTAAAGACTCCTCTTAGCGAAGCCGACGTGCGACAACTTAAGGTTGGCGATTCAGTCACTCTGGACGGCGTGATCTTCGGCGTCCGCGATGGCAATCTCATCCGCGTATTTGATAAAAATGTGCCTCCACCCGTCGATTGGCATGGTGCCGCTTTGTTGCACACCGCCCCGAATGTCCGCAAGCTTGGGCCTGGCCGCTACGAACCCGTTTCCATCGGTACAACCACCAGCATGCGCATGGATCGTTTCACCGAAGCTCTGCTCCGCGATCACGGCGTGCGGGCCATTCTGGGCAAAGGCGGTCTCTCCGATAAAAGCGCGCAACTCATGGCGCAATACGGAGCAGTTTATCTTTCGGTGACCGGCGGCGCTGCGGCCTTGGAGACTTTGCAGATCGAAGAAATTGAAAAAGTTTATTGGGAAGATTTAATGCCTGAGTGCATCTGGCAGATTCGCTTTAACGGATTCGGCCCGCTGACGGTTGGGATTGATGCCCACGGCAATAATTTGCAGCGGGATGTGCAAATGGAAGCGGAGAAACGGACTGCCGACATCCTCAAAAAAATGGGAGTCGCGTGAAAATTAAACACTTCCAAAGTTACCGGGGAACTTGGGCCTGGCTCACGCAACGCATTAGCGCCATTGTTCTCTTTCTGCTCATTCCACTAAAGATTTACAGCGGTTGGGCGGCGAAAGGTAAGGTCTATTTTCCCGACTGGCTCGGTTCAAGCAAGCGAATACATTTTAACTCCGCCATCGATATCGCCCTGCTGCTTTGTTTTCTACTGCATGGTTTCTACGGCTTGCGCGTGATCCTGATTGATTGCGGAGTCATCCGTGAAGATAAATTCTTCTGGCGAACTTTGACTCTTGTGCTGGCGATTTTCGGTGCGGCCGTTTATTACGTTTACGTGCGCGAGGAATAGTCGCAAGAGCGCGAACTTCAACTTTTGTTGATGTCTTCCAACGGTAGGATGGGCGCCGGTTGGGCTGCAACAGGAACTTCGTTGACGGGGTTGGGATTATTCAACACCGCTTCAGCCATTTTCTCATCAAATTCTTTCTCCCACTTCGCAATCACAATGGTGGCAGTGCCGTTGCCAATCAGATTAGTCGTGGCCCGGGCCGAGGCCATTAATTGATCCACTCCAATAATCAGCACCATCCCTTCCACGGGTATTGTTCCAATTGCTGAAAGCGTGGCCGCCAAGGTAATGAACGCGCTGCCGACGACCGCCGCTGCGCCTTTGGAAGTGACGATGGAAACTGCCAAAATGGTGATTTCCTGCCAGAAAGTCAGATGGGTATTGGTGGCTTGAGCAATATAAAGTGCTCCCAAGGTCAAATAGATGGAAGAGCCATCCAGATTGAATGTGTATCCTGCCGGTAAAACCAGGCCAACCACCGGCTTGGAACAGCCCAGTTTTTCCAGCTTCGCCATCATTCGGGGAAGAACCGGTTCGGAAGAAGCGGTGCCCAGCACGATGAAAATTTCCTCGCGAATATAGCGAAGAAATTTCCATAGACTGATGCCGTTGAGTCTCAACAAAAGACCAAGACAAAAAACGACAAAGCAAATGCAGGTGAGATAGACGGAGGCCAGCAATTTCCCCATGGAGAGAATCGATTGTATGCCGAAGTGGGAAATGGCATAGGCAATGGCGCCAAAAGCCGCGAGCGGGGCGACCTTGATGATGATGGCAATCATCTTCATCAGTGCGTGATAAACTTGCTCCAATGCGTTTACGATCGGCTTATTCGATTCACCCAGTGAAGCCAGTGCAATTCCAAAAAAAACGGAAATGAAAAGCACTTGGATAATTTCGCCCTCGGCAAAAGCGCCCACCATTGTTTTTGGAATGATATTCAGAAAAAAACTGGTCACCGTTATCTCATGGGCTTTTGTGACGTAAGTCTGGGTATCATGCGGGTTTAATTTGGATAAGTCTGCATTGACCCCATCGCCGGGATGAAACACTTTCACCACGATAAAACCGATCACCAGGGCCAGGGTGGTCATGGCCTCGAAATAGATAAATGATTTGAGACCAATGCGCCCAACCCGCTTCAGGCTCCCCAGACCGGCTATTCCCACTATGACTGAAGTAAAAATGATGGGGGCCACCATCATGCGGATAAGCTTGATAAAGGCATCCGAGAGGACCTTCATCTCGACTCCGAACTTGGGAAATTCATGACCGACGAAGATGCCAATGACAATTGCCACCAAAACCTGGACGTACAAGTGTCGAAAAATCGATTTACGCATCATGCGGTGGCTAATTTATTGATTCGCATTCTAAGGTTCACGCGAATGGTAAACAAGTAAATGATTCTTTATGAGAGAATAAATTCCAATCAGCATTGAACTTTGACCAGAGTTTGTGTGTATATTAAGGGTCTTGTGATGCCATTAAATGAATTAGTCGATTTTAGAAACTCGCCCATCCATGGGACGGGCGGCTTTGCGCGGGTGGATATTCCCAACGAGACAAACGTGGTTGAATACGTCGGGCGAAAAATTGATAAGGCGGAATCGCTGCGGCAATGCGAATTGGAAAATCCCTTTATCTTTACCCTCGATGATCAATTCGACCTCGATGGCAATGTGGATTGGAACCCGGCCCGCCTGCTGAATCATAGTTGTTCGCCGAACTGCGAGGCGCTGGACGACGAAGGACGCATCTGGATTGTGGCCTGCCGTGATATCAAAGCGGGCGAAGAAATCACTTTTAATTACAATTACGATCTGGTGGATTATAAAGACAATCCCTGCCGTTGTGCCTCGCCAAATTGTGTGGGCTACATGGTGGCGGAAGAATTCTTCCCGACGCTATTGGAGAAGAAGCAACAAGCGGCTGATGCCATTCCGCTTCCAGAAGCAAGCTGATTACCAGTGCCCCGGCCCGGGAAATTCGAAGAAGCCTGTCTTCTTCGGTAGTTTATTCCAACGTGCTTCCAGCCGCTTGATTCGTTCCGAAGTGGGCGGGTGAGTGCTGAGCATTCCGGGTTTTAACTCACGTCGCGTTTCCTCATCCTTAAATTTTTCAAGCATATCAATCAACCCGCGCGGATTAATGTTGGCCGCCACCAAATAATCCCAAGCCGCATCGTCCGCTTCCCGTTCGTATTCCTGGGTGAAAGTTCGTCCAACGATTAACTGTGAATTTTGGGCGATACTGGTCAGGACACCATCACGGTTGCCCAGAAAAGTTTTTAGAACGAAAGCAGGACCTTCGTGGGAAATAATCAAACGGAAGGTGTGCTTGCGCTGGATATGGCCGAACTCATGGGCCAGAACTCCGGCCAATTCTTCGGGCGTATTGACTAAATCAAAAAGGCCGCGATTGACAAAAACGTGGCCGGGCAACGAACCCGCGTTGGGCAACTCCTGGTCCACCAGATGAAAGTCAAAAATGAAATTGGTATTCGGCAGGCCCTTTTGCAATTCAGCGTACACGTTGGTTAGACGATCCATCAATATTGGGTTGTCATATGCGGGAAGTCTGCTCTTGTATTGGTTGTAAGCCTCATCACCCAGGCTCTTCTCTTTCTCCGGCGCGATTTGATTTACCAGATGGATTACCATTCTTCCGCCCACCCACGACATCACCAGCCCAATCAGCATGAAGGCAGCCAGGAAGATGCAAGTGGCTATTATCGCCCGACGCAAATTATTCCGGCCGGTAAGTTTCTTCCATTGCAATCGCAGATGATTGGTGGTGATGAAGGCGTGATTCCTGGTCGCCTCCAAATCGAGAGTCCGGATGATCCATCCCGTTTCCTTCGTATGCTCAAAGGTGAGGATTTCTTCGTCGTCTCCCTTTTCCAAAAGAAGCTTGAGCTCGCTGTAAGGTATTTCGAAAGTTATCTGCTCTGATTCAAAACGAAGGACATAATGGTCGAACACCAGGCGGCCTACAATAGGCGCGGGCCCGACCAGCGGGTTCTGCGCGGTTGCTACATAAGTTGAATCAGCTCCATTCAATCAAGAGCATTGTAGCAAGCAGGGCAACGAATGCAGCACAAAACCTTCGGCCCATCCGTAGGCGATTACTTTTTAGTTACTTCTTCTTTTAAGTAAAGCTTCGCTACTTTTTTAGCAATCGACGTGGCCAGCCCGGTTTCATCGGCGTTGGTGAGAATAATGATGCTCAACTTGTCATCAGGAAACCGCTGAATTGTTGCAGAAAAACCGGAGGTCGCCCCGCCATGCGCTATATTTTTATGTCCATCAAGTGGATCTAAATACCAGCCGAATCCGTAGTTCTTTATTTTTCCATCGTTAAGTTTGTTCGGTGTCCACCAGAGTTGCTTGCTGGATTCTTTCAAAAGCTTTTCGCCATCAAGCGCTGCATCCCACTTCGCCATGTCCACTACCGTTGAAATAATTGCTCCCGCAGAGAAAATATCGGTTAGGTCGTAATCACGATTGATCGGTTTATGGTTCTTCAATTCATAACCGGCTGCCCGATGCGGCACAATCACGCCCGGATTGCGACTCGTGGTGGAGGTCATTTCCAAAGGCTGAAAAATCCGCTCACGAATAAATTCCCAATAATTTTTGCCGCTGCCATTTTCAACAATGTAGCCCAACAGGCTGTAGCCGGTATTGCAATACGCCCACGAATCTCCGGGTTGAAAGGCGAGGGGATGTGTGCCAATTTTCTTGATAAATTCCTCCTGCGTCAGATGCCGGGTAAACTCAAAACCATCCAGCCCGGTATAACTTTTAATGCCCGAAGTGTGGGTCAACAAATGTCGCACGGTGATATTGGACCAGGCTGCAGGTGTATTTTTGAGATGCTGGGAAATCTTGTCATCAACGGAGAGCTTGCCATCTTCAACCAATAAAAGAATGCACGCGGCGGTGAACTGTTTGGTAATCGATCCAATTTCAAAAACCGTGTCCTTGTCCACCGGCACGTTCCATTCCAAGTTCGCAACACCATAACCTTTGATTTTGGTTTGCGCGCCATTCTCCACCACCATCAATGAAAGCCCGGCGACTTGATGCGCCTTCATTTCCTTCTCAACGAGTTCATCCACCTTGTCGGCATAGGACGCAAAAGGCGCAGCTAAAACTCCTATGAGGAGAAAAAGAGAACAAAAAAATCGGTTCATGGAAATGTCATACTCATTTTGCGCAGACAATTCCACTCAGAACTGATTACACATCAATGTAATGCCGACAGATTTTCCCAGTCGCAGAAATTCAGTGTCTAAATGTAAACATTCGATCGTGATGGGCCTTTTCAACTTCCAGGTCGTTCTCCTTCCACGCTTCAAACCCGCCCTCCATTTCCATGACGGGAAAGCCTTTGGCTGCAAACTCGCAAGCAGCCGTTGCCGCGAGATGGCAAACCTGGGTGTAACAATACAAAACATTCGCCTTGTCCTTGCTTAGACCTTCCAAGGTGCTCCATTTGTCGTGGGGCAGGTTGATTGCGCCAGGAATGTGGCCCTTTTGATAATCTTCCTCCGCGCGGACATCAACGACATTGATATTTTCGTGCGCCTTGATCATCCGATCCAATTCCACCGGTCCCGTGGTAAAAGTCATTTTGTCCTCAAAAAATTCCTTCGCCTTTGCGGGATCTGGTATTTTTAATTTCGTATTCATAATCGCCTCATTCAATTCGCGGTTTTAATCTATTGGCCGGAGCAAAACCGTTACTGCCTCGGTCTCTACGTACAAATTAAAACCATATGCTTAATTTTCAATAGACGGAACTGCCTGCCATTGAATGAATTATTCAATTTCGAATGAATAAAAGAATTGGTCTGATTCTCTAACTGCCATGCCTGTATTATTGCGAACGTTGTTTCTTTTATTGTTGTCGCTGCCATGGATGACGGCCCATGCGAATGAATTCATCCTTAGTTACTGGTGCGGTCCACCGCCGGGACCGGACATGAATGCGCGGTATGCGGAAGTGGCCGAGTGCCATTTTAATTACGCGATGATTCCATGTAATGGATCCACACCCGAGCAGACGAAAGCCATCTTGGAAGCCTGCCAAAAGCATGGACTGAAATACATTCTTTACGATGCGAGATTGATGGCCAAAGGACCACAAGACCCCGCATTTACCACCAACCTTGATGCTGTGCTCAAGGACTATGCCGGACATCCGGCAACCGGCGGATATTTCCTTGGCGACGAACCCGGGGCAGGCGCCTTTCCAATGCTCGGGGCAGTGAATCAATACCTGCTCAAGCACGATCCACAACACCTGCCTTTTATCAATTTATATCCCAATTATGCTCCGCTATGGGCGTTGGGCACTTCCAATTATGAGGAGCATGTGGAGAAGTATTTGGATATTGTGAAGCCCAAGCTGCTCTCTTTCGATCACTACGCCATTCTTGATAATGGCACCGAGCGGCCGGAATATTTTGACAATCTTGAAATAATTCGCCGACAGGCATTGAAACATAATGTCCCCTTCGGAGATATTTTTCTAATGACCCCGCATGGATCTTATCCCAATCCCGGCGAAGCGGACCTGCGCTGGCAGGCCAATACCGCGCTCGCTTATGGCGCCACCGCACTTCTGTATTTCACGTACTGGACGCCTAATGACGGCACCACAGGTTTCGGCAATGGGATAATCGACTTGAAGGGAAATCGCACGCCACATTTTGAAATGGCTAAGAAACTCAATGCCGAATTCCTCATCCTTGGAAAAACGCTAATCAAGCTGACTTCATCGGCAGTTTACCATACCAGCCCGGTTCCATCTGGTTGCAAAGAGCTGAATACCAATTCTCCGATTCAAGTAAGTAAAGGCGGCCCATTAGTAATCGGACTGTTTCATCACGAGGATGGTTCATCGTGGGCAATGGTGGTGAATCGGAGCGTTCATAAGCCTGTGACCAGCACATTGCGATTTAATGAAAAGATAGGCGGGCTTAGACGGCTTAATCCAAAAGATGGACGGCTTGCTTCGGTCAAATTGCGGCAGCATGAGGTCACAGTCCAACTTCTTGCAGGCGAGGCGGCTCTGTTTAAATTGATGCCTTCAAATACAAAAAGGCTTCATTCGCCAAAGGCAGGAGCTGAGATGGTCCGCAACTGAGTCTTGAATCATCCCAATACGCTTGCTTGATAAGCCAACTCCTGTCATTTTTTCCTGATGAAATGGCCGGAATGCTTGTCTCTGGCGTGGTGCGGCAGTTGTTCCGAAACGATAACTGGAGCAATAGCTTCAGTTTGTATTTTTCAGCCAATGGCTTGATTTGTCATGGATTCCAACCTTATCAAAATCCTCCTGATCGCGGACGATACCGATTTGGCTCGTCACATCCGGGACATTTTTGAACAGGCCAAGGGGGCGAACTTTGAACTGATTTTCTCCGATCAATTGGAACGGGGAATTGCTTTTTTGGATGGGGACGATTTTGCGCTGGTTTTGCTCGACCTTTTCCTAAGCAACGGTGCCAAGCTCGGTAATATTAAAAAAATCCAGGCGCATGCTCCCAAGGTGCCGATCATTATTCTTGGATTGGTGGACGACGAAGCCGTGGCTCTCGAAGCCGTGCATAAGGGAGCACAGGATTATCTGGTCAAGAGCCAGATTAATCCACAGTTGCTCGGGCGTGCCACCCGTTATGCCATCGAACGTCAGCGCGCAGACGCCGCCCTGATGGAAGCCGAGCAAAAGTACCACGGCATTTTCGACCATATTGTTGAAGGCATTTTCCAAACCACTCCGGAAGGACGATACCTCAGCGCCAATCCCGCGCTCGCGCGCATCTATGGTTATGCTTCGCCCGAAGAGTTGATGGCGGACGTGACTGATATCGGGCGAAAATTATATGTTGAACCCGGACGCCGCGCCGAATTTATCAAGCTCATGCAGGAGCATGATACGGTGACAGATTTCGAATCGCGCATTTATCGCAAGGAAGGAAGCATTATTTGGATTGCTGAAAATGTCCGCGCGATTCGTGATTCCAAGGGCAAGCTGATTTATTACGAAGGGACAGTCGAAGATATCACGCAACGCCGGTTGGCTGAGGAAAAAGTTCGCAATTCCGAGGCCCTTTATCATTCCCTTGTGGAAACCCTGCCGCAAAATATTTTTCGCAAGGATTTGGAAGGGCGCTTCACGTTTGTGAACCATCGCTTCTGCCAGACGCTTGGACATAAGCAGGAAGAAATCATCGGCAAAAGTGATGCTGATTTTTTCCCGGCTGACCTCGCTCAAAAATATCAACGGGATGATCAGCGGATCATGGAGACGGGCAAAACTTTTGAAACCATTGAGCAGCATCAGCCCTCCAAAGGTGAAAAGATTTACGTGCAGGTGGTGAAAACCCCGCTTTGCGATATGCAGGGCAAAGTCATGGGCTTGCAGGGAATTTTTTGGGACATTTCAGAGCGCAAACGAGCGGAGGAACAAATTCGGATGGCAACCGCCGAATTGGCGCGCAGCCGCGAAGCTTTGCGCAAGCGAAACGACCAGATGGAGGACGACCTCAAGATGGCGCGGGAAATCCAGCAGACGATGTTGCCTCAAGTCTATCCTGCTTTCCCCAAGGAAGCCAATCCATGCGACAGCATCTTTCGCTTTTGTCATCGATATTATCCCACCGGGGCTGTGGGCGGGGATTACTTTAATGTGATGGCACTGTCCGACACCGAAGCAGGCGTATTCATCTGTGACGTGATGGGGCACGGAGTGCGATCAGCTTTGATCGCTGCCATGGTACGCGCTTTGGTGGAGGAGTTGAAGCCGCTCGGGACCGAGCCCGGAAAATTGCTCACGAAACTTAACCGCGATCTCTGCGCGATTCTGAAGCATACCGGTTCCCCCATGTTAACCACCGCTTTTTACATGGTGGCCGATGCCGCCACTGGCACCTTGCGCTATGCCAATGCCGGACATCCAAAGCCTTTATTGATCCAGCCCGGCACAGGAAAACTTGTATCCATGGCAAATGGCGATGGTAAGAGCAGGCCGGCCTTGGGGTTGTTTGAGCAAAGTGTTTATAGCACTACGGCCTGTCCGTTGACCGAAGGTGATGCGGTGATGCTATTCACCGATGGATTGTACGAAGTCGAAGGCGCTGACCAGCAACTTTACACTCATGAGATGCTCGTGAATGCGGTGCGCCAACGCACCAAGCTTCCTTTGACTGAAATGTTTGATGAGCTGCTGGCTGAGATAAAACAATTCGCCCTCGGACAGGAATTCATGGATGACGTTTGTCTGGTTGGAGTGGAAGTGGCGGCACTTAAACCCACGGTGCCAGTCCCCAGCGCGACAGCAGCAGTTAAGGTTGAAGCCTAGCCGGTTCCGCAACGCTCCGTTAAAAAAACTTCTCCAAATCCCTGCGGTCCTTCTTCGTCGGTCTGCCACTTCCCTTCGGGCGAAAGAAGATTGGTTCCAAAACCGACTCTTTCTTTTTCTGATATTCAGAGGCAGGTGTCAGGTCTTCGGCAAAGTTTTTGACAACCTGTGCCCCCACACGTTTATCCAATAGTGCCAACACTTTGACTGTGCGGGTAATCTCTCCGGTTTTGGCGATGATGATTTCGTTGATCTTTACCTCACGTGAAGGCTTTACCGGTTGGCTGGCGATGACCACATGCCCGGCGCGGCAAGCCGCGGTTGCCAAACTGCGCGTCTTGAAAATTCGCGCCGACCACAACCACTTATCGATCCGCACAGTTTGAGGAGCATCCATGAAAGAAACTTACTTCAATTCTGCCAGACGTCATCATGCGCGCCACTTCAAATGATGCACTTCCCCATGGACGGGATGCTTGGCATCAAGGCAGCGTAGTTCCAGGCGGACTCCCTTCCGTTCAAGTGTGGCGTGGACCCAGCCGTTTGGTTTTCCTTCCTTAAAAAGGTAGGCGGTGGGCGGCAGGTTGATGAGATGAATGCCGCTGGGGTCTTGATCAATTCCCCAATTGTGGGTGTGTCCGTAAAAATAGGCTTTGACCTGCTTGCGCGGACGAATGATTTCCAATAATTGATCTGCGTCTTTTAAACCTGCTGGTTTGTCACCACCGGCCACAAGATTATGATGCGCCACGACAATGGCGGGTTTATCCTTGTTTTCATCAAGAGCGTGCGCCAGCCACTTAAGCTGAGCTTCTCCGAGCAAGCCCGGGGTGGACATCGTTTTCTCCAGGGAATCGAGCACAAACCAGTTCGCGCGGGGAGCGTGAATTACGGAGGCTTGGTGATCGGCCAGACCGTGCTTGGCCGCGTTAAGTTCTGTCAGCGCATCCCAAAAATGTTCACGTTCGTCATGATTTCCCAAGGTCAAATAAATGGGTAGCCCACTCTTGCGAATCGGTTCAAGCAATTCTGTAACGGTTAAATAGTCCCCCTTTTCACCGGTATTAAATGCCAGATCTCCGGAAACAAGCATGGCCGAAGGTCGTCGCGCCGGATCGATAATTTCCCTCGTAACTTGCGCAAAATTATCTGCCATATTGATTCCCCGACCCAGCTTGTTTCGATCGGCGGCGAGATGAATATCAGAAACCAATGCCCAGGTATTCGGATCGGGCTTGCGCTCTTTCGCGAGCAGATTGCGATTCAACAACAAACTCGCACTCGCGGCCAGTGAACCAGCGAGAAAGCGCCGACGTGAGATGGGCGGAAGATGAATGGGCATGGGCTTAAATTGTTTTTGAATTAACTATTGCTTCGAACAATTTTTATACCATCCATTTTCAGGAGCAAGACTGAACCCCTGGCGTGAAAGAGAAAGGATGGCATCTACCCTGCAAGCAGGTGCAAAGTTTAGGCCGGCTCAAATTACTCGACTACTTTAACTGCGCTGTCTGAGGATTGGTCGGAACTGTTTCACTGAGATATTTGGCTACCGAAGCAATCTGCGCCTCAGTCAAAGGGCCGCCATTTTCAATGGCAAAGCCCGGCATCATGCTTCCCGCCTTGCCGGTCGTGATCCACACTTTCCAATAATTATAATCGGTTGAATGATTTAAGGCATGAAGGTTGGGCACCGTGGTTGCACGATGTTCTGCATCATGGCAAATACCGCAAGCAGCGGCGTATAACTCTTTTCCTTCCTTGCCCTTCGTTGGTTCCATATGGCAACGAGCGCAGTCATTTCTGAAGACCGCCTGCCGGTCCGCTTTCGCCATCTCCTGGTTGCGAGTCCGGGCCATTTCAGGATTTTCCGGGATATTGACTTTAACGGTAAGGGTTTTCGGGGCATTGGTGGAACTGACCGTGACCGTTTTATAAATAGTGCCAAACTTGCCCGCTAAATTTACTGTAATACCAATATGACCACCCGTATGGGGTGCGATAAGCCAAGGTTCGCTGGGTAGCTTGGCCGTGGTGCAGCCGCAGGAAGGATTTAGCTTATCAATGACTACCAAGGTGTCTGAGACATTCGTGACGCAAAAGGAGAAATCAGCAGTAGCCTGACCTGCCGTGACCGTTAATTCCTTCATCACCGCATCCCAAACTAACAATTCAGAGTTGGTTTGTGACGGGGTGGGGGATGTTGGAACAAAAGGTGGCGCCGCCTGTGGAGGGATGGCTCTGGCTGCTTTTACGAGCGGCGCCTGGAACAGCAGAAAGAGCGCGCCTAAAACAGTGCCTAGCCCTAAAATAATTCGCAATTGATTGCGTTGCATAAATTAATCCAGAATAATTCCTGAGACTAGCAGTTTGCAGGACAATTGACGAGAAATTTTTGTAATAAATAAGTGGCCAGGGAATGTGCCACTCAGACTGAATTATCAGTAAGAATGCGTTTGCGCCACAGGGGGGAGTGCCATGCTGGCCCGTTTATTGATCCAGTCAAAGTCAGCGCGTTCAGTCTCGCGAATCGAGAATGGCAACGACGCGGCATAAGCCTTGGAAGAAACTTTTGTGGAATCGCTAAGCCAGCGGTGGACCTCAGTATGCCCATCGGCAAACGAAAAACTCCCGCCCCCGTCATGATAAGAAGCCGGCAAGTCAACCCATTCTAACTCATAGGGGTTATTCAGAAAATACCCGTCATTGATGCTATCCGGGTGTTCGTCCAGAAAAACGAAAGTCATCGAAGGATTCTGAATATCGGACTCTTTCAAAAATTGGCGATAAGCCGGATTGTTGACGTTGACGCCGGACTGGAGCAACGACCCGGGATTGCCAACCATTGCATTCATGGAAACGCTTCGTGCCCGGGTATCCCAACCAGCGCTTTTCTGAACGTCACTCAAAGCTTTGTCAGCCGGACAGCGATAAATGGTTGACGCATAACCGGCATAATTGCCCAGCATGGAAGTATTGATGAAGGCCCCGTTGGTATTATCAGAACTAAGCGTCCAATCCATGATGTTATTGACCCAGTTCGGCTCTTGTGGCGGAGCAAACCCCCGGGTTTTTGCATCACCGCCCAAATTGTAAACCAACTGCTCGTGATTATCTCCGGAATACATCGCCCAGGCAGTGGCCAACTGCCTGTTATTGTTCATGCAAAAAATAGCTTGGGCACGGGACTTGGAACGTATCAGCGCCGGGAGCAGCATGGCCGCCAGAATCCCGATAATCGCCACCACCACCATCAACTCAATCAGGGTAAAGCCAGTGTGAAGCCTTGGGCGGCTCGAGCGTGAAGCCCTATTTGCAGATACTTTGCTGGCGCAAACTGGTTGCATTTGAGTTAGCTAGGGACTAAGTGCGGCTGATTGGAAATCACACTACAATGTTTCTCGAATCGTGTAAAGAAGAGTTTGCGACCGAAAATAGGGGGATTAACCCCAACTTAGTCCCAACCTAACCCGTAGAAAACCTTATCCCTATCTTCGCGCCGAACGAAGCCCGCCTGTCAGGAAAAGTTTCCTCCAAGGCCTATATTTAGGAACCGGAACCACCTTATGCAGAACCACAGTAAACCCCAAGGTATTCCAGCTACTAACCGGAATTATTATTGGTTTCAATTTGCCGTTCATTCAGCAGCCGTTCGATTCGCTCGCAGTTCCACAAGTAAGACGAACGAACCGCATTCCTGTTCCCAATCTCACTTTAAACTCGTCAATCCACGCTTTTCCGGGCAATCTTCAGCGTATGATCGGTTATTTTCAATCCGCCGGGAACAATCACGGGCGTCGTACGTCATATCCACAATGACGGTGTATGCCTGAGGAAACCGACTTTGAAAGTCTGGTAGCTCGTTTTTACGGGCCGCTCTATCAATTCGCATTCAGTCTCACTCGGGCGGAAGCGGACGCTTGTGATCTTACACAACAAACATTTTATATTTGGGCGACCAAGGGCCATCAACTGCGTGACGGCTCCAAGGTCAAAACCTGGCTCTTTACCACCTTGCACCGGGAGTTTTTGAATATGCGGCGGAAAGTTGTGCGATTTCCCCATTATGAACTTGGCGAAGTTGACCCTGAACTTCCCGCCATTTCGCCCACCATGGTCAATGCCATTGACTCCGCCAAGGTCGTTGAACTCCTCACCCAGGTAGGCGAACCTTACCAGGCGCCACTCGCGCTCTTTTACATGGAGGACTATTCTTACAAGGAAATCGCCGATATACTCGAAGTCCCCCTCGGCACCGTCCAATCCCGCATCTCCCGCGGCATGGCCCAACTCCAGCAACTCATCCTCAACGTCGCCACCGCTCCCTCGGCGACTCGAAAGGAGCTGCATGGATAGTCTGCAAGCCAAACAGATTCTCAAGCTCTATCGTCCCGGCAACATTGATGCCGCCGATCCTCAAATGGCCGAAGCCCTCGCCGCCATTCCGCGCGACCCCGAGCTCGAGCAATGGTTCCAGGAACACTGCGCCAACTATCAGGCCATTCGCGGCAAGCTCAAACAAATCCCGGTCCCCGCCACTCTCAAGCGCAAGATCCTCCTGAACTACGTCGAACCCCGGCCCCGCATCATCCCCTTGAGCAGCCCCGCGCTGCTGGTATTGGCCGCCGCCGCCATCGTGCTTATCCTCGGACTCTCTTGGGCACTGCTTACACCCAAGTATGAACAAACCTTCCCCGCCTATCGCGACCGCATGGCCCTCAGCGCCCAACGCCCCTACAACATGGCCATGACCAGCACCGACCCCAACCAAATCCGCGATTACCTCCGCACCCACCAGGGCGATGCCGATTACACCCTCCCGCATGAAATGGAAAAGCTCCCCTCCGTCGGTTGCGCCACCATGGATTGGCAGGCCCGCAAAGTCTCCATGCTCTGCCTCAAAGGTCGCGACAACAAAGACGTCTTCCTCTTCATCGCCAACCGCGCCACCATCCCCAACGCCCCCGCGCCCGGCAAGACCCAGTATCGCAAGGTCCACAAACTCCTCACCGCCAGTTGGACCACCGCCGACCGCGTCTACGTCCTCGCCGCCCCCGGCGACCAGGCCACCCTCCAGCAATACCTCAACTGACCCGCCCCCTCCGCACACGCAACACGTAATACGCAACCTCGCATTTTTTTAACTCGAGTTAACTCCAGTTAAGTCGAGTTAACTCGAGATAGTACCATACACGTATTAATTTCTTGGATTTGGAGCACCAACAGCTTGTCGGCTCGGTGCCATCCCGTAGCTGGAAACGCCTGTCTCGCGACTGCGGCGATAAGTTTTCAGCCTCTCCCTGTGGTGTCTATTTTGCGAGCTTTGCGTCTATTGCGGCCAATTCTTCGTCCTACTAATTCGTGCTCATTGGTGCAATTCGTGTCTCTTTGTCTTTTTCAACTCATATCTACTCGCACCTGGTCGTATTAGCTCAATCAAAGGAGCGCGGTCCCGCATGCGGGACCACTTCAATGCAATCCACGCATCTGCCCCTCGACCGACAGCGGGCCACCGGCAACCCCAAACACTCTCC
>JAQGPC010000029.1 GCA_028293285.1 Pedosphaera sp.
CTTTCGGTCGGTCGGGTTGGGTAACAACAGCGACAACAATGAAATCAGGCTGTTGAGTTAAAGCCTCAAGACTGGCACAAGCCAGTTCTGCGGTACCCATGAAGATGATGCGCAGTTGAGGCATTGATTTAAATTGAAGGGACCCAACTTAAGTTAGCTGTGCAGCAATTTGCGGGGCTTCACGGCACGCGGACGAGCTTGTAACGGGGCTGCCGCTGGGCCGGTGACTTCGCGCTCGCCCAACGAAGTGGCGCAACGGGAACAGACGTATTCATGCAGTTCGCCGGAAGGCAACACCAGCAACAACCTTTCGCGCACCGGTTGAGAGCGACGGCACTTCGGACAGTAAAGTTCGCTGGCGATTAAATCTCCAAACTGTTGTGACATGCTAAACCTTGCAAACGTGGCGCAGGATATCGTAAAGCACTTTGGCCGGCGTCTGAGTCGAATCAATCTTGTGCACGATACCCTTCCCGTAAAAATTTAACACAGGTTTGGTTTCGCGCTCGTACGTTTTCAGGCGATGGCGAATGATGTCCAAGTTGGCATCATCCAACCGGTTTTCGCGCAAAGCCCGGCGTTGCAGGCGCTCGACGAGCTTGTCCATGTTGGGGCAGCGGAGGTAAAAGATGGCGCGGACGTCGAGGGTGTCTTTGAGCATCTCCGCCTGATGAACACTACGGGGAATTCCGTCCAGGATGAGGGTGTCAGTATCCGGATTAAAACGGCCGGCCTTTTTGCTGTTATCAATGAACTGGCTCCACAACTCCACGGTAGGTTCGTCGGGTACCAATTCGCCACGGTTGGCGTATTCCAGAAAGATGCGGCCGATTTGACTGTCGGCCTTAAGGTTGCGGAATACATCACCACAGGCGCAATGAAAGTAATTGGGGATGTTCCCAAGAATCTTGCCCTGGGTTCCTTTACCTGCGCCGGGGGCGCCAAACAAAAGGATGGTGCGATACTTCATAATGGTCAGTGAGGGTTCCTGTCTGTTACGGCCCTAATTTAAATCAGCGCCTTTATAACTTAATTCAAGTCTTTGTGCCGCAATTGGACTTCCTGGATTTCGATGAAGGGAATGCCAATTTCTTGGGAAACATTGTCCTTTTGTACCTGAATGTGCAGTTCGTTGGCTGAAATCCGGCAAATACGCTGGGCAAGGTAATTGCCGCGGGTTGATTTGATACTGAGTACATTATCCTTATCCGCCTCGGGACGGACGATGGCGAAAAAGCCGGGTACCTGGGTTTCAAAGAAACGACGGTTGAAAGTAAACTGGCCACGCGAAAAAACTTTTGCCGGTGGCAAGGTAGGGGTGGCAATCGCAGCAGCCTGGGCGGTGGCTTCGGCATGGGCAGTAGCAGCTTCTTCGGCAGCGACTGCTTCGGCAATTCCGCCTTCGGTATATTCTTCGGGTGGAGGAGCCCATTCGGCTTCCTTCTTTTGAACCTTGTTGGGCATGGAAAGGAAGATGATTGGTCCAAAGAGAGGCAAGATAGCGGACACACCACAAACCAGACCGGCGGGTTGAGCGCGGAAAACGGAGATTTCATAACCGGCGTAAAGATTGGCGGCGTAAAGGACAAGGATAAGGAAGATGCCAATGGGTGAAGAGAAAAGGCCGCCTATGAATGAATGTGTCGCGGGTCTTTCCAGGCGCGGCACAGGTTTGATATCGATCTCGGTGCGCTTCGCCTTGTCTTCGGCAGTGAGTTCGATGAAGGGCTCAACGAACGGGGCGGCCTTGGGATTGGCCTGAAGTTCCTTAAGGTCGGCTTGAGTGAGTTTCCCCCAAGCAATGCTGTCCGAGTATTTGCCATCGGCCAGCCGGAGGATAATGCCCTTTTCATTCACGGTGACCAGATCGCCGGACATGGTTTGTCCGTCGGTCAAATGAAGAGTTGTAGTTTCAGCAAGAGCACTTCCAGCCAAGAGGCCGCAGAGCCCTAAAAGCAGACAAAATGAATAAATCTTATGCACGGTGGAATTTTGCATAGCAAATGGGCGCAAGCAAAGGAAGAAAAATTGCATTACAGAGAAATAACCTGCCTACTTTTGAACGCTTTGGCTGGGAGAACATTCTTCGTCCATTGGTCCGGTATTGCCAATTTCGGTAATTAAATCCTCTACAACCCAATTCCTGCGCATCAAATTCAGGCGATCAGCGGTTGCGCCATGCTGCCAGACAGCATAGCGAATGGTTTTAAGTGGATCAGCTTGCAAAGCCGGTTGGGCCAATAAACCAGCGAGATAACCGCTCAAAACATCGCCACTTCCGCCTTGGGCAAGATGAGGATTGCCGGAAGGATTGATGTAAATTTCTCCCGTGCTACGACCAATAAGGGTTTGATGGCCTTTAAGGACTACCCAGCAGTTACCCAAACGCCGGGATAACTCACGCAAGGCTTGGGGACGGTTTGCCTGTACTTGCTGCGCGGAGATGCGGAGCAGGCGGGCGGCTTCGCCGGGGTGAGGCGTGATGACGCGAATGACATTTTTAGGCAACGGAGCCATGGGAAGCCAGTCCAGCGCACTGGCATCGACCACAATGGGTAAAGGAGCATCACCGCGCCAAAGATGGCGGGTGGTCATTTTCATTTCGTCCGATAGATCTTCGGCAGCCAGACCGGGACCGATCAGAATGGCATTAAAATTTCCCGGCAACTTGATGTTGGATTGCCAAATGGAAACCATGACTGCCTGCAGTTGGGGCGCGACAGAATGGTAAACGACTTCCTGGGTATAGAGGGTAATCAATCCCGGTTGGGCGCGTTGGGAGCCGCGCGACGCCAATACCGCTGCGCCGTGATAGCCGATACTTCCAGCGATAATGGCAAGACGTCCAAAATCTCCTTTATGCGCAGCGACTGAGCGAGCGGGGGGGAAGCCTTCGAAATCGCCGGGCAGTGTCCAAATTGTTTCACTGGTAAACTGGGATTTAACCAGACCGATTTCCGGGGCAACTTCGAGTTGGCCAACGTACGGCAAAGCTGCTGGCATAAGCAGACCTTGCTTCGGCGCCCCCAAGGTCAGAGTGATGGAAGCCTGGATTGCGGCTCCTTCAGGCTTGCCGGTATCAGCGTTCAAACCAGAGGGGACATCGATGGACAGAACGCGAGTTTGCAGTTCGTTGATACGCTGGATGAGCGCGGTCCAGTGTGCATCCAAAGGCCGATTAATGCCGATGCCAAACAGACCATCCACAATCAGCGAAGGGCGTTGGTCCAGGAGGGAAAGGGTTTCGGTTATGTTCTGTGGGTCGGTAATATTCTGAAGATGAACCCGCGAATTCGGCAAATGCTTGAGGGACTGACGCGCATCATCGCCATTGTGACCCTTGCCGGCGAGGATCAGAATCAGATCGTTGGCTGAGGTTAATTGGGAAATGCGACGTGCGATGATTTGGCCGACACGTTCGATGACCTCAGTTTCGTTTTTGCCGGAAGCCCAGGAAGTTTTTTCCCATTCCCGCATTTGACCGACACTAATGACCGGCATTGGCATCGCGGGAACTTACCCGATAATTGCTGAATGAAGAAGCAAATAAGCAGCAGAAGTTATTTTGGAGACTGGTACACTGCTTCGTTTAGGTAAGGAGTAATGATGGAAATCCAGATGCGATAACCTTCAGGCTTCATGTGCAAGCCGTCCTTGACGAAAATCTCCGGACGGGGTTTTCCCTCTAGATCAAGCATCGGGTGAAAGATATCAATAAATACTAAATGTTTCTCCTTACGGCAGAAGTTTTCGATGAGGTGGTTGGCTTCAGTCACTTTTTCAACCTGCGCCCAACGGCTCGGACTCGTGGCAATGGAGATGAAGGCAATTTTGGTTTCGGGCAATTGGGCATGCACTTTGCCGACAAAGGACTTGAAGTCAGCTAAAACCTGTTCGGGCGTCTTGCCGGAATTGATATCGTTGCTGCCGGCATAAAAGAATATCTGACGCGGATGATAAGGAATGACGATGCGATCCACGAACACGACGGAGTCACTAATTTGTGAGCCGCCGAAACCACGGTTAATTACTTTATGATTGGGGAAGTCGGCTGCGAGCGTAGTCCAGCGTTTGATGCTGGAACTGCCGATGAACAAGATGGCATTTTGAGGCGGAGGATTGGTTTTATCAGAAATTTCGAAAGCCTGAATTTCTTTTTCCCAAACGGTTTCACTGCGCGCGTTTTCATTTTGCGAATATGCGAGAAGAGGCGCGAACAAAACTGAAAGCAAGGTCCAAAGAATAACCAAATGACGTTTGGAGGAATGAGCGAACATGTTCCAATAATGGGAAAAGAAAACCGGTAAATAAAGTGAAACTTTGGCTGGAGTTGTTTTTTCTTTCATGACGGGCTGGACATGCTCCATTGTTAAGCCATGGGTTCGTTGACCAACGAAGAAATTCAAAGCGCGGTGAAGTTTGCCCTGGCTGAAGACATTGGCAGCGGGGATGTGACTACTCTGGCGACCGTGCCGGAAACTTCCATCATCAAGGCAGTGATGAAGGCGCGTGAACCTTTGGTGGCGGCGGGGCTGGCTTTTGCCGAAGCCGCCTTCCGTGAACTTTCTTCAGAGGTTCAGGTTAAGCGGGTGGCATCGGAAGGCCAGAGGCTAAAAGCAGGACAGGATTTGCTGTATATTACCGGCCCGGCAAGAGCCATTCTTACCGGGGAACGGGTGGCATTAAATTTTGTGCAGCGACTTTCCGGTGTTGCAACGTTGACGGCGCAATTTGTTGAAGCGATCAAAGGCACTCACGCGCGGATTCTTGATACGCGCAAAACCACGCCGGGCTGGCGGCGATTTGAAAAGTATGCCGTTACGTGTGGCGGCGGGCGCAATCATCGGGTGGGCTTATACGATATGGTTTTGATCAAGGACAATCATCTGGCGGCGTTGCGGAATGAGCTGCCGAATGCCATCGCTGTGGCGATTCAACGCGCGCGGGCGAAATATCCCGAACTTAAGGTTGAGGTGGAGGCGGATACGCTGGAACAGGTGGAACAGGCTGCCGTGGCAGGTGCGGACATTATTTTGTTGGATAATATGAATCTGGATCAACTGAGATTGGCGGTGCAGCAAATCAAAGGCCGAACACAGACAGAAGCCAGCGGCGGAGTCAATCTGGCAACAGTTCGTTCGATTGCGGAAACGGGCGTGGATTTTATTTCGGTTGGTGCGATTACGCATTCTGCGCGGGCAGTTGATATTGGATTGGATTTTGAAGATTAAAGTGATTCATGACCATTGATACACAAATCCTGACCGCCTTGCGCGCCGCCGGAGATAACGGCGTGGCCGGGACGGAACTTTCGCAGAAAATGGGGATAAGCCGCGCGGCGATCTGGGCGCGGATCGAAGAACTGCGCTCGCTGGGTTATGAGATCGAAGCGAGTCCGCATCTAGGTTACCGCTTGTTGAGTGTGCCGGATGTGCTGCATGCGGATGATCTGCTTTCCAACCTGGGCCAGACCAAAGTTATTGGGCGCGATATTCGTGTGTTCGAGGAAACCACTTCGACCAATGATGTCATTGAAAAATTAGCACGCGATGGAGTTAAAGAAGGAGTCGTGGTCTTTGCTGAATCACAGACAAAGGGCAGGGGGCGGTTGGGCCGCAAATGGATGTCTCCGCCACGCCGGGGACTGTGGTTTTCCATCCTGCTGCGACCGCAACTTAGCCCGACGGCGGTGACGCAATTGACCATTGCCGCAGCGACAGGTTTGTTCCGGGGCATCCGGGCGCAAACCGGCCTGACACCGGAAATCAAATGGCCGAATGATATTTTGATCGGCGGCAAAAAGGTCGCGGGAATTCTGACAGAGTTAAGCGCCGAACTGGACAAGGTCAAGTATGTCATTATCGGCATGGGGGTGGATGTGAATTTGAGCGCAGGTGAGTTTCCACCCGAGCTGCGTAAAATTGCCACCTCATTGAAAATTGAAACCGGACAGCGGGTGAATCGGGCGGAACTGGCAGTGAATATTTTACAGGAGCTGGACCGGGATTATCAGCGGATTTGCTCCGGGAAATTTGAAGCAGTGGCCAATGAATGGGAGGAACATTGTTCCACTATTCGGCATAATGTAATCATTCATATGGGGGACCGGAAAATCCAGGGGCGCGCGGAGTCGCTGGACACCGATGGAGCGTTGTTGCTCCGCACCCAGCATGGGCATCTGGAACGTATTATTGGTGGAGACGTTACTTTGGAAAAATGACAGCTACAATTGGCGGTCGGCATTAAAATTTATTCGGCATGATTCTTCTTTTTGACATTGGCAATACCCATACGCATCTCGGGTTGGCAAATCAGCAGCGAGTGATTAAACAAGCTAACATTACCACGGCAAGCTGGTTTGATGGCACGGCTGGAAAAATGGTGGAGAAATTTGTGGGCAAGGCCGGTTTGGAAGGGGCGGCGGTATGCAGTGTGGTTCCAAAAGCAACGCCGCTGTTGGTGAAGAGTGTCAAAGGGATTTGGAAATTGAGCTGCCTGGAGTTAACGCCGAAAACGCTGTGTGGAGTGGGCATTGATTATCCCAAGCCGAATACGATTGGCCCGGATCGCTTGGCAAATGCCGTGGCGGTGGCGCATCATTTTGGAACTCCGGCGGTGGTGGTGGATTTTGGAACAGCGGTGACGTTCGATGTTGTGGATCGTGCAGGAAATTATGTGGGGGGCATCATCGCGCCGGGACTGGCCGCGATGACTGAGTATTTGCATGAGAAGACGGCGTTGTTGCCCAAGATTAAAATCCGCGAAGTGAAAGCAGTGGTCGGAAAGAACACGGAACAAGCGATGTTGATTGGGGCAGTGCATGGATACCGGGGATTGATTCGCGAATTAATCAGGGAGTTGAAGCGCGATTTGAAGGCGAATCGGTTGCCAGTAGTGGCTACAGGGGGCTACGCCCAACTGATTGCCGCGAAGATGCCGGAAATTTCCAAGGTTGATCCGTTGCTGACCCTGGAAGGATTGCGACTGGTTTGGAAAAGGAATCGGGCGGCAAACTCGTAAGAATCACACCTTGAGCTTGGCGGTCTTTGGTGGCAATCTGCGCCTGAATGAATCGCATTGAGGAACGATTTGCCCGGCTCAAGAGTCAGGGGCAAAAAGGTTATGTGGTGTATATTGGCGCGGGCGATCCGAATTTGGAAGCGACGCGGCAATTGGCACTGGCATTTGATAAGGTGGGAGTGGATGTGCTGGAACTGGGAGTTCCGTTTAGCGATCCGCTTGCAGATGGCTTGGTGAATCAACTGGCCGCGCAACGAGGCTTGGAATCGGGGACTACGCCGCCTAAAGTGCTGGAGACGATCAAGACGATTCGCAAGGAATCGCAAACTCCCATTGTCCTCTACATTTACTTCAATTTGCTGCATCGCTATGGGTTTAAAAAATTTATCTATGATGCGGCGCAGGCTGGGGTAGATGGATTGTTGGTTTTGGATTTGCCGCCAGAAGAGTCTGAAAATTATGAAGTGATGATGCGCGAGGCCGGTTTGTGCGTTATTTATCTCGTGGCACCGACCACGCCGGATGAGCGGATTGAATTGATCGTCAAGCGCGGCACAGGATTCGTTTATTATGTATCGCGTGAAGGTGTCACGGGAATGCAGGTGAAAGTTTCCGACACGATTGCCACGATGACGGCCAAGATACGGGCGCATACGCAATTGCCGATTGCGGTTGGTTTTGGAATCTCCAATCCCGAACAGGCACGGACGGTGGCAGCGAGTGCGGAGGCTATTGTGGTGGGTAGCGCAATCGTCAACCAGATTGCACAGTATGGGAAGAGCAAGGATCTGGTGCCGAAGGTGACTGAGTTTGTGAAATCCCTGGCCGATGCCATTAAGAAATAAATTAACTGATAATGAAGAAGAAAACTGAGACGAATGATCGTTACGTGATCATCATGGCCGGGGGTAAGGGAGAGCGCTTCTGGCCGGTGAGCCGGGAGAAGACGCCCAAGCAGTTGATTACGCTGCTGGGCAAAAGTTCCTTTTTGCAGCAGACGGTAAACCGCGTTATGCCGGTTGTGCCGTTGAAGAATATTTTGATTATCACCAATTCGGTGCAGGCGCCGGAGGTGCGTAAACAATTGCCCAAGTTGCCAAAGGAGAATGTGATTGCTGAACCGTGCGGACGGGACACGTGCGCGGCGGTTACGCTTGGAGCGGCAATTGTCGGGGCGCGTTCCACGACGGCTGTCATGGCGGTTTTGGCGGCGGACCATGTCATTCCAGAGGAGAAGAAATTTCAACAGGTGCTGGCGGATGCATTTGACCTGGCCACTCGCGGTCGGGTGATTGTGACCATCGGCATCAAGCCGACGGAACCAGCAACTGGTTATGGATACATCCAAGTTGGCGAGCCTTTACCCACGCCGGAAGGGGGCAAGCGTTATAAAACCACTTTCTTTAAAGCGGAGCGGTTTGTGGAGAAGCCGAATTATGACAAGGCTGTGGAATACCTGAACAGTGGTCATTACCGCTGGAACGCAGGGATGTTTGTCTGGTCGTTTGTGACGGTTACGGAGGGCTTGCAGAAGCATCAACCGGAGATGTATGAGGCGTGCCAGCGCTGGTTCAAGGTGGCGAATAATCCGGCCAAACTGAACAAAGTTTTGGCGAAGGAATATCCGGGGATAAAGAAGATTTCCATTGATTTCGCACTGATGGAGCACGCACAAAATGTAGTCGCGGCAGATGGAGCATTCGAATGGGATGACTTGGGTTCCTGGACTGCTTTAGCACGGCATTTGAAGCAGGATGCAGAAGGGAATTGCGCGGTAGGAGATTTTATCCACGTGGATGCGGCCCGAAACATCATCTTCGACGCTCGCACTAAAAACCGTACACCGATTGCGGTGGTAGGCTTGCGGGATTCAATCCTGGTTCAGACGGATGATGCCACGTTACTTGCGCATAAAAGCCAGGCGCAGAAGATCAAAGAAATGGTCGTAAAGCTGGCAAGCATCAAAGAATACAAGAAATTGGTCTAGATTGGCTGTGATTCATGAATGGCGGCTTCACATCCGGGGAGTATGTGATAAATCCTGGCCCTAAAGTCAGGCCGGAATATTTGCGATTGCCACGTGACTTAGTGGACTTGGCCCGAGGGTTTAATTTGGACTTGCCGGAGGAGTATCAGCGTGACGCCGCAATTTTGGTTTTTTCCATCGAATGCACGGATCGGGTTTTGGATGCCATTCCCACGCCTCTTGGTCGTGCGCAGTTCAGCCGGAAAGTAATTGAATGTCTCCAAGGTCATGCCAGTGGCCATAATGATTTTACACCAGAACTGTTGGCTTGGTTGTTAAGATTGGAAAGATTGATTCGTCGTCGCCAGATAGGCTCCAAATTTTGCGAGATAGTTTATGTTCTTTTAGCCAATAGTGAACAAATGCGTAATACGCAAAGCTCATCTATGTTCGTGAAAGGTGCAGTAAAAGAAGGACGCTTGATGGTGGAACTGTTACTATTAATCCTCGGTCACGCTGGCACGCCACAATTTAATGAATTCATGCGCAGGGTTGGCGAACCGGCAAATCTAGGGGATAAATTAAGAGATGCCCACCGTGATTTTGCTTTTGGAGAATTGGCCATTAAACCCGGATTGATATTTCATTTTCGACTCATATACGAAATGCTGCGGCGAGTCGGCTGTCTGGCCTTCCGCTTTGGTGGGCATTGGCGAATTCTTGCCTGGGGTTTCAAATCGCTTTTTGTCGAAGTAATCTTGATAAAGCCTTAAAGTGGGCGACGTTGAGAGGAATGCAGGCGATTGGTATAAAAAAATTCTTTCATGGTACACTGGATAAATTTCATCTGCATGGTTCGCCAAAAGCTAAAAAGGTGATTGTGGCGGTTTTTGGCGGCACTGTACTTCTGATTGGGATTTGTCTGATTATTCTGCCAGGGCCTGCGTTTATTGTGATTCCAGCTGGATTAGCAATTCTCGCAACGGAGTTTGTATGGGCCCAACGCTGGTTGCATAAGACTCGTAATTTGTTACGCAAAGCCAAACGAGTTGTTAAACGCTGAGAGATTTAAGTCATTTTGAAGCTTCGAGTATTCTGTTCCACTCCATTAAGCAAAAAGTAGAATTCAGTTCCTTGATCAGGGCGACTTTTTACTCCAATTCGACCACCATGCGCCACGACAATTTCGCGGGCAATGGAGAGGCCCAGCCCGGCACCAGTCTTCGTTTGGTCCGGCACGCGGAAAAAACGATCAAAGATACGGTCTTGATAATCTTCCGGAATGCCCGGCCCACGGTCGCTCACACTGAATTCAACTTCCTGGCCATCTAACTGTTTTACCGATAGAAGAATCTCACCTTCTGGCGGTGAGTATTTAACGGCATTATTGATTAGATTGGTAAAGACATGGTTAATGCGCTGGCGATCTACCACGACGCAGGGCAAATCAGGTTCAACACAGCAACGGAAGGTAAGGCCCCGGGTTACAATTGTCTCGCGCATCATGTCCGTTACATTTTGGACAAGTTCGGCAGGGGTAATTTTTTCCTTATGGAGGTCCGGATTGCCCTGTTCCAGCCGGGTAAGGTCAAGAAGATCATTGAGAATGCGCAGCAGGCGCTCTGCATCTTCGCGAGCGGCTTCCAGCAAATCGTTCTGTCTGGACGTGAGTGGGCCGACGGTTTTTTCCAAGAGAAGATGGAGAACCATGCGTACGCTGGTGAGCGGAGTTCGAATTTCGTGACTTACCGTGGCCACT
Source organism: Pedosphaera sp. (assembly GCA_028293285.1). Lineage (GTDB taxonomy): Bacteria > Verrucomicrobiota > Verrucomicrobiia > Limisphaerales > Pedosphaeraceae > Pedosphaera. Next base: position 10,746 of record JAQGPC010000029.1, read on the forward strand.
AAATTAGTCTTGGCATCGTCCAACAAGCGGAAGCGGGTTACGTCGTACAAGACCACGGCAACGCCGAAGAGGGCATTTTCTTCATTGCGCATTGCCAGAATGCGGGGAAGAAAGGATTTCTCGTGACCACTCAGGCGAAAGGCCACGACCTCGTTGAAACTATGAGGCAAAAAGCTTTCGCCTTTCGTCAACGCTTTGCGGGCATTTTCCTGCAGGCGCTCCGGTAATTCATTTTTTAGATCAAGCGTTTGCGACATTTCCATCGCGGCGGGATTCATCAGGGTGATGCTGCCATTGGAATCGAGCACAAAGATTGGATCAGGAAAGGAAGCGAGCGTCGTCTCCATGGTGCGATGCAATCTAACGATTTTCTCAGCAGTGCTGGCCTGATAAACTTTCAATCGCGCGGCCATTTTATTAAAAGATTCAGCCAGATCTCCCAATTCATCGCGAGAAACTACAGGAACCATCTGATCCAGCTTTCCCTCACCCAAGTCATGCGTGGCCTGTGTCAGGCACTGAATGGGTTGTAAAATGGAGTAGGCAAGCTTGTAACAAGCGTAGCTGGAAATAACCAGGGCGATCAGGATTCCGAGTATCATTAATCGGGTAGCATCTCGCGATATTTTTTGGACGTGTTCAGTCGTAGCGAGGATGGCGGCATGGTTCATGTCGTGGATTTCGTCGAGAAGCCGATCCATGGCGTCGTAAGCCGGGCTGAAATCACGAGTATAAATGAGCTTTTTGGTTTCCAGCTCTTTTTCAATGAAGATGTTTGTGGTTGCTTGTTCAATGGCCGAGAAGTTGTTGGCCAGCCGGACCGTGAGGTCTTTTTCATCCTTAAAGGAGGCATTCTGTAGTTGCAAATCCAGCTTTTGGTCAAATAAAAGCCGGTTTTTTTCGAAGAGTTTCCGGCCGAGAGTAATTTCCCTTTCGTCAAGGGCGGTAAGCACACCGCCGCGTATTCGTTCCAGGAAAAGTTTCATTTGCTGGGCAGCAGTCACACTACGGTAGTTTCCGGTAACGGTTATATCCACGTTCGAAGTAATCCGTGAAAAAAGGACAATGGCATAAAGTCCAACCGCAAACAGAATAACGACAAAAGGTATCAGATTTAGAAACAGGCGCGTGCGCAATGTGGCTGTCGGAAACTTTCCGGCAACACGTCGACAGTTTGAAAGGAAATTAATTGGCACTTTACGCCGCAACAGTTGGATTCAATGTTATAGGCCCAGTTTCTTTCGCTTGCGGTACAGGGTCGCGGGGTCAATGCCCAGGATTTGGGCTGCTTCTTCCATCGTGCCAGTCTGGGCAATGACCCGGCGGAGATGTTCATTTTCAACTTCTTCGAGAGACATGGTGGTGCCAGTTGGAAGCTTTTTTGATTCAGGTGGATTGCAAGTCTGGTTCATTTTTTCCGGGAGGTCAGCGAGGTCCACTTGATTGCCGCCCGCCAGAATCACAGCTCTTTCCACCACATTGCGCAATTCGCGCAGATTGCCCGGCCAGCCATAGCCTTGCATGGCTTGTTCCGCAGCAGGCGTGAAACCTTTTATCTGCTTACCGCACTGCTTGGAAAAAAAGCGAAGATAATTGTTGGCAACCTTTGGCAGGTCAGCCAGACGCTCGCGCAAAGGGGGCAGCCGAAGTGAAATGACATTGAGGCGGTAAAACAGGTCCTCGCGAAAACGTCCTTCCTGCACAGCTTGCTCAAGATTCCGATTTGTAGCCGCAACAACGCGCACTTCGGCCTGGCGGGTTTTCGCCTCGCCGACCCGTTCATATTCTCTTTCCTGCAACAGGCGCAGCAACTTCGGCTGGATTTCCAAGGGCAAATCGCCAATCTCATCAAGAAACAAAGTGCCGCCATCGGCGAGAGAAACCTTGCCCCAAGTCTCATTCAACGCTCCAGTAAAGGCACCTTTGACGTGACCAAAAAGTTCGCTTTCCAGCAATTCCTTCGAGAGACTCGGGCAACTCACAGTCACGAAAGCATTCTCTTTTTGCGGACTGTTTTCATGAATAGTGCGGGCCAACACCGTTTTACCGGTACCGCTTTCACCGAGGATCATGATCGTGGCAGGAGTGCCCGCGGCTTTGAAGGCAATCTCAAAAACCTTTTGAACTGCCGGTTCCGAGGTCGTCAGGTCAGTGGTGGGAGAATCAGTTGAAAGCCGGGATTCCAAATCCGCCAGACGACCTTCCAGTTTGCGTCTTCGAATGATCTTGGCCAATACCTGACGGATTTGCTCAGGAGTAAACGGCTTGGAAATATAATCCACGGCTCCCGCACGAATCGCTTCCACGGCATTTTCGATGGATGCAAAAGCGGTGAAAACCACCACGTCCAGCTTGGGATTATTCTTCAGCAGCTTGGGCAGAAGTTCCAACCCGCTCTCCCCATTGAGTTTCAAGTCAAGGAAAGCAACGTCGAAATGGGCATCGTCTATGTGTTTTAGCGCTACTGCGCCGTTTTCCGCACCCAAAGTTTCGTGGCCCATTCCTTCCAACGCCACGGCGGTGGTTTTACGAATATTTGCTTCGTCATCGATTATTAGCAGGCGCATACGTGTTTAACTCGATAAGTATAGCAAATGGGTACGGTAAAGTAAGCTAGAAAGACATTTTATAAACAGTTGAGTACGAAGGCCTGTAAATAAGAATCCCAAACTCCGGGATAGGGAAGCAGAGTTTGGGATTGGGTGCTGGGAGAAAAGTTTTGGTTAGCAAACTCAGGCCCGTTTGCGGCTCGCAATCAAGGATACCAGGAACATAACAAGGAATAATACAAACAATATTTGGGCAATCCCAGCGGCGGCACCCGCAATGCCAGTAAAACCGAGCAAAGCTGCGAGGAGCGCAATGATGAGAAATGAAAGTGACCAGCTTAACATAATAATAATTCCTTTCTCAGGTCGGTTTGTTTAATGCTGACAACGGAGCCATTTTTGAATTGCAGTACTACACAACGGAACGGACGGGAATCCGTTAAAGAGTGTGACTGCAGCTGAATAGGAATTGGGCCATTACGAATTTTGACAGAAACCGGATCATCCACCGTCCATTCAGTGCAACGAATACCAATCGGACGGACCTTCCTTCCCCTAATTTTGGCTTTTTGATTCTCCATAAAGTTGCCTCTTTAAATGTTTCGATATTGTTATCTTAAGCGTAAGCCATGCCAGAGAGCCTTTTGCCATAGACATGCTAAGAATCAACAACTTAGAAAGTATCAGCCGTTGTAAGGCCAAATATTGAAGTGACACTAAATGCAATTTGCAAGCTGGCCCTAAGAGCCAGGCATGCATTCTGCATTTGAGTGAAATGGAGAAAAATAGAAACGCTACGACTCGCGAATGGTTGCTTGAATATTTTGTTTAAGCTGCTCTACAAGTTTTTCCTGGGCTGCATTTACCTCAGCATCGGTGAGTGTACGTTCGGCATTACGGTAGGTGAAGGCATAGGCCATGCTTTTTTGGTCGGGGGGCACATTCTTGCCACGAAAAACATCGAAGAGTTCCGCACCTTCCAAATTTTGCGGCTTGGCCTGCTTGACCGTGCTGATGATGGCTTCATGTGTGGTCGCTTCCGGGACCAGCATTGCGATGTCGCGGCGGATGGCAGGAAAAGCCGGGATTGATTTGAAGGTTTTGCTGGTGTTGCGGCGCGCCAGCAGCAAATCCAGGTTGAGTTCTGCCAGCAACACTGCGTCACGCAAATCATATTTCTTTGCGAGGGTCGGCAGGAGTTGGCCAAGCTCACCGATCTGATTCTTGCCCAGACTTACCGTAGCGGACTCCAATAATAGCGAAGTGCTCTCAGGGCGACGGACATAGCTCAAGCCGCGCAAGCCGAATTGTTCCAGAAACTCTTCCAAAATACCCTTAAGATCATAGATATCGAATTTGGCTTCCCGGTCTTCTCCCGACCAGAAGAGGGGATGGCGCAGGCCGGTAAGAGCAATTGCCACGCGCCGCTCCTCACGGATTTGACCGTTGGTTTGTGTGAAAACACGACCGATTTCGAATAAAGCCAAATCACCATTTTTGCGGTTCAAATTATGATGCAAGGTGTCCAGCAAACCCGGTAGAAGACTGGGGCGCAGGACGTTCATATCGCTGCTCAGCGGGTTTTTCAGGGCAACGAGGTCGTTGGTAACCAGTTTCGCTGAAGTGTCAGAAATCAATGTTTGGCCTTGTGCTTCATACAGGCCAAGACCGGTTAGCAGGCTGCGGGCTTCCGACAGTTCATCAAACACAGCATCATATTCGCTGGTTCCGATTGCACCGCGCGGGGTAGTGGCCGGAATGTTGTTGATGCCATACATCCGCGCAATTTCTTCGATCAGATCAATCTCATGTTTGAGATCAACGCGGAAAGTTGGGATTTCAACCAGGCAATATTCATCAGCATTTTCAATGGCCACTTCCAATCCCAATTGGCAGAGATACTTTATATTTTCTGTCGGGGTGATTCTTACACCCAAGAGGTCGCAAACCTTGTGGTGGCGAAGAGTAATCTCTTTCCGATGTGCGGGATGAGGATACGCGTCTATGACACCATCAGCGAGTTGGCCGCCGGCAGTTTGAAGGATCAGTTGAGTAGCGCGTTGGCTTGCCCAGTCGCAAATGCCTACATCGCCGCCGCGTTCGAAGCGGTAGGAGGATTCAGTGCGAAGTTCCAGTTTTTTGGAAGTGGCGCGAATGTTTTCCGGCTTGAAATAGGCGCTTTCGATGAGCACATCAGCTGTCTTTTCGTTAATTTCGGTATTTTGGCCGCCCATGATGCCCGCGAGAGCGATGGGTTTGGTTTCATCGGCAATAAGCAGCATCTCGCTGGTTAATGTTCGCTCCTGACCGTCCAGCGTCTTGAACTTTTCGCCTTCAGCTGCGCGCCGAACCACAATGGTGGGACGGCCCCCGTCTTTTGCAGCAAGTAAATGATAGTCAAATGCGTGTAGCGGTTGCCCGATTTCGAGCATGACATAATTGGTCACGTCCACCACGTTGCTGATACTACGAATGCCGACCTTTTCCAACGTGTTCTTCAGCCAATCCGGGCTGGGGCCAATTTTAACCCCACGAACGATACGGGCGGTATAACGCGGACAGAGTTCAGGATCTTCAATGCGTACCGAAACAAGGTCACCAACTTTGGCAGTAGTCGCTCCAGTCAATTGAATTTCAGGCAGCTTGAGAGGGTTCCCCGTTACTGCGCTGATTTCACGTGCGATACCGACGACGCTGTTCAGATCAGGACGATTCGGGGTGATTTCAAGATCATAGACGACATCGCCAGCGGAACGGCCAAGGTATTCCGCAAACGGTTGGCCGACCTTGGCATCGGGCGAGAGAATGAGCAGACCATCCACTTGATCCGGCAAGCCTAATTCCTGCGGCGAACACAGCATGCCTTGGGATTCGACGCCGCGAATCTTGCCAACCTTGATGGTGAAGGGTTGTTCGCCCGGCTTGGGCGGCAGGGAAGCACCGGGCAAAATGAGCGGCACCTTGTCACCAGCTTGAAAGTTTTGAGCGCCGCAAACGATTTGCCGCTCGCCCTTGCCGTCAGCCACGCGGCAAAGAGAGAGTCGGTCAGCGTTGGGATGTTTGTCGCGGGTAATGACTTGGGCGACCACTACCCCTTCAAACTCGCCACCGAGTTTTTGCATGCCTTCGACTTCGATGCCAACCATCGTCAACCGCTCGGCGAGTTCTTCCGGCGACCAGGTAAATTCGACGTATTGCTTAAGCCAATTTAAAGTAACTTTCATATTCTCTTTAGCTGAATTTGCCTATGGTTTCAGGACGCGGGCACCAGATATATCCGATCCACATATAAAGCTTTGATTTCCTTGTTTCCCGGAGGTGCGACCCAAATGTCGCAGTCTGAATTTAACTCCACGGTCCCCAGCAAATACGAGTGATAGGCTTCGCTTGCATCGCCAATTTTGACTTTCATCTCGGCTGGATACGAACGGCTTTTATTATTGAAAACACCGACGCCGAAGGCGGGAGTTTCGGGAGCGGCATTGGAACGTTTTTCCACCCGTATTACAGCATAAACCTTCCACTTGCCGTTTTTTGCTTTTGCCGGAAGGCTAGTCCCCGAAAGGCGAAAGGCCCACTCCTGATGATTGGGGGGCAACCAAACCGTGCGCAGGTCGGAAGCGGCAGTGTCGGGGCGAATTTCGGCATATTTGCCAGGCTTGTACAGGCCAGCCAGATTTTCCTGAAGGTCAATACACTTCTTCGGATCAATTCCTTCCAGATCGGCGGGAGGTTTGGCTTTGAGCAAACGCTTGGGCGGCGGCGGGCCATTGGTATCCGGGATATCGTCAGCAACGCCCTTCAAAAAATCATCAACGGACTGGCCGTGCTCGTTCATAGTGCGTACCACCGTCCAATCCTTGCCCGGTTGGCCATTGGCGACTTCGCGCCATTCATCGGCGACGGCTTTGCGGGATTCGGAAAGAGGCCAGGCTTGGTTCTTCTCCCAAGCCTCACGCCGCAACGCGGGCCAGCAACTCAGCCAGGCACAACGAAGCGGCAGATGAGCGATGCGTATGCGCTGTAATTTTTCAGAATCGGTTGCCGCAAGCTTTTCAGCTTCCTGCCAGAGTTTTTCGGCAGGAGCCAAAGTATCGAAGCGCAGATAAGGAGGATCTTTCCGCATGTAACAAGCCAGGAAGTAATCTTTAGAGTTCTGGTGCAGCAATTCCAGATACTGGCGGATTGGCTTGGCCGCTGCTTTGCCGTAGTAACCGTTGAGAAATTCCTGAATCAAAGCCCGGTCATCCAGACCCGGATTCCACATTAACTGAGCCAGCACCCAGGCCCGCAGTTCAGCCATCTCGGCACCGTGGCTGGCATAAGCGCCTTCTTCGAATACGCCTTTAACTCCGTATTTCTGAAAAGTGCGAATGTTCGGCCCGAGTACGAACCAATTTGGGTGGGGGTATATATAGTGGGAAAAATCGGTAACGTAGTCCCATATGTAAAGCCGGGAAGAAATTTTTGACCATTGTTCGAGATCGGACAGGAAAGCGGCATTGACCGGATGATCGAGCGGTTGACGAAAATTACATTCGATGGAGCAGAGGCGGACGATGACATTGTGACGAGCCTTTAAAGTTTTAGGTGGCTTGCGCGTATATTGATAAGCGAAGGTATCGACCGCAACATTCGGAAATTCAGGTTCGATTTTCTCAGCGATATAATTAGCGAAGGAGAGCATCGTGCCGGAATGACTTCCTTCGGCATCGTCAAGGGCTTTGCAATCGGGACATTCACAATGCCCATCACAATCATTTTGGGTAACCGAAATGATACTGGCATCGGGTGATTCCCGGAGCCATTCCTTGACACGTTCCACCATGAAATCGCGCAGTTTGGGATTCGTGAGGCAAAGTTGCGCGTTGTCATGGGTGCGCTGGCCATTGACAAGGCAGTACCACTCGGAATGAGTGGCGAAGTATTTGGCGGGCGGCACCAAGGGATAAAAGGTGTGGCAGTAACCCTTGTACGTGATGGAACCGCCCAACTCCTTGGGTATCTCATGACTTTCGTTATTGACACAATTATGCGCCTTCCACGCCGGTTCGAAACCGGAAAACCAATAGGGACCGCGATATTCGAAGACCGGTTTGATATGGACATCTAGCTTGCCTATCCGGAGATTGGCCTGATGCGGAATATTGGTGGTCCACGGCGTCCACCAACGCACGCCGCATTGTTCCTGCAGGAAACGGTTCACGGCATACATAGTCCCGCGAGGACGACCGCCAGCGAGCAACAGGTGCCTGCCTTTGATGCGCATGACGAATTCCTCCGGGCCAAACTTGGTGAAATCAATTTCGGGAAAAAGAGAGGAAGCAGCTGGGCCGGGACCCACTATAATGCAAAGCTGTTTGCCAGTGGCGTGGGTTGATAATAAGGAGAACTTTGCGTCGGTAATTTGCTCTAGGATTTGGGTCAAGTCTTTGGCGGCATAAATCTCGGGTTGCGTGGCGTTGGTGGATTGGACGATGACACAACGTGCTTTACCACCGCTGGACAAAACAAAGGAGGCACGTGACGGCAGGCAAAGGGCAGCCATCAACAAGCAGGCCAGAATGAAATGTTTTGTCATACCGTTTGGGTTGAGATCAACGGAGTCTCGTCCTAACTAAAAATCAAAACTGCTTCAGGAACCGCACATCGTTCTCGTAGAAAAGGCGAATGTCATTGATCTCGTAACGAAGCATGGCGATGCGTTCGATGCCGAAGCCAAAGGCCCAACCAGTCCAGATTTCTGGATCGTAACCCACAGTTTCAAAAACCTTCGGATGTACCATGCCACAACCAGCGATTTCCAACCATTCTTTGCCCATCTTGCGCACCATGGAACTGGAGAAATCAATTTCGAAACTTGGCTCGGTGTAGGAGAAATAATGCGGGCGGAAACGGACTTGAACTTCTTCGCCCAGTAATTCCTGGAAAACAAATTCCACCGTTCCCTTGAGGTCGCCGATGGTGACATGCTTATCCACATAAAGACCTTCAATTTGCTGGAAGGTTGGATTGTGGGTGGCGTCAGCGTTATCGCGGCGATAGACGCGACCGGGCGCTATGATCCGAATAGGCGGCTTCTGCTTCTCCATCAAACGGATTTGCACTGAGGAGGTATGCGTGCGGAGCAGGGCTTTATTGGGAGTATCGAGATAGAATGTATCCTGACTATCGCGCGCCGGATGATTTGCGGGAGTATTGAGCGCATCGAAGCAATGATACTCGTCCTCAATTTCGGGACCGTCAGCAACCGCGAAGCCAATCTTGCGAAAGGCACGGACGATGTCTTCAGTGACTTGAGTAAGCGGGTGGAGTTTGCCAAGCGTACGTCGGCGGCCCGGGAGGGTAAAATCTGTGGGTTCCTTGGGCAGAGCGGCTTTCAACTCAAGTTCGGCGCGTCGTTCAACAAGAACAGCTTCTAGTTCCACCTTGGCTTGATTGACGAGTTTGCCAGCGGCAGGCTTTTCCTCTTTCGGCAGAGTGCCGAGTTGCTTCATCAAGGCAGTGAATTTCCCTTGCGGGCCAAGATAATTGCCTTTGGTTTGTTCCAGTGCCGCGAGGTCGGGGGCAGCCCGCAAGTCAGAGGCAGCGGCCTGCTTTAGTGGTTCGATCAGGTCGAGAAATGACATAAGTTCGATGCGTTAAAATAAAAAACGGGCGTCCAGTAACTGGTCGCCCGTTGAGTTGAATTAAAATGGATTGTGAACTTAAGCCTTGGCGGCTTTGGCCTTCAACGCGTTTTGGGCGACTTTGACCAGTTCGCCAAAAGCGGCGTTATCGGTAGCGGCGATGTCAGCCAGGACCTTGCGATCCAAGGTGAGCTTCGCAGCCTTCAAACCTTCCATGAAGCGGCTGTAGGTGGTGCCGGCGCTACGAGCGGAGGCATTGATACGGGCCTGCCAGAGTTGGCGGAAGGTGCGCTTCTTGGCCTTGCGATCACGGAAGGAATATTGCTTGGCGTGATCGGTGGCGTCGGCAGCGTAACGATACAGTTTGGAACGGCGACCGCGAAAGCCTTTGGCGGCTTTAATCGTACGAATGCGGCGCTTACGGGAAGCTGGGGCGTTGGTAACTCGCATAAAATCTAAAAGTTAAACGGACAATAAATTAATGACTGAAGGGCAAACTTTGGGTGATACGATAGGTATCGGTCTTGTCCACTTCCTTGGAAGTGCCAAGGCTGCGGCGGCGCTTCGCGTTTTTCGAGCCAAGCAAATGCCGCTTGCCGGCGCGGGAGCGCATGACTTTGCCAGTACCGGTAATTTTAAACCGTTTGGCGACTGATTTCCTAGTTCTGTTACCTTTTGGGCGTCTCATAAATTCACATTCTTTACAAAAGAGCGGGCAATATAGGGTGCTGCTCCAACTGAATCAAGGGGTATTTTGATGTTTTTGGAGCTCAAAATTCGCCAATTAATCACTCTCTAGCTATTTTTGCAGTTAAACCAACCCTTTGCGAGTTAAACAGTTCGCTGGGGTCAGTCCTGCGACTCTAATCCTTAGAGGTAGTTCTGACATTTGCAACAGCTTTTTATCAGATCGGCCAAGGAGGACTGAATTCTTAATTGTTTGTTACGGAGAAATTAATGAAGAATACGCTGTGCGCTTAATCCTCATTCTATGTGCCCTATGGTCGGGTTGGTGCCTGCGAGTTATATGCGCTGAAGCCCAGACGAATATTCAGGTGTTTGTGCTTTCCGGTGGTGATTTTGAAAAGGGCAGGGCGTTATTTTTTGGAGAACAATTGAAGTGTTCGACTTGCCATCTTATTCGGGGAGAGGGCGTTGGTTCTGATTTGAGCAAGTTGATGTCACGGGGAGCGAATTCAGTTCTGGATGACATTAAAGGAAGGGGAATCAGCTCGACGCCACATCATGCCAAAGATTTGTTTGGTGCTTTGAAAGAAGAGCAGGAGCGGGACTTGCTGACCTTTCTGTTGAACGAGCCACCCAAGCGAACCAAGGCTGAAGTTAATGCCATTCTCAAATCTTCCCGCACGCGATTGCAGAAAAGCCGTTATGACCATATGCTGAATATTGTGCTGGTTGCCAGCAAGCAGGATCATGGATCAGGCCAGCATGATTATCCGGCATGGCAGAAGAAGTGGCATCCACTATTGGCCAAGGCTGTGAATGTGACCGTGACTGATGCCTGGCAATGGCCTTCCGAGGAACAATTTAAAAAAGCGGATGTGCTGGTGTTTTATTTTTGGAATCATGATTGGAGCACAGAGCGATTGAAGCAGGTGGATGATTATCAGGCGCGCGGCGGTGGTATAGTGCTGCTTCATTCAGCAATCATCGCTGATAAAGATGCCGAAGAACTCGCTGAACGAATGGGGCTGGCATCCCAGCCGGTTCGAAGCAAATATCTACACACGCCGCTGGATTTTAAAGTCACTGCTTCAGCAGATAATCCAGTTACGCGCGGAATCAAACAGATTCATTTTTTGGATGAGCCGTATTGGTCACTTATTGGCGATGCGAGCAAGGTGCAGGTATTGGGAACGGTGGATGAGGAGGGTTCGGCGTGTCCGGTGATGTGGACTTTCATGCGTGGAAAGGGACGGGTATTCGGTTCGGTGCTGGGGCATTATACATGGACAGGAGATGATCCGTTGTTTCGCATTTTAATCCTACGCGGGATTGGCTGGGCTGCGGGTGAGGATGAGCGACGATTTGAGCGCTTGGCCACCAAGGATTAATCTGCTTTGTCTTTGCGCAAACAGGAATCAGCCGCATAAGCTGCCAATCATCTCATGATACGCCTGAGAGATGCGTCTGACCAAGGGAGAGTGTTTTAATTCGTGATTATCCAGATTCGTCACCTCCACGATACCCAGACTGGTGAGCGAAAGAAAAATTCCATCGACCTGGCGCAACTTTTCCGAAGTGATGTCTGATTCACGCGCAGACAGGTTTAACTGTTTGCAGAGTTCCAGAACCAGACCACGAGTCACTCCCGGAAGCGCGCCACTCGCGAGCGAAGGGGTGCAAACAGTATCGTTCTCAATCCAAAACAAATTACTGCTGGTGGCTTCAGCGATTTTGCCATCAGTGTTCAACAACAATGCTTCCTGAGCACCAGTGGATTCGGCTTCGGCACGCGCGAGGATTTGCGAAAGTTTGTTGCAGGTTTTGGCTTGGGTCATCACATCGCTGGTGGGCACACGGACAGAAGAAGTAATGATCTTCCAGCGTTGCGGCTCGGAAGGATTTAAAGCCGGCGCAGCGTGCAATGACATTACGAACGAGGGGCGATCAGCTCCCTGGGGAGAATAGCCGCGCTGGCCGATTCCACGACTGACGGTAATGCGCAGGAGTGATTCAGGCATTTGATTGCGCTGAATCAATTCAGTGGCAAAATCCTTCATTTCAGTTGAATCGTAAGGAATCTTCAGGTGGAGCAATGCCGCGCCGTGCTGCATGCGCTCCATATGTTTTTCCCAACAGAACGGAATGCCTTGATGCACGCGAAACGTTTCAAAGAGGCCATCACCGTAGAGAAAACCACGGTCGAAGACGGATACGACCGCCTGTTCTTCAGGCACGAAATTTCCGTTGAGAAGAACGATCATGCTGGTTATGCCAATAGCCGTTACGCTAGGAGTTTCTTCACTACTTCACCATGCACGTCGGTCAGTCGGAAGTCGCGACCTTGGAATTTGTAAGTCAGTTTCGTGTGCTCAAGTCCAAGGCAATGAAGGATGGTAGCCTGAAAATCGTGAACGTGAACCCGATCTTCAACGACATTATAACCGAATTCATCTGTGGCACCATGTGTGCAGCCGCCTTTGATTCCGCCGCCGGCCATCCAGAGACTGAATGCCTTGGGATGGTGATCGCGACCAAGATACTTGGAACCATTGCGTTCCTCATTCATGGGAGTGCGGCCAAACTCACCACCCCAGATGATAAGAGTTTCATCGAGCAAGCCGCGCTGCTTGAGGTCTTTGACCAACGCGGCCATGGGGCGGTCGGTATCGCGGCATTGTTTGGGGAGACCTTCAGGATGGACGATGTCGGTATTAGGAGCGGTGCCGTGCTGGTCCCAGCCGCGATGATAGAGTTGAACAAAACGTGTGCCGCGTTCGATCAAACGGCGTGCAAGCAGGCAGTTGTTGGCGAAGGCGACTTTGCCGGGCTCAGTGCCATACATTTCGTGGATATATTCTGGTTCGCTGGAAATATCCATCAATTCCGGTGCGCTAGTTTGCATCTTGTAAGCCATTTCGAATGAGTTGATGCGTGTGGCAATCTCCGGATCACCAGTGGCGTTCAGTTCCATCTCATTTAAATCGTGCAGAGCATCCAGCGAGCGACGGCGATCTTGTGCGGTCATGCCGGGCGGATTGGAAAGGAACAGGACGGGATCGCCTTGGGAGCGAAATTGAACACCTTGATAAACCGTGGGCAAAAAGCCGCTGCCCCAACAGGCGCTGCCGCCACTGGGTTGACCACCACCGGAGAGCATGACGACAAAGCCTGGTAGATCCTGCGATTCACTACCCAAGCCATAGTTTAACCACGAGCCCATGCTGGGACGACCAATCTGGGTGGAACCGGAGTTCAGAAAAATTTGTGCAGGCGCATGATTGAAGGCATCCGTCACCATTGACCGGACCAACGTGATGTCATCTGCGACGGAAGCAAGGTGTGGCAGAAGTTCGGAAAGTTCCATGCCGCATTTGCCATGACGGGCAAATTTATGCGGAGTCGCCAGGATTTTTGGAACGCCCTTGATAAAAGCAAAACGCTCGCCCTTGATCATCTCCTCAGGGCACGGCTTCATGTTTAATTCAGCGAGCTTGGGTTTATAATCGAACAAGTCGAGCTGGCTGGGCGCACCCTCCATGAACATGTAAATAACGCGTTTGGCTTTGGGAGCGAAATGCGGAGCTTTAGGTGCAAGGGGATTAATGAGCGGACTCGATTTTGAGGCGGCGAAGACTTTATCGTTCAGCAGGGAGGCCAGAGCAACGCTACCAATGCCACAGGCGGCCTTGCCGAAGAAATGCCGGCGTGTCATGGCATGGAGATTTTGCCGGTTGAGATGATTGGATTGGCAATTCATAAGTTAACCCTTCGTAATCGTTTCATCCAGGTTGAGGAGCACGTTGGCGACGACGGTCCAAGCCGCGAGTTCTTCGACACTCATATTTTCTGGTGCCTTGCCTAATTCGCTGGTGGCTAATTTTTCCGCAGCCTTGGAATCCTGTTTGAATTGAGCCATCTCCTTTTCGTAAAGGGCAAGCATGCGTTTGAGTTCTTTTGGCTGTGGTTGACGTGAAACACAGAGACGGAAAGCATAAACAGCACGTTGGCGTAGATCAATTCCGCCTTCTTTCATAACGCGGCGGGCGAGTGCCTGTGCAGCTTCAACGTATACCGGATCGTTCAAAGTATCCAGGGCCTGCAGAGGAGTGTTGCTGCGTGGACGACGGGTGCAGATCAATTCACGACTGGGCGCATCGAATGACATGAATGCTGGATAGGGGGAAGTGCGACGCAGGAAGGTATAAAAGCCACGACGATATTTGTCCTCACCCTTGCTGACTTCCCATTTGTCTCCGCTGTAGATTTGCGTCCAGATGCCATCGGGTTGATAAGGGAATACGCTTGGGCCACCAATCTTTGGACTCAGTAGGCCGCTGGCTTTAAGTGCGATATCGCGCACGGTTTCGGCAGGAACACGAAAACGGGGCCCGCGAGCAAATAGACGATTGTATGGATCGCGCTCCAAAAGGCCAGGAGTGGTTTTGGACGATTGCCGATAGGTGGCGGAAGTGACAATCAATCTATGCATGGCTTTCATGCTCCAGCCTTGCCTAATCAATTCGGTTGCCAGCCAATCCAGCAGTTCGGGATGAGTAGGCGCTTCGCCTTGGGTGCCAAAATCCTCAACGGTTTCAACGAGGCCATGGCCAAAGTATTGTTCCCATAAGCGATTCATCGTGACGCGAGCGGTGAGCGGATTTTCCGGATTCACCAACCAACGTGCGAGTGTGAGGCGATTGGTGGGTTGACCGGCAGGGAGCGGAGGTAAAATGGCAGGAACGTCCGAATAAACCCGGTCGCCAACATTAAGGAAGTTGCCACGAACAAAAATATGCGTTTCACGCGGTTGTTCCCGTTCCTGCATTACCAACGAAGTAGGTATCTGTTTTTTAAGTTCTGTTTCTTCCTTGCGCAAATCCGTGAGTTGGTGGCGAACACCGTCTAGTTCTGACGCGTTGGAGCGAAAGAAATGCAGCACTTCGTTTTTTTGTTTTTCAGAACGGTTATTCTCGGGGAGCGCAAGGGCATTAAGGACAACAACTGGAAGCATGGAGGACTTGGTCGGATCTTTAGCAGTGCTGACGGCTAAACGAAAACGACCCAGATTGGCTTCGGGCCATTGAGATGAACTATTTCTCAACGAGATGGTGATTATGACTCCTTCTGGCAGATCAAGCGGTTTTTCGCATTCGAAGTAGGCGGCACGTTCGAGGCTGAGGCTGGGATTCTCCGCGGACGTGGTCCAACCCATACCTGCTTTGCCGTCTATGAGGTTGCCAACTCGATGACCTTGCTGGGTGTAATCAGCCGTGGCTTTATTGAAGGTGATTGTTTGAGTTTCCTGCGGCTTATCCTGCGGTGCCACGGTGGCTTCAAATCGATTTAGAGCAAAACTACCGTTGGGATGACGGCCAATGGAATGTTTAGGAAGACTGGCATCCGGTATTACTTCGAGTCGGAATCCGGTGATATGCTTGAGCTCGGTTTGAGCCGTGATCGTGTACGTATCATTGGAGGGGTTTAATCCACTGGCGAGAATCGATTTATCCTCAAGCTTGGTGAGTTTTGCGCCTTTGGCAGAAGTAAAGTTGGTGGCATCCAGAATGGTCCAGGCGGGGGCTCCGGCAAGTTGCTTTTGCTCCCAAACTTTTTGTGTGGCAGCGAGTTCAGGCGTTTCTTTGTTTAACTCAGTTTCGAGCCGGGTTGTTTCAGCATGCAATTCATTTTGACGGTCAAGTTGGGCAGTGGTGGCAGCGGAAATTTCGGGCTCCTCAGCATTGTTAAAGAACGCGAAGAATTGATAATATTCCTTGAGCGTAAACGGATCATATTTGTGCGTGTGACATTGCGCGCAACCCATGGTGGAACCGAGCCATACCGTGGCGGTGGTGTTGACGCGATCAACGATGGTTTCAAGCCGGGATTGTTCCTTGTCCACGCCGCCTTCGGTATTGAACATCGTGTTTCGATGAAACCCGCTGGCAATCTTTTGCTCCTGTGTGGCATTGGGAAGCATGTCACCAGCAATTTGCTCAACCGTGAATTGGTCGAAAGGAAGGTCGCTATTGAAAGCATTTATCACCCAATCGCGGTAAGGCCACATTATACGGGCGGGATCTTTCTCGTAGCCGTGAGTATCGGCATAGCGAGCAAGGTCAAGCCAATGGCGGGCCCACTTTTCTCCGTAGTGCGGTGAAGCCAGCAGACGATCAACTAATTTGTCATAGGCATCTTTGCTCTTGTCGGCCACGAAGGCATCTACTTCTTCGATGGTGGGCGGCAGGCCGGTGAGATCAAGGCCGACGCGACGGATTAAGGTCACACGGTCGGCTTCAGGGGAAGGTTTCAGTTTTTCCTTTTCCAATCGGGCGAGGACGAAGTTATCGATTGGATTGTGAATCCAGCGCGGAGTTTTAACCTTGAGTAATTCCGGACGGACGGGTTTGAGATAGGCCCAATGTTGCTTTTTTGCGGCGACGGATTCTGGCCAGGCTGCGCCTTGGTCAATCCAAGCGCGCAATAGGCTCATTTGATTAGAGGTTAGCCGTTCGCCCTTGGGCGGCATGACTTCGTCGGAAGCGCCCAGACCAGCCACGCGTTGGATGAGTTGGCTTTCGCTGCTCTTGCCGGGAATAAAAGGAGGCTTGCCGGAATCACCGCCACGCAGAGCCAGGCTCTTGTCATCCAGTCGAAAACCACTCTTTTGCTTTTTTTCACTGTGACATTCGTAACAGCGTTTTGAAAAAATTGGTTGAATATCACGGACGAAGTCGATTTTAACGGCTGCAACGGGCGGGAGTTGATCGGCGGCTTTAACTGAAATGGGGCATTTCAGAATCAGGCCAAGCAGAGCCAATGCAAAAAAACATTTTGCCATAAATATAGTGGACCGAGGAAAGATAAGACGTGCCGGGACGTATGGCAATTCGATCTGATTGGTCACGCCAACATTGTTTTTTTCCACGTGATGGTTTGCAAGCTTTGTTTTGCGAAACATCTCCGCGAAACAAGTTATGTCCGGTTGTAAATAATGGGCGGCGGGGACGCGGGATTACCCGGAAGGGGTAACCAGCGGGATTCCTGTGGCTTGAAGAGGTAGCGGTGCGCGGCCAGAGTACGAAATTCAGCGCGCAATTTTTGCGTTGACCATACGATCCAAAAGATAGGCCATCCGATAAAGAAAAGAATTCCGAACCAGCAGAAAAATGAGCCCATGAAAGGCAGCACCAGAACATAGAGAATTGTTTTCACGATGGCGGTGGTTTCGTTTTTGGAAGACAGTCCAAACCACATGCCAGTCCAGGTCAGGGTGGCGACATCGAGCAGAAAAATACTTAAGTAAAGAATTCCAAAAAAAATACTGAAGCCAACCGGTTGTCCGCGCTCTCCCGCCTGCAGAAGGTAAATTCCACCGGCCAATCCGGCAATTTCGATACTGAGAATGGTCACGACGGGCAGGAGAAATATGCGTTTCAAGGAGAGGATCTGCCCGTGAATAATTTGATCAACACTAAGCGGGGTGGATAGCAGCATTTCCAAGGCGATATTCCGGCGAGCTACTGCAA
>JAQGPC010000055.1 GCA_028293285.1 Pedosphaera sp.
AACGCAATGACCGCCGTTCGAAGCTCCTCGGCGAAATGACCCCAGGCGATATCCGCAAGGGCACCGTCAAGAACATCACCGATTTCGGTGCGTTCATCGACCTCAACGGCATCGACGGCTTGCTCCATATCACCGATATGAGCTGGGGCCGCGTCAATCATCCCTCGGACATCCTCCGCGTGGGCCAGGACGTCGATGTGGTGGTGCTGGACATCAACAAGGAAAAGGAACGCGTCAGCCTCGGCCTCAAGCAGAAGCTCGCCAATCCTTGGGACAATATCGAAGCCAAGTATCCCATCGGCGCCAAGGTCAAGGGCAAGGTCGTTAATCTCGTGCCCTACGGCGCGTTTGTCGAACTCGAACCCGGTGTCGAAGGTCTCGTGCACGTCACCGAACTCTCCTGGACCAAACGCATCGCCAAGCCGGCTGATGTGCTCAAGCCCGATCAGGAAGTCGAAGCGGTTGTGCTCGGTATCAACCGCGAGGAGCAGAAAATATCCCTCGGTGTGCGCCAACTCGAAACCAATCCTTGGGACAAGGCCATGGAGAAGTATCCTACCGGCACCAAGGTCAAGGGCAAGATTCGCAACCTCACCAGCTACGGTGCCTTCATCGAGTTGGAAGAAGGTCTCGATGGTATGATCCACGTCTCGGACATCTCCTGGACCCGCAAGATCAATCATCCTTCCGAAGTCCTCAAGAAGGGCGACGAAGTCGAAGCTGTTGTGCTCGAAATCGACAAGGGCAATCAACGTATTGCCGTTGGCGTCAAACAACTCGGCGTCGATCCTTGGAGCAACATCGACCAGTTCTACAAAGTCGGCGACCTCGTCACCGGCCAGGTCACCAAGCTCGCCAGCTTCGGTGCGTTCGTCGGTTTGCAGCATGAAATCGATGGCCTCGTTCACATCTCGCAAGTCAGCGAAGAGCGCGTGGACAAGATCAAGAACGTGCTCAAGGTCGGCCAGGAAGTCACCGCCCGCGTCATCAAGATTGATAAGTCAGACCGTCGTATCGGTCTTTCCATCAAGGCGGCCAGCTACTCCAACGAACAGCTTAAGGCCGAGCAGGCCATCCTCGACTCGCTCAAACCGGGCGAAGATCTCGTGGCCCTGCAACACGCCTTCGACGCTGCCGACGAAGCCAGGGATTAATTCCAACATCTTCGTCGCATAGGCGAATTCACAACGGGTGGACTGGAAACAGTCCGCCCGTTTTCTTTTCCCTGGAGCGCGGACGTCCCCGTCCGCAGCAACGTTAAACTGGCAGGACTCCTAGGCCTCTCCAGATTTAAAGCAATCTGAATAACGCCTTTTGCAGCTTTTCCGATTTGGGCAACCCCCCCTCTTCCAAACTCTGACATTCTTTTTGCCCTTCGTGAGGCATATGAGTTGCTTGTCATTGATTTGCAGGTTGTCGTGGAATGGGTTCCGACATTAGCTGGCACCCACAAAACGGCGACTCGCAAGTTACTGGCAGCCAATAACTTGAGTTCACATTTGATTTAAGAGCAACGGATGCTCTCAGTGATTTGAACTGAGCTTTGGGTGTATTTGTGGTCAAAAACTTGTCCAATTACTTGGCAACCTAAGAAGTACATGTTGTGGTGGAACCTACAGCGCCTTAAGTCTCGGAATCCTCAAACCCGTCGCCAAACGGTTGAAGCCATGGTGGCCAGCGGGGATATCTCGGTCGTGGATGCCGTCAAAGACGCACTTAAGGACGATTTCGCCGAGGTGCGCATCGCCGCCGCGAAAGGCCTCGGCATACTCCGGGATGAACGCGCTCTCCCCGCCCTTACTTCCGCTCTCATTGATCGCAATCCGGAAGTCCGCGCCACCGCTGCCCAATCGCTTCGCCAATTAGGCGATTCCAACGCCATCCACTCTCTTGTCTACGCGCTCAAGGACGAGGATCATAACGTCCGCTGGCATGCCGCCAACACTCTGAATGCGCTCGGCTGGCGTCCGGAAAGTGACACCGAGTTCGTCATGCGCTCCGTCGCCATGGGTCAACCGGACGAAGTCGCCACTTACGGCAAAGTGGCCGTCGAAGCGTTGGGCAGGATGTTGAAGGATAGAACTTGTCCTCGCCGTCGCGCCGTAGCCATTGCCTTGGGCAAGACCGGCGACGTCAATGCCGTAAAACCACTCGAATCCGCGCTTCGGGATGATGACAGTCAGGTGCGCGTCGCCGCCGTGGAAGCGCTCAGCCAGATTGGCCATGCTCCCTCTGCCACCGCTTTGCTGCCGCTGCTCAAGGACAAGGACCACCATGTGCGGGCTGTGGCCATTGAAGCGCTGGGCCGTATGGGTGATGTCCGCATCGTCGAGCCCATCGCCAATACTCTGCTCAAAGATCCCTCTTGGGATGTCCGCAAACTTTCCGTCGAAGCACTGGGCCGCATACGCCACGACCGCGCCACCGAATTACTAGCTCACGCCCTGCGGGATGAGGATCACGATGTCCGCCAAACCGCCGCCACCGCTCTGGGCCAAATCCCCGACCCGCGTTCCATCGGCCCGTTGGTGCTCGCTCTCAAAGATTCAAATAGTTCGGTGCGTCAAGCCGCCAAAGCTGCGCTCCGGCAGGTCGATCGCCAATGGGAAGTCTCCGAAGCCGCGTACAGCGTCATCCCGCAATTGGAGGCCGCACTTAAGGACAAGGATTATTGGGTCTCCCAATCTGCCGCCGATACGCTTGCTAAAATCAATGACATGCGGCAACGCAACTCGGAAACCACTTTCCTGACCAATCCGGTAAAACAAAAGCGTGAACTCGCAGTCTCTGTGCTGACCGACACCCTCCGCGACATGGATCGCGATTTGCGCCAGGCCGCTGCTGAAGCTCTCGGACGCATCAACGATATCGCCGTGGTCGGCCCGCTCGTTTCTGCCTTGGACGATCAGGATGAATGGGTCGGCCGTGCTGCCGCTCTCGCCCTCAATCACCTTAACTGGCAACCCGGACCGGAAGATTCCCGCCGGGCGGAGAAAATGAAATCCCTCATGTTCCGCACCTGATGTCAAACACACCTCCCAATCTAAAACGAATCCTTTTCGTGGACGACAGCCTCGAGTTCCTCGAGATGATCGAGCGCATCATGGGCAACTGGAGCAATGGCGAATGGCAGATTTTCCTCGCCCAAAACTCCGGCAAGGCGCTCGTCATCCTGCAGGAAAATAATATCGATCTCGTGGTCATTGATGTCCAAATGCCCGTCGTGGATGGCATCCAATTTCTCGCCCTGCTAAACCGCAAATACCCCACGCTTCAGAAGGTCACTTTAAGCGCCTATGCCGATGAAAAAGCCCGCGCGGCCTGCCTGAGCAACGGTGCTGAACTATTCCTCGAAAAACCCCGTGATTCCGAAGGATTGGAAATCATCTTCGGCACCTTGCGCGAGCTGGCCCGGCACAAACCTGCGTCGGGTTTTCGCGGAGTGCTGCGCCAGGTCAGTCTGGAAGATGTCATCCAAATGGAATGTCTGAACCGCAATTCCTCCATCCTTGAAATCCATGCTGGCAAATGGCGGGGCCAACTATTCATCAAGGATGGTTCCATCATCCACGCACACATCGGTACCAGGAATGGTGAGGCTGCGCTCAATAAACTTCTCTCCCTCCGCGGCGGTGAATTCAATTTAAAACCATTCGTTGATCCACCCGGGCATACCATTGACGGCTCATGGGAGTTTTTGCTCATGGAAGCAGCGCGCGTGCGCGATGAAATGGCACAGAAGCCAGAGGAAGAACTCGACGAACCTGTCGATGACACGGGCTTGGACGTTATCCCGGCACCTCCCACTTCCATAACGATTTCCCCCGAGGACATCCCCGAGCCACCCGCGCCCAAAAAGGAGCCGAGCCGCCCTGCGCGCATCGATGAAATGGTCGTCTGCTCGGCCAAGGGCGAAGTGGTCTATGAATGGCAATGCGGTAATACCAATGAACGCATCAGCTTTTTGGAATTCATTTCCCAAAAGTCCCTTCAGCTTGGCGAAGGTCTCAATCTCGGTGATTTCGACCGGTTGGAAATTATCGGCGGACGCTCACGCATCGTCGCCCAGGTAAAAATGGACCGTGGAATTTTTCTGCGTACCACCAAAAGCCAGGCGCGTTCGCTGGAATAAAACCGATTCAAATTCATGCATGAACAAGTCCATAGTTGGCTGACCGAAAAAATGCGGGCCCCGGGGATTCTGGCCTGTGGCCTTCGCTTTCCAGATCGGAAAACGTTTACTCGCAGTCAATCGCCCCAGTTTGCCCCGGTTGCGCTCGAAAACGCCTGCCGCTGCATGGCCGATACTTTTCAGGTGATTCACTCCAATCGTTTTCCCATCGAACGTGTCCGCTGGGTGTTTGATAATTACTTTATGTATGGCTCCACTCGTGAGGATGGCATTTGCTTTGCCGTCTTGACCCGCCGGGACAACTCCAATCTTAACCCCGCCGATCTGGATGTGATTTTCCAGGAATTCCAGGGTTTGACGCCATGATTCCCCTCCCATTTGAAACCCGCTCGCATACGCCTATGAAAGAACCCGCTGCTCCCCGCAATCCTCTTTCGGCGTTGGAGATTTCAGGTGCCGTTTGCGCCAAAATCATCCATGACCTCTCTACTTTGATCGGCGGCATTGTGGGCAATGCGGAATACGCCACCACCATGGCCGGCGATCCCGCCCGGCTGCAAAAAGCGCTCCAAGCTATCACGGTTTCCGCCAATTCCGCTGGTAAACTCCTTGGCCAATGTCTCCCGCTGCAACGCCTGATTTCTGGTGAAGCCTTTCCCGTCGATGTGCGCGAACAAGCCTTGCACATCGCCGAATCTGGCAATCATGAAGACGGCTGGCGCGTGCTGGTTCCCGATGATTTGTCCGGCCAGATTCGGGTGCAACCCGTCTGGCTCTCCGCCGCCATCTGGCAACTGGTTCATGAAACGCAGGCTTCGTGTGGCGAAATCAAATTTAATTGCGGTCCCGCCGTATTCCCGGTCGTCTGGCGCGGTTCCACCCTGAGCATGGGCCGCACCCTGCAACTATTTCAAATCACCCTCCACTTTCGCGCCGAACAAATGCTCGTACCCATCGAAGGCCAGCTACCCGCCGACCGCCCCGGCCTCCTCGCCGCCCACGAACTCGTCCGCACCTTCAAATCCCAAATCCACTACCGTTCCAAACCCCCCGGCCGCCAGGAAATCTCCATCCTCATCCCCTTGCTGTGAACCGTTTTTAAAATCACAGCCAGCCATTTCAAAACCATAATAAAATCTACGCCTGGTAGGGCCGCGGTGTCCGCACCGCGCCGTGCGTGACTGGCAACAGCGCTGAAAGAATACCATGCCCCACCCGTAGGACAGGCATCCTGCCTGTCTCAGAACGTAATAAGACACCACCCAACACCAGCATCTTTGTCCGTAAAAAAGTAGGTTGCGGACTTCTATTAGTTCCCATTTGTTCTTTTATAACCTTGGTACCACGAGGGACATTTCGCTGACGCGCCAAAATAACCCCAATCTTCCAAAGCCTCCTTAAAATCAGCTTCATTGTATGTTGTCCAACCGCGTGGGTCTATAAATGACCAATACATTGCGGTCTTATTTGCCAGTTCAATAAGCTGAGGGTCCGTTCCAAACTTAGGCGGCAGTAAGGAGCCAATAACCATGCCGTTGGGCTTGCCAAAATCTGGCAGAAAGGCCAGGCAATCCACCGACTTGCCTTCAAAAACCAAACTATAAGGAGTAACCACCGTGATCCCAAGTTGGAGAGCTGCTTCCCTCCATGATTGAGATGCCTGCTCAAATATTGTTTGATCAACTTTTTTCATACTAACGCGTTTATTGTATTTAAATGTTGCTCAACCGCACACCATTCTTCTACATCCCCACAATTTCGCCTTGTGAACATTCCTTCCAACCGCGATAACTTTTATTCACGGAATGAACATTTACGAAGAACTGGAATGGCGCGGCCTCATCGCCGATTGCACCGATAAAGAAGAACTGCTCAAGCGGCTCGGCTCCGCGCCCATCACTCTTTACGCCGGCTTCGACCCCACCTCGGACAGCCTGCACGTCGGCAACCTCGTTCCCTTGCTTGGCCTGCGCCGCTTCCAATTGCTCGGCCACCATCCCATTGCCCTGGCCGGTGGCGCGACCGGTTCCATCGGCGACCCCAGCGGCAAAACCGCCGAACGCCAACTCCTCACCAAGGAAGTTCTCGATGCCAACATCGCGAGCGTAAAAGAACAACTCCGCAAGCTCCTCGATTTCGACACCAAGTCCAATCCCGCGCGCCTGCTCGATAACGCTGCCTGGATTGCACCCATCAGTTACCTCGAATTCCTCCGTGACATCGGCAAACATTTTTCCGTGAACATGATGGTCGCCAAGGAAAGCGTTCGCGCCCGCATGGAAGACCGTGACAGTGGCATCAGCTACACCGAATTCAGCTACATGCTGCTCCAGGCTTTCGATTTTTATCACCTGCGCAAGGAAACCAATTGCGAACTCCAAATCGGCGGCAGCGACCAATGGGGCAACATCACCGCTGGCACTGATCTCTGCCGCAAGAAACTCAGCGCGCATGTCTTCGGCCTCACCTTGCCGCTCATCACGAATGCCGACGGCTCCAAGTTCGGCAAGAGCGTCGCCGGTGCCATCTGGCTCGATCCAAAAAAGACCAGCGTCTATCGCTTCTACCAATTCTGGATTCGCACCGACGACCGCGATGTCGTGCGCTATCTGAAATATTTCACCTTCCTGACCCGCGAGGAAATCGAAGCCTTGGAAAAGCAGCACACCGAAAATCCCGGTGCGCGCGAAGCCCATAAGGCTCTCGCCAAAGCCATGACCGATCTCATCCACGGCCCGCAAGCCACCACCGAAGCCATTCGCGCCAGCGAGATTCTCTTCGGCGGCGAACTTTCCGGCATCTCCGAGTCCACCTTCAATGACATCGTCGGCGAAGTCCCCACCAAAGACATTGAGAAATCCAAACTCGAAGGTGCAGGCATTCCCTTGGTTGAACTTCTTGTTCATTCCGGGCTCACGCCTTCCAAAGGACAAGCCCGCAAGGATATTGAAGGCGGCGGCGTCAATCTCAACAACGTCCGCGAAGCCAATTTCCAACGCGCTGTCCTCACCAGCGATCTCCTATTCGGCAAATACCTGCTCTTGCGCAAAGGCAAACGCAACTACGTCGTCATCACCGCCCGCTAATATCTTGCGGCAGTGGTCAGTTTGAGATTGTTTGTTCTCGTCATAGGCGCGGCATCGGCTCGCAAGTAGGACAGGCTTCCAGCCTGTCTCAGAACGTAACCAGATCTCATGCACGACACTTAGCTGGTACACACCGTAGCGCTCCAGGCTCTTCCTGGTTCCCCCATCCACTCACTTGCAACTTTCAAACTAACCCACCCTTATCTTGCGAACAGCTTGACACTATTTAAAACTATCAGCCACAATTGTGGTCATGGTTCGCTTAACATCGTATTCGCTGCTCATTGCCCTCGGCTGCATGCTTCTGGTCACTGGTTGCCAGACACCCACGGATGACACCTACGAATACAAAACTGTCATGGTGACCACGGAATTCCACCACTCCACCTCACTCGATCCGCTCGTGCAGTTGGAAAACCAAGGCTGGGTGCCTTATAAATCCAGCTCCGTCCGCGGAACACCCGGAACCCGCCACTACTACGTCTCCCTTCGCCGTCCCAAGACAGCGGAACCCGGCGCCATAACCTTCACCCCTAGATAGCAGGCAAAACTCTCCCCGTAGCTGCGCTGGGTACAGCGTGGCTGACTCTTCCCCTCTTCTAAAAC
Source organism: Pedosphaera sp. (assembly GCA_028293285.1). GTDB lineage: Bacteria > Verrucomicrobiota > Verrucomicrobiia > Limisphaerales > Pedosphaeraceae > Pedosphaera. The sequence continues at coordinate 7,825 of JAQGPC010000055.1, forward strand.
TACTACTAACCCACCAATTTTGGCACCCCGCTTGCTCTTAAACGCCCGGGAATATGAATACAGCACTAGGAAAATCAAAATTGCAATCCTATCAAAATCTCATTAAGTGGAGCAAATCACTGGCTCTCCTCGCCGCCGCATTGTGTTTTTTTATAAATATTAAAAATATCCAAGCCGGGGACAACAAGGATCTGGTCGATGCAATATTCTTAACGCTTCAAACCAACAAAAAACTTTAAGCACTAATCCTGACGTTCTTGCCACAACCTCCCAAAATCTCACTGAAGACAAGGCTAAAGCCGTCAAAGCTGCCAAGGCTTTTTTCGCAAAAGCGAAGGTACAAGCGGTTAATTACACTAACGCGATGGAGCCCTTCATAAGTTTAATCCAGTCTGATATAGGCAATGTGAGCCAGCAAGAGCAATTGAAAACCCAAATGCAAACCGTGAAAAAATTCATGGCAGTGAATGACAGCTTGGCCGCCTTTACCAAAGATAGTGAACACATTTTGCATGAGGAGTTGGTAAGCGCTCATCTGCCG
>JAQGPC010000062.1 GCA_028293285.1 Pedosphaera sp.
GACAACCGATCATCCGGAGGTTCGCGACATAAGCGGTATAGTCCGGTGTTTCTAATTCCTGCCAGGAAAAGAATTGCCGTCGAACGACGACCTGAGTTTTACCGGCGTTGGTTGAGCCCGTAGAAGAAATGGCATCTTCAGCAATTATCGAGTGGGTGTTATGTCTGGAGATGAGCCAGGCAGCGGCAAATGCGACATTTAATCCCACCGAAACAATCAGAATTATTTTCTGACGCATAAAGGTTTCTTACTCGCAAATCCGGAATAGAGCAATCGTAAAATTAATGCGCTTAATTCACGCTGCATCGCTTTCTAATGAAGGCAATGCTTCAATCCCTACTCCCGCCCGTTCGCGTCACCATCGCCCAGGACACGTTGAATGCGCGAAACATAATCCCGCAAAGTTCCACCCATGTCCTGCACAACCCGTTTTGAATGCACATTCAAAACGCAACGGACAGTATCAAGCGGCATCTTCAGTTGGACATCGAAAGGCGCCGATTCGCCGGGATCCATTTCGTCCAGTTCATAAAATGACGTCATGTCCAGCCCGAGAAAAGTGCCATCCGGCGCAAAGTAGGAGAGATCGCACTTCACTTCATCCAACATGTGATCGGAGATATTTCGGACGCGTCCTTGCAGCCGCATCTCCTGATTGGGATGGTCATGATCTGACATGATGCGGAGCGTCACATGGTCAACTGCAATGTTTGGGGAGATGCTTCCGTGCTCGAATTTGGGTGGTGCGTCCATTTTATGAAAAAGTAAGCCCGGTCATTATAGGATTCTACGTCAACATCAGACGCTAAACCCGGTTTGCCCTGTTGTCCAGTGGCTCAGCACTATACAACGTGAACACACATAATTGGCTACGATTTCATATCAGCTCGCAAAAGGCCACACGATCGAAGATAAGCAAGTTTAAGTACTGCCTTGGCGGGATCAGCTACGGCTTCTTGATTATTCGCTCCGCTTCCCAGGTCGAAAAATCATTATTAGGGTTTGTATGGATCTCTGCATGACCGTCCACAAACACATAAGTCTTGGCCTATTGGCCGTCGGCGCGTTGCAGCGGTTCCTTTTCTTTGATGAGAATAGTTTGGGACGAGTCTTTTATATCCTCCTGCAAGCCTTGATAGGCGAGTTCGAATTGCTCCTCCTTAAATTCATAAGTTCCCGTCGCAGTACGCAACTGATCTGGATCCACATAGTGGGATGCAGCGGCGAAACTGGCCGGAAACTGTCCCTTATTATCGTTCGCGTACATCATCAAAGCCAGGCCCCAATGCCTGCCATACTGCAACTTGGCAATGGCGAACTTTTTTTCTGCATTTTCTTCCTCGGGCGATTCTTCGGTTGTGAGGGCAGGGGTTTTAGCCTGTTTTGCCAGAAGATCACGTTCCGCTTTTAATTTCGTATTTTCCTGTGCCGTTTGCTTAAGCGTGACCGTCTGTGCGCGCAGGCGCAACAATTCCGCATGTTCCTTTTGTGTCCGTTCCGCAGTGGACTTAAGTTCATCTGCCAGGCGTTGGTTCTCCTGCTGCACTTGCGCCAATTGCTTTATTTGCGCACGCAACGCGGCATTGTCCTCCGTGAGATGTTTGATGCGCTGCTGTTGTTGCCAATACAAGAAAGCGAAAACTGCCAACAGGCCAACAATTGAAAAGACTTTCAATTTAGTTGAAGTCATACCGACGAATCTCCTTTTTCATTGAATTTATGGTCAAGTGCCTGTCTTTAGCTGGCCAATATTATGCATCATTATTAACCAAATATTCTTAAAAAAATCACTCCTCAAAATAAAACTACCCGCATTGAAACCGGCCAATGCGGGTAGTTTAAAAATGGATGCACCCATGTGTCGAGAAAATAACGTGATAGTAGGAATCAACAGGAATTTAATCGTAATTAATAGTTTGGGAAATAGCGGCAGAATAATAGAAGCCAAAGCGTGTGTGATATACGAAAAATGTATTGACCTTAACACCTCAAAATCCTTTCGTATTGCTTCCAGCTACGCTGGACTTGCCGCCCGCAAGAGAAACACCGAAATTTACGCCCATTTGGAATTGTAGAATTTGTCCATGAAACAAAAAGCTTACGCCCGCGCGGGTGTGGATATCGACCTTGGTAATCGCGTCAAAGCCACCTTGCCACAACTGCTCGCCTCCACGCACCGACCCGAAGTGCTCGGCAAAGTCGGCGGCTTTGGCGGCCTCTTCGCGCTCGACGTCAAAAAATATAAACAACCCGTCCTTGTCTCCAGCACCGATGGCGTTGGCACAAAACTGAAACTCGCCTTCGCGATGGATAAACACGACACCATCGGCGAAGACCTCGTTAATCATTGCGTTGACGACATCGCCGTGCTCGGTGCGGAGCCGCTTTTCTTTCTGGATTACATCGGCACCGGCAAATTGAAGCCCCACGTCTTCACTGAACTCATCGAAGGCTTTGCTCGTGGCTGTTCTAAAAACCGCTGTGCCCTCATCGGCGGCGAAACCGCGCAAATGCCTGGCTTCTATCAACCCGGTGAATACGACGTAAGCGGCACCATCGTTGGCGTTGTAGAGAAGTCCAGAATGCTCGATGGCAAAACCATCAAGCCCGGGGATGTCGTTATCGGTCTTGCCTCCAGCGGACTTCATACCAACGGTTATTCGCTGGCCCGGAAAATTTTCTTCGAACAAATGAAGTTAAAGCCGAAGAGCCGCGTCGCTGAACTCGGCAATACGATTGGCGATGAATTATTAAAAGTCCATGTCAGCTATGGCCCGCTTGTGCAAAAGCTCTTGAAGAAATTCAACCCCGCAACTGGCGCGCGAACTATTAAAGGTCTTGCCCATATCACGGGCGGCGGTTTCGTGGATAATATTCCCCGTGTCCTTCCCAAGAACTGCGATGTCCTCATCCGCGAAGGCTCGTGGGACATGCTTCCGATTTTCCAAATCATCCAGGCGAGAGGCCGCGTGCCCAAGGAAGAATTGTATCAGGTTTTCAACATGGGCATCGGCATGACGCTCATTGTTTCAGCCGACAAAGCTGATGCGATTCTCAAATCCATCCGCGCTGAAAAGCAAAAAGCATGGCTGATCGGCGAAGTGGTAAAAGGCAAAGGCGAGGCTAAGGTAGTTTAGTTGATGAAACTCCTGGTCATCGGCTCGGGCGGACGCGAACACGCGCTGGTTTGGAAACTGGCGCAATCGCCGCATGTCACCCGGATGTGGTGTGCGCCGGGAAATGCGGGAATCGCCGAGGAGCGTCTGACTGCGGATCAGAAGGTCGAATGCGTCAACATCGGCGCGGAAGATTTTCCCAAGTTGGTCGCCTTCGCTCAGGAACAAAGAATTGATCTTACCGTAGTCGGCCCCGATAATCCGCTGGCGCTCGGCATCGTTGATTTATTTCAAAAGCATGGTTTGCGTATTTGGGGGCCAAACCAAAAAGCAGCGCAATTTGAAGCTTCGAAGGTCTTTTCGCAGGATTTCATGGAGAGGCATGGCATCCCCACCGCCAAATCAGGCACCTTCGCTAACGCGGATGCCGCAAAGAAATTTGCTGCCTCGCTGAATGGTCATTGCGCCGTGAAAGCAGACGGTCTTGCATTAGGCAAGGGCGTTTTAATCTGCACGAGCATCGCTGAAGCAAATCAGGCCATTGACGAAATTTTGGTAAGCAAAGCGTTTGGAATTGCCGGTGCGAAAATCGTCATTCAGGAATATCTTGAAGGAATCGAGATTTCCTTGCATGCGTTGTGTGATGGCAAAACTGCCAAGCTTTTTCCGACCGCTCAGGATCACAAACGTGCCTTGGATGGCGATCAAGGATTGAACACGGGGGGCATGGGAACCTACTCTCCCACGCCATTCCTGACTGAATCCCAACTATCCGCCGTCGGAAAAAGTATTTTGGATCCTTGGCTCAAAGGTTGCACCGCGGAAGGCATCGATTTTCACGGCATTCTTTATCCCGGTGTCATGTTGACGAAAAATGGTCCAAAGGTTTTGGAGTTCAATGCGCGATTTGGCGATCCCGAAACCCAGGTCTATTTGCCGCGCTTGGAAAATGATTTGGTGGAACTGCTCAGTGCCAGTGTTGACGGCACGTTGGATCAAATTAATCTGAAGTGGAGTCCCATGGTTTCCGCCTGTGTCGTAATGGCTTCGGGCGGATATCCGGGCAGTTATGCCAAGGGCAAACCCATCGCAGGCTTGACCGAGGCAGGCAGCTTGCCTCATACAAAGGTCTTCCATGCCGGAACGGCGCGGGCCGGGAATGAGATTGTCACCAATGGCGGTCGCGTCTTGGGCGTGACGGCATGGGCGGAAGATTTGGCGAAGGCTCGCGCCCGAGCTTATGCAGCCGTTGAAAAAATTCAATTCGACGGCGCACAGTTTAGACGCGATATTGCCGCCAAAGCGCTGGGGTAAGAGGAGAGTTTACCCGCTGATTAACGATTTTTAACCTATGAAGTTTTTACGACAAATAGCTTTCGGGGCCGCAGTTTTTGCCTTTTTGGCAAGTCCATTATTGGCCAAAGCCGAGGCAACCAATAACATTCCTGATTTTAATGAAGTATATAATCTCCTGCAGACGCACCTGGCGGGAGAGACCAAGGCCGACCTTGATCGTGCAGCAGTGCAAGGCTTGCTTTCACAACTTCACTCGCGTGTTTCCATTGTTTCGGGCAACAATGAAGGAAACAAATCCTCTTCAAACGCACAGCTTTTAGCCAAGTCGGCTTTATACGATGGCCCCATTGCTTATTTGCGAGTGGGCACTGTGGAGGAAGGGTTGGTGGATAAAATCCGCGCCGCTTATAATGACCTGAACGGAACCAATAAATTAAAGGGAGTCATTCTCGATTTACGTTTTGCGGATGGACATAACTATGCAGCCGCAGCTTCTGCGGCGGATTTGTTTCTAACCAAGGAAGCTCCTTTGCTGGATGTGGGAAATGGCGTAGTCCGATCCAAATCCAAAAGCGATGCTATTACGCTTCCCGTTGCCATTCTTGTGAACCGTCAGACTACCGGTGCTGCAGAAGCGCTCGCGGGAGTTTTACGCATTACCGACCGCGCCATGATTCTCGGCACCAACACCGCTGGCGAAGCGAGCATTGATAAGGAATTTCCCTTGAAAAATGGTCAGCGCCTGCGGATTGCCACCGCCGAAATTAAATTGGGCGATGGCCAGACGCTCCCCGCGCAGGGCATCAAGCCGGATATTCAGGTCTCCGTCAGCCCTGATGATGAAAAAACGTATTTCGCCGATCCGTTTAAAGAAATATTCAAACCTGCCACCCAGATAGCTGGCTTGGGACTATCGGGAACCAACTCACCCAACGGAACCAACCGTTCATCGCGACGATTGAATGAGGCCGAATTAATGCGGGAGCGCAAAGATGGGCCAGATCGTGAGGCGGCCACTATTGGTTCTCCTTCCCGCACGGCGGAAGAGGAGAAGCCAGTTATTCGCGACCCCGTTTTGGGCCGGGCTTTGGATTTGATCAAGGGGATTTCCGCTCTGCGGCAGTTCCGCACGTCCTGATTTCGCGGTTGACGATTTCGTTCACCCGCCTCAAGTTGACACTGTTGACGCATTCATGAAAACAATCCTTTTTGTTTGCACTGGAAATGTTTGCCGCAGCCCGATGGCTGAGGGAATTTTTCGCCACGTTATGAAGGGGCGGCGCGATTTCCAGGTATTGTCTGCCGGCATCGGTGCCATGGATGGCCAGCCTCCCAGTGCCTACGCCGTTCAGGCCGTCAAGGAGTTGGGCATAGATATTTCAAAGCAGCGCAGCCGGATGCTTACCGCCGACATCGTCAATGAAGCGGATTATATTTTTGGCATGACCCACAGCCACGTGGACAGCGTTTACCTGCTTTATCCCCAAGCAGCCGAAAAAACTTTCCTGCTGCGTGAATTCGATGAAACGCTTGATATTTTCGAAAAAGACATCAGTGACCCCATTGGTGGCTCCTATGAAGTATATCTCAACTGCCGAGACCAGATAGAGCAGGGGATTGCTTCATTGCTCCGGTTTATCGATCAGGGGGAAGGCGAAGCTGCCAGCGACCATCTTCACGGCCCCTCGGTTACCTTTGCGCTCGGGTCGGATCATGGCGGATTCGAGCTTAAGGAGACGCTTAAGCGCTATCTGTCCAACAATGGCATTTCCGTGAGCGACGTCGGCACGCATACCATCGAATCCTCCGATTATCCGGACTACGCCCAGACGGTTTCGCAAATGGTGGATGCACATAAAGCTGAACTTGGCCTCCTAATCTGCACCACGGGCGTCGGTATGTGCATGGCCGCCAACAAAGTGCCCGGAATCCGCGCCGCGCTCGTTTTCGATGAACAAATGGCCTCCCTCGCGCGTCGACATAACGATGCCAATGTACTTTGTCTTGGAGCCAAGATCACCCATCCCGAACTGGCCAAAAAAATTGTCGATGCCTTCCTGAATGCACATTTCGAAGGCGGTCGTCATGAACGTCGAGTAATCAAAATGGAAACCATAGCCTCTTCAGCCGAATCCACATTAAAAACTGTTGATCCCGAAATCGCTGCCGCGATTGCCCACGAAACACAACGCCAACAGGAAAACATCGAGCTTATTGCCAGCGAAAACTTCACCAGCCCCGCTGTCATGGAAGCGCAAGGCTCGGTGTTGACTAATAAATACGCTGAAGGTTATCCCAAGAAGCGTTGGTATGGCAGTTGTGAGAACGTCGATACGGTTGAACAACTTGCCATCGCCCGTGCTCGCAAGCTCTTCGGAGCGGAACATGCCAATGTCCAACCCCATTCCGGCAGTGGTGCCAATATGGCGGTTTACTTTGCCTTCCTGAAACCTGGCGACAAGATGCTGACAATGGATCTGACTCATGGCGGCCATTTGACGCATGGCAACAAGGCTAATTTTTCCGGAAAGTTTTTTGAAATTGTCCATTACGGCGTCCGCAAGGAAGACGAGCTTATTGACTACGATCAGCTCGCCAAAATGGCCCGTGAACACAAGCCCCGAATGATTACTGTCGGCGCAAGTGCTTATCCCCGCATCATTGACTTCGAACGAATGGGGGAGATTGCCCGCGAAGTTGGCGCATTATTGTTGGCTGATATCGCGCACATTGCCGGGCTCGTTGCCACCGGATTACATCCCAGCCCCATTGAACACGCTGATTTTGTTACCACCACCACTCACAAGACATTACGCGGACCTCGTGGCGGCTTGGTTATGTGTAAGGAACAGTACGCCAAGGAAATAGATTCCCAGGCTTTTCCCGGTATTCAAGGCGGGCCATTAATGCACGTGATTGCGGCCAAGGCAGTTTGCTTTCAGGAAGCATTGCAGCCCGAGTTCAAGGTTTACCAGCAGCAGATTATCAAGAATGCCAAGGCCTTGGCGGAAGGCATGAAACGCAACGGATATCGCCTCGTCAGTGGCGGAACGGACAATCATCTTATGCTCGTGGATGTCGGCGCCAAAGGTTTAACCGGCAAGGATTGCCAAATCACCTTGGACGAGGCAGGCATCACCGTTAATAAGAACACTATTCCGTTCGAAACACGCTCACCCTTCCAAGCCAGCGGCATACGTTTAGGCACGCCCGCAGTTACTACCCGTGGTATGAAGGAAGCGGAAATGGCTGCGATTGCCGATATGATCAGCGAGGTTTTGATGGACATCAAGAACCTTGACACCATCGCTGAGGTGCGCCATCGTGTTCATGAATTAACTGCAAGTTTTCCCTTGCCGTATTAATTGATTTAAACAATCTTAAGGGTGCTCCTGGTTGTCGGTAACCATCTGATTTAATTAATCAAACCTTGGCCTCCCCAACCCGCGCCCGTCGCGATAGTTCACTCACAGATGTTTATATCCCCGTGACGGTTTAAAAAAATTTAATCACATTGTTGTATATGGCCCGAGTCAGCACTAAAAAAACTAGCAAACCCAAAGCTTCCCGATCCAAAGCGGCCGCCAAAGAGGCGCCTGAAATCGAAAATATTCCTTCGCCCGCAACCGGCAACGGTGCCCCGGCGGAATCCCGCGCAGCTTCCGAGCCGATGGAATTGGAACCACCCACCCGGCCGGTTGAAGAAAGGCAGGAAGAGGAACGGGCGCACCAGGCCGCACCCTCTGCTGGTCGTGATGTAATCGCCACCTCGCTGAACATCGCCAAACTCCAGGCGATGACCATGTCTGACCTGAATCACATGGCCAAGGATTTGGGTGTCGAGAACTTCGGCACCATGCGCAAGCATGAAGTGATTTTCCACATTCTGCAAAAGAATGCGGAACGTAGCGGTGTGCTTTTTTCCGAAGGCGTGCTGGAAGTGCTGCCCGAAGGCTTTGGTTTTCTCCGTTCGCAGAGCTTCAATTATCTGCCCTGTCCGGAAGATATTTACGTTTCGCCCTCACAGATTCGCCGGTTCGACCTCCAGACCGGTAATCTCGTCGCCGGCCAGATTCGTCCGCCGAAAGACAAGGAACGTTTCTTCGCCTTGCTCAAAGTCGAAGCCGTAGATACCGAAGAGCCCGATAAGGCCAAGGACAAAACTCATTTTGATAATTTAACGCCGCTGTTCCCCAACCGCCGTTTCCTTTTGGAAACGGCCTCGGACGAACTCTCCACCCGCGTGCTTGATTTGGTCTGCCCCATCGGCAAGGGGACTCGTGGATTGATCGTCGCTCCGCCTCGCACGGGCAAAACCGTTTTGATGCAGAAGCTGGCCAACGCGATTCTTAAGAACAATCCGGAAGCCTATTGCTTTATTTTGCTGATTGACGAACGGCCCGAAGAAGTGACGGACATGGAACGCAGCTGCCGTCCAGCCGAGGTGATTAGTTCCACCTTCGATGAACCACCTGAGCGCCATGTGCAAGTCGCCGAAATGGTGATTGAAAAAGCTAAGCGCATGGTCGAACACAAGCGGGATGTGGTCATTTTGCTCGATTCCATCACGCGTCTGGCTCGCGCGTATAACACCGTCCAACCGCACTCTGGCAAGATTCTCTCCGGCGGTGTGGATGCCAATGCACTACACAAGCCGAAGCGTTTCTTCGGTGCGGCTCGTAACATCGAGGAAGGCGGTTCATTGACCATTATCGCCACGGCGCTGGTTGATACCGGCTCCCGCATGGATGAAGTTATTTTTGAAGAATTTAAGGGCACCGGCAACATGGAAGTCCATCTGGATCGTCATCTGGTTGACCGTCGCATATTCCCTTCGATCAACATCGAACTTTCCGGCACGCGCAAAGAAGAATTGCTCTATCATCCGGACGAATACAGCAAGGTTGTCGTATTGCGCCGCGCCCTGACCGGCGTGCCACCGGTGGAATCGATGGAATTGATGTTGAACAAGCTCAAGAAGACGGGCAGCAACATCGAATTCCTGCTTGGCATGGGAATTAGCTAGTTAAGTTGGGATTTTCCTGATGGCGAATCTGGAATTTTTTCTGGATTCGCCATCTCTTTTTAAAGGATTACTTGCTTTTTCATGAACAAGAGGACAAATAAACCCGTCTAATGATGTCCAAAGCAGCTATTTTTCGCATCTTTGGAACTAATAAAGTGAGATTCAATACAAAAAAACGAGTGCATTGGTTGACCGCAAAATGCGCAGTTCTTCTGCTCGCCGGTCTTGCCCTCGCGGGTTGTGAGAAGGAGCAAATCAGGGTTTATGCCGCTCCAAAGGATGTTCCTTCGCCACAAATGACCGAAGCCGCTGATCCGCATGACCATGCTCCTGCGGCTACCGAGGCAATGAATCGGCCACGTCCGCAACTTAGTTGGAAGCTTCCTGCTGATTGGAAGGAAACCGCTCCTTCCCGGATGAGCCTCGCCAGTTTTAAGGTTTCGGGACCAAATGATCAAAAAGCCGATGTCAGTGTCACCCAGTTGACCAATCTCACAGGAAAGGATTCTTTGCTGGTTAATATGTTCCGTCAGCAGACCGGACTTGAGCCACTAAGCGATGATGAAGCTCTCAAACAGCTTAAACCCGTCGAGGTAGGTGGAGAGAAGGGAAATCTTTTCGAGCTGATCGGAAAAAATGACAAGGAACCGTTTCAAGTCATTATGGCGGTGGTTCATCATCCGGAAGGAAGTTGGTTCTACCGGCTCTCCGGCAATCCCACGCTGGTGGAAATCCAAAGACCGGCCTTTCTCGAATTTTTAAAATCGATTCAAATCAAGGAAGCTCCGCAAGCTCCAGTCGAAGAATCTCATGCCGGAGCTGGAAAATTTAACTGGACCGTGCCGGCGACCTGGAAAACTTCCACTCTGGGAAACATGCAGATTGCGCGGTTCAGCATGCCCGAAAAAGACGGTAAGGCGGACGTATTCGTGAGTGTCTTTGATAGTGAAACGGGCGGTACTTTGGCCAACGTGAACCGTTGGCGCGGGCAGATAGGTCTTAGCCCGGTGACGGAAGCAGATTTGGCCTCGCTGGTCACGTCCATGGACTCCACGAACCCCGACGCTATTTTGGTGGACATGACCAAGGGTGACAAACGGTTGGTTGGCGCGATGGTGCCGCGTGAAGGGCGCTATTGGTTTTACAAATTACTCGGAGACGCAAAGGTCGTTGCCGCGGAAAAAGAATCTTTCATTGGCTTTGCCAAATCCAAACCCTGACATGTTCGACCGCATATTTAAATTTTTCTCCTCGCTCCGGCTGACGGTCGTTTGTCTTGGTCTCGCAGTAATTCTCGTCTTCGCGGGAACCCTTGCCCAGGTAGATGAGGGGCTTTATGCCGGGCAGGCTCGCTGGTTCCGCAGCTTTTTTATTTGGTGGGGGCCGCACGGAGCAGGGTGGAAGGTTCCTTTTTTTCCCGGCGGTTATCTCCTCGGCACGGTGCTTTTGGCAAATCTGTTAGCCGCCCACTTTAAGCGTTTTCAACTCAGTTGGAAAAAACTCGGCATCAATGTTACACATGCCGGAATCATTCTATTGTTGGTGGGCCAATTGGCGACCGACATGCTTTCACGGGAAACTCAAATGGGCTTTGCCGAAGGTGAAACCAAAAGCTATTCCGAGAGCGGCATGAAGAATGAACTGGTTTTCATCACGGATGCAGCCACGCCGGACAAGGAAGAGGTAATTTCCATTCCAGCTTCGTTCCTGAAAAAACAGCCGGAAATTTCTGATACAAGATTACCCGTCAAAGTGCGAGTGAAGGAATTCGTTGCCAATTGTAATATTCGCCAGCGCGCGCCGATGCTGGACAAAAATCCTCCCCCCGCCACTCAAGGAGTCGGTCTTCGGGCAACAATTCTACCCGAGCCTGAAAGCAAGGAGCCGGATAAGGTAAATCTCCCCAGCGCCGTGATTGAATTGGTTGGTGTTCAAGGTTCTTTGGGAACCTGGCTGGTTTCTCCATGGCTGGGACCGCAGGAGTTGCAGGTCGGAAACAAAACCTGGCGAATTGCCCTGCGGGGAGAACGGCATTACCTTCCCTATACTGTAAAATTGTTAAAGGCAACGCATGAAGTTTATCCTGGCACCGACATTCCCAAGAACTTTCAAAGCCGTGTCCAGATCGAGAATTCTAAAAAAGGCGAAAATCGCGAAGTGGATATTTACATGAACAATCCTCTGCGTTACGAAGGCCAAACCTTTTATCAATACCAGATGGGGCCTTCCGACTATGATCCCAACCGCGCGAGCAACCTGCAGGTGGTAAAAAATCCAACCTGGATAACGCCTTATGTGGGTTGCTCAATGGTCGCGGGTGGAATGGCCATTCAGTTTCTGATGCATCTGGTCGGATTTATTTCAAAACGGAGGGCTAAATGAAGAAGTGGTTGCCATGGATTGTTGTTGCCGTATTTGCAGCTTGGTTATTAGGCTCGTTGCGGATGCCCAAGGATAAAGAATGGGCTTATGGCTCATTTGGCCGTCTACCGGTCGTTTCCAATGGACGCACCCAACCTCTGGATTCCCTCGCGCGAAATACCTTGTTGCAATTGCGCGAAAAACAAACCGCCAATTTGGAACCATGGAAAGAATGGTATCAAAAACCCAAAATCATTTCCGCTACGGAATGGGTTTTGGCGGTGATGATGAAGCCGGATGACGCTGACAGGTGGCCGGTTTTTCGCATTGATAATCCAGATGTAAAGGGGCTGTTGGCTTTGCCAGGCGAACCGAATCTCGCTAAAAAACAGGATGGCAAGCATTATACCTGGCTCCAGATCAAGCCAAAGCTCGCGGACTTGCAACGTGAAGTCATTCGGGCCTCGAAGGTGGATAATTCCAAGCGGAACCCCTACGACCAGTCTCTCATCAAACTTTGGACCGCCCAGGAACTCTACAATCGCATAAAGTTTACTCTTGGGCCCGTTGGTGCCGGAAATTCGGATGAAGCAGTCAAGGCTTACATGGAAAAGGTCGATGCCGGACGTGCTGCCTATATGGCCCGGATGGACAAGAAAGAATACGATGAATCCGCCCTCGCTTGGCTGGGTGAACAGTTTGAAACTCCCCTGGTTCTTCCCGTTGAACCCGAAAAGTCACGCAACCAGCAATGGTCGCGCATGGCGGAGGACTTGATTCAAACCAGTCGTGGAGGTGGGACTCCAAATTTTGCCGTGCCGGAATATGCCAAAATTGCCAAAGCCTATCGCAGTGGCAACGCTGCAGAATTTGATGCTGCTGTCGCCGAATATCAGTCGCAGCTTGCTGACAAATTTGCGCCCGCTTTGAAAAAAGGCCGGGCGGAACAATTCTTTAACTTTGTGGAGCCTTTCTACAAAGCGATGATTGTTTTTGTTTGCGCTTTTCTGCTGGCGCTGGGCTATTGGTTCAAGCCCAAACAATGGGACTGGATGCGTCGCGCCGCGGTTGGACTGGTGGTCGTGGCCCTTGTTGTTCATACCGGCGGGCTTGTGACACGCATGGTTTTGGAAGGCCGTCCGCCTGTGACCAACCTTTATTCTTCCGCCATTTTTATTGGATGGGGCGCGACCATATTGGGATTGATTTTGGAGATGTTTTGGCGCAATTCAATTGGCGTGGTCGTATCTTCGACCATCGGCTTCATTACCTTGATTATCGCTCACCACTTGAGTTTGAGCGGCGACACCATGGAGATGATGCGGGCGGTGCTGGACACCAATTTCTGGCTTGCTACCCATGTTGTAGTGGTAACCCTCGGTTATGCCTCGACTTTTGTGGCCGGCTTTTTGGCCATCATCTATATCATTCGGGGTGTATTTACTCCTTCTCTAACACCTGACATCTCCAGGGCGCTCACCCGCATGATCTACGGCATCATCTGTTTTGCCGCTTTATTCAGCTTCGTGGGTACGGTGCTCGGTGGTATCTGGGCGGACCAATCCTGGGGCCGTTTCTGGGGCTGGGATGTAAAAGAAAATGGCGCGCTTATTATTGTTCTTTGGAACGCACTAATTTTACATGCTCGTTGGGGTGGCTTAATCAAGGAGCGGGGGCTGGCGAACATGGCGATTGTGGGCAATATTGTGACCGGTTGGTCGTGGTTTGGTGTTAACATGCTGGGGATTGGATTGCATTCTTATGGTTTTACGAATGCCGCATTTAGAGCGTTGCTGCTTTTTTGGGTAAGCCAGCTTATTTTGATTGGCTTGGGGTCGCTGCCAAAACACATGTGGCGCAGTTTTCAGGGTGTCCAAGATTCGGTTCCACCGACCGGTGGCAAGCCCAAGAAAAATCTTGCTCCAGCAACGAGTTAAGCAAAAAGCCTCCTTTTCGGGCTTCTTTAAAGGTTTTGACGCCTAAGGCTTCTTACCTTACCGTTTCTACGCTAATTCTCAAAGGATTACATTTTACATGATCGGATTTATTGTCAAAAAGTTCATCGGCTCGAAAAACGACCGTGAAATTAAAAAGCTTCGTCCGTTGGTGACGAAGATCAACGAATTTGAAGCCGAACTTCAGAAGGTTTCGGACGATGTCCTGCGCCAAAAAACGGCCGAATGGAAAGAGCGCCTTGCCAAAATCGAGGACAACGAGGAACTCACCGCCGCCCTGGAGGAAATCCTGCCGGAAGCATTTGCAGTGGTGAAGAATGCCTGCCGCCGTTTGTCAGGCCAGGATGTGATCGTTCGCGGTCATCCCATCAAATGGGAAATGGTTCCTTTCGATGTGCAGCTCATCGGCGGCACCAGTCTGCATCATGGCAAGATAGCGGAAATGGCGACTGGCGAAGGCAAAACCTTGGTGGCAACCCTGCCGGTTTATCTCAATGCGCTTACTGGCCGGGGTGTTCATGTCGTGACCGTTAATGATTACCTCGCCGCTCGCGATGGCGAATGGATGGGCGCAGTTTATAAATTTTTGGGACTCACCGTCGGCTGCATCCTGCACGACCAATCTCCCACGGTTCGCCGTGAGCAATACGATTGCGACATTACTTACGGCACGAATGCCGAATTCGGTTTCGATTACTTGCGCGACAACGGCATGGCCAGTCGCAAGGAAGAACAAGTCCAGCGCGGTCATTACTTCGCGATTGTGGACGAAGTGGATTCCATCCTGATTGATGAAGCGCGGACGCCGCTTATCATCAGCGGGCCGGCTGTCGTGGTAATTGACAATCAGTATGGCGAGTTCAAGCCGCAAGTTGAGTCACTGGTTTTTGCCCAGCAAAAGCTTTGCTCCCGTTTTATCAAGGAAGCCGAAGAACTGATTGGTAAATTGAAGCCGGAGGACGGTTCCAATCCAAAAAATCCTGAAGCCTTAGAGCGCGAGATTGGTCTATTGCTCTACCGCGTGAAAGTCGGCCAACCCACTTCGGCGGAATTGCTCAAATTGATGGAAGAGCCCGCCAATCAGCGTCTGATGAACCGGGCCGAATTGGAATTGCATGGCGATCAGTCCAAGAAGGAATTGTACGCGCAGAAGGAAGAATTGTTTTTCGCCATTGATGAAAAGAGCCACGAAGCCGACCTGACCGAGAAGGGGCGTAATTTTCTTAGCCCGAAGGACCCGGATGCGTTCATGCTGCCCGACCTCTCCACGGCGCTGCACGAAATTGATGCCGGACCGGAAGCTGACGCGCGCAAGCGTCTTGAAGCCAAAGCCAAGGTTCAGGGCGAATTTGAAACGAAAGCCCAGCGCATTCATTCCATCAGCCAATTGCTCAAGGCCTATAGCCTTTATCAGAAGGACGTGCAGTATGTCGTCCAGGATAACAAGGTAATCATCGTTGATGAAAACACCGGTCGTTTGATGACCGGCCGCCGTTGGAGCGATGGCTTGCATCAAGCCGTCGAAGCCAAGGAAGGGGTTGAGATCGAGCGCGAAACTCAAACGCTCGCGACGATTACCATTCAGAATTATTTCCGGCTTTATCAAAAGCTGGCCGGCATGACCGGCACCGCTGAAACTGAAGCATCCGAGTTCTACGATATTTATAAGCTCGGTGTGGCCACGATTCCTACTAATCGGCCGATTAAGCGCAAAGACGCCAACGATTCCGTCTATAAGACGAAGCGGGAAAAGTATAATGCGGTATTGAAGGAAATTCAGACTGTTCATCAGCAGGGACGGCCGATTCTCGTCGGCACCATCTCGGTTGAAGTCAGCGAGCATCTCTCCCGCCTGTTGAAAAAGGCCGGCATCATTCACTCGGTGTTGAATGCCAAATATCATGAGCAGGAAGCGGAAATTGTCACCCGCGCGGGGCAACGTAGCGGCGTCACCATTGCCACGAACATGGCTGGTCGTGGTACCGACATTAAACTAGGCGCAGGCGTGGCGGACTTAGGTGGCTTGCACGTAATCGGCACGGAACGTCATGAGTCCCGCCGTATTGACCGCCAGTTGCGCGGTCGTTGCGCGCGCCAAGGCGATCCCGGTTCTTCGCATTTCTTCATTTCACTCGAAGACGATGTGATGCGGTTGTTCGGTTCAGACCGCATCGTGAAGTACATGGAAAAAATGGGTCTCGAAGAAGGGCAGGAGCTGGAACATCCCTTGTTGAACCGTTCCATTGAACAGGCGCAGAAGCGCGTCGAGCAGCACAATTTCCAGATCCGCAAACGCACGCTCGAATATGACGACGTGATGAACAAGCAGCGTGAAGTCATCTACGGCTTCCGCAACGAAATCATCAACTCGAACGATGTGCGCGATCGCCTCATGGACATCATGGAGGAAGTCGTTATTCAGAAGGTGGAACAATTCACTACTCCAGATTCCGAGATGCATGATTGGAACCTCCGCAGTCTGGCGGATTGGGTAAACTTGAATTTCCCGATCGGCATGCCCCAGGAGGAAATTGCCAAGGCCGCCCAGTCCGGACAGGAACAGCCGGTGGCTGGCTCGATTTATGACGGTCTTACCCCGGCGCAGTTCGCCGTTTGCAATTTCATCTCCGACAGCGTGCACGCGGCGTATAAGCTGAAGGTTGATTTCGAAGATCCTGAAGCGCTCAAATCCATCGAGCGTTACACCATTCTGAGCGCCATTGATAAATTGTGGCAGGAACATCTCTATGAGATGGACAGCCTTCGCTACAGCATCGGCCTGCGAGCCCATGGCCAGCGCGATCCGCTCATCGAATACAAGGCGGAAGCCTTTAAGATTTTCGAAGAGTTGATGGTCAACATCAAGACGGAGATT
Source organism: Pedosphaera sp. (assembly GCA_028293285.1). Lineage (GTDB taxonomy): Bacteria > Verrucomicrobiota > Verrucomicrobiia > Limisphaerales > Pedosphaeraceae > Pedosphaera. Next base: position 16,630 of record JAQGPC010000062.1, read on the forward strand.
TGTCACAACATTTTCCGCAGTGCTTCAAGCTTAATGGCCTTTGAAAGTTTCCTGCGCAACGTCCCGCAAAAGACTACGCACCAAAATACCAGCGCCTTTGGCGGTCAAAGCCAATCCGGTTCTGCCAATAAGACCCTCGGAAACGAAAGTGACATGGTCACTGAAGCTTCCGCAGCCATGGAACGGGCCAAACCTGTCCGGTCTGGCCCCAAGGTAGGGCGCAACGATCCATGTCCCTGCAAGAGCGGCAAGAAGTATAAGCAGTGCTGTGGAAAATAGGCCTGTGATGCCTGCGTTTAAGACAAGCATGTCTTGAGCTTTGCGCATCCCATCACGAAACTGATGCTTAACCGGACGTTTTCGGGCGTGATTGTTGAATTGGCAGGCGACGTGCTGCATTTTGAGACTGGCGAGGAATGTAATTCCTGCGTCCCCAATATGTTCGGGAAAATAAAAAATAACCTTGCGCTCCTGCTGTCCATTTGCTTTTTTGAGCAGCGGATGCACAGCGTAAGATTATTTCTTTCTACGCGCACCTCTCAGGGGCGGGGGAGTTGGTCTGTCCTGTTCCTCGCGCTTTTTCTCTTTCTCCAAACGCTGGCCTTGGCTCCGTTTCTGCATCAGCATTGGCATGCCGATGCGCGGCAGGCGAACCATCATTGTGCCGTAACAATTCTTGAAGAGGGTAAATTTCAGCTTTCTTCCGTTGCAGTAATTGCGGTTCTGCCCGCGACTGTTGTTGTTGAAACCGCACCGCCCATTGCTCCACTTTTAGTCTCTGTCGAATATCAACTTCTTCCCGGTCGTGCCCCGCCTGCTTTTTTCTCTTCTCTCGCTTAATCAGTCGTTCGTAGGTTTTTAACTCTTAATAACTTGTTTGTGCAGTGCAATGCCTTTGCGCATGCGCGGTTTCGGGGAAGAAAGTAATATGAAATTTGTAAAAATTATTGGGTGGTCTTCTGCCCTTTGCCTGAGTGCAACTCTGCTCCAGGCCCAGGAGACAAATGAAGTGGAACTCCTTAAACGCCAGTTTAAGGAAGCGACGGAGAACTTCGATAAGACAGTCCGGGAACAACGTCAGATCATTGATTCACTCAGTAAACGGTTGGATGCCGTGCAGCAGCAATTGGTCGACAAAACCAATGAACCATCCAAGGCTGCGGCTGCGGTGACCGGACTACCCAGTGATACGCAGAGCAGTAAAATTCCGGCGACACTGGAAAAATCATGGTCTCCAACCGACCCGTTGAAACTGGTTGGCGGCGCGCAAAACTATATCAGCCTCTCATTCGATGCCCTGGTGGCAGCCGGCACTTCGACAGCCAGTGACATTGAGAGTTTGGAACTGGGCGGTCATGATCCCAAACAGCGGGGATTTACCATTCAGAACTTGGAAACGGTATTTGAAGGCAAAATCGATCCGTATTTTCGCGGCCAGGCTAATATCGTCCTGCAAATCGATCCTCATGGTGAAACCATAATTGAAGCAGAGGAAGCTTATTTGGAAACGCTGTCCCTGCCTTTAAACCTCCAGGTCAAAGCCGGCCAGTTCTTTACTGAATTCGGCCGTCTCAATCCAACGCACCCACATACGTGGGACTTTGTGGACCAACCGTTGGTTAACGGCCGGTTTTTGGGAGAAGACGGACTGCGGAGCGCAGGCGCGCGGATTTCCTGGCTGACACCAACGCCGTTTTACTCAGAATTGTTTTTCGCCTTGCAAAACAGCCAGGGCGGGACAGCTTTCAGTTTTAGAAATGACCATGGAGGAATGCCGTTTCTGGGTCGCACGTCCCTTGACCGCCGCGTCAAAACTCTTGGCGATATGCTCTTTGTGCCGCGTTATGTGGCATCTTTCAATTTAAGCGACGCCCAAACACTCGTCGCTGGCGCTTCCGCCGCCTTTGGTCCAAACAGCAGTGGTAATAATACGGACACACAAATCTACGGTGTGGATTTATTCTGGAAATGGAAATCGCCCAAGCAGCACGCAGGCTTTCCCTTTGTCACCTGGCAGACTGAAGCAATGATGCGCCGCTTCCAGGCGGGTGCCTTCAATGGCGACTTGAATGGTAATGGAATCCTCGATCCGGGCGAACAAGATATCAACGGCAATGGCGTTCCTGACTTACTGCCGCGGGAAACTGTGGTCGATTATGGCGCCTATTCGCAAGTCTCGTTCGGCTTCAGAAAGGGTTGGGTGGCAGCCTTGCGTGGCGACTATGTGTTTCCGGAAAAGCAGGCTCTATATGAACGGATCCTTGGTCCCGATCTCGAGCGCGCCACGCGCTGGCGCATTTCACCAAACCTGACCTGGTATCCCAGCGAGTTCTCCAAGATTCGTTTGCAATACAACTTTGACCATCGCAATGGCATTGGCGATGACCATTCCGTTTGGATGCAGTTTGAATTTCTTCT
>JAQGPC010000079.1 GCA_028293285.1 Pedosphaera sp.
GAGGAGGCTCCCGCTTTTGAACCCTCGAGCGCTTCACGCAGTTGGCACCTCCTGCTTTTATCCGCCCGGAGCAGTGCGGCTCTGGATGCTGCCACGGCCAATTTGTCCGCGTATCTAAAAAATAATCCAGATGTCCGACTTGCTGATGCTGCCTTTACCCTTCAAACGGGTCGCAACACACTTCCTCACCGTCGAATGCTGGTCTGCCGTGATGTGAATGATGCCGTTAAGACGCTGGAAACAATTGATTCCAAGCGGATCTTCACCCAGCAGCAGGAACTTAAGGAGGCTCCGGTGGTGTTCATGTTCCCCGGCCAAGGCGCGCAGTATGTGAATATGGGTGCGGAACTGTACCATGCCGAGCCTGTCTTCCGGGAAGAAGTGGACCGCTGCACAAAAATTCTTCAACCCCATTTAGGTTTGGATTTGCGGCAGATCATCTTTCCCCAAGGCGAAAATGCAAAACATGCCGAAGAACAATTGCTCCAGACCCGCATCACGCAACCGGCCCTGTTTGTGATTGAGTATGCCCTGGCCAAGCTGTGGATGTCCTGGGGCATCAAACCCCAGGCCATGATCGGCCACAGTGTGGGGGAATACGTGGCCGCCTGTCTGGCGGGAGTGTTCACCCTGCCCGAAGCGTTGGGGCTGGTGGCCGGGCGTGCCCGTTTGGTGCAAGCCCAACCGGGCGGGGCCATGCTGGCGGTGCGGTTGCCGGAAAAGGAAGTTCAAGCTCTTTTGAATGAAGACCTCTCCCTTGCCGCCATCAATTCACCCTCGCTGTGCGTCGTCTCCGGACCCTATGCAGCCATCGAGAAACTGGAGCAACAGCTGGGGGAAAGGAAGGTGGCCAGCCGCCGGCTGCAGACGTCCCACGCCTTCCATTCAGCCATGATGGAGCCGGTGATTGCTCCCTTTACCGAGCTCTTGCAAAAGGTGCACTTCCAGGCACCCACCATACCGTATGTCTCCAATGTCACCGCGCAGTGGGTCACGGCGGAGCAGGCGACCGATCCCCAGTACTGGGCGGGCCATGTGCGCCAGGCCGTGCGCTTTGCGGACGGCGTGGCGGAACTCCTGAAAGACCCGCAACACATTCTCCTCGAAGTGGGACCCGGCCAGACCTTGAGCACGCTGGCCCGGCAGCATCCGGGAAAAGCTCCCGCCCAATCTGTTCTGGCCTCTTTTTTCCCCTCGGATGATCAATCCTTGGAAGTCAGTACCATGCTCAACACCTTGGGCAAGCTTTGGCTGGCGGGTGGTTCGGTGGATTGGGGTGGATTTTATCAACACGAAAAGCGCCAGCGCGTGTCGCTGCCCACCTATCCCTTCGAACGCAAACGGTTCTGGGCCGAGCCAGTCATGCAGACCGCTCTCCGCCCCACAACTGAAGTGTCGCCCGTGCCACAGCCGGAATCACCCTTGCTTGACGTGGAGCAGCCCAATGCGGCAACTCCCACCACCCTTTCCCGGAAAGATCGGATTAAGGCCACGCTCCTCGCGCAATTGCAGGAGCTCTCGGGCGCAAGCCTCGCCAGTCTTGGCCCGACAACTACTTTCTTGGAAGCGGGTTTTGATTCACTGTTCCTGGCCCAGGCCAGTCAGGCACTCCAAAAGAAATTCGGAATCAAAATTACTTTCCGACAACTGTTGGAAGAGTTTTCTACATTGGGCACTTTAGCTGATCACTTTGACCGCGAACTGCCTCGCGAGTCAAAAGCAGATCATTCGACCGCGAACAATGCCTCTCAAGCTGCTTCCAAGGAAGCAGAAGTAATGGGAGAAAATCCTGTCATGCCACTGAGCGATCCGCAAATGGAAGTATGGCTGGCCGCACACAATGATGAGGACGCCTCACGTGCTTTTAACAGCACCTTTTTGATAAATCTCCAAGGTTCATTGAATGCGGAAGCATTGGGCCAGACGCTTCAGGAACTGGTTAACCGTCACGATGCATTGCGGACGACTTTTTTTGCGGATGGTTCGGGGCAACGAATCTCTTCAGCACTTAAGCTGGAAATCCCGCTACTTGATTTTTCCTCATTAGACACCAGTGCGAAAGAACAAAAACTGACGCAGATCGCAAAGTTGGAGGATGAAAAATTATTTGATCTGGTGAATGGCCCGTTGATCCGTACGCAGATCATCAAACTATCGCAAACCCATCATGTCTTGGTTTTATCCAGTCATCATTTGGTCATGGATGGTTGGTCAGTGGCAGTGGTGCTGAACGAACTGCGGCAAATCTATGCGATCAAAATTCAGGGTGCTTCCAGTGCTCTTGCGCCGGCAATGCAGTATGGCGATTATTTGAAATGGCAAAAGGCTCCAGAAAATCAAAACGAATTTTCTTCAGCCGAAGATTATTGGCTGCGTCAATTTGAGAAGCCGCCGACCAACACAGAACTGCCGACAGACCGCCCGCGTCCCGCCCACAAAACGAATCGAGCGGCGAATGAAAGTCTCATTCTCAATGCCGCTTTCCACGAATCATTAAAACAGGCAAGCGCCGGTGCAGGTTGCACGCTCTTCACTTATTTGTTCGCCAGCTTCAATGTTTGGCTGCATCGGCTCAGTGGGCAGGATGATTTGGTGGTTGGAGTTCCTGCTGCAGGACAAATTGCCGTTGCCGGAAGAAGCCATGGGGGCAGGGCACTGGTCGGTCACTGTGTAAATCTTCTTCCCATACGCAGTCGTTGTGATGGCAATCAATCTTTCAAGGATTACTTACAGACCACGAAAAGATTAGCCCTTGATGCTTTTGAACATCAGCACTTCACGTTTGGCAGCTTGGTCAGTAAATTGAATTTGCCCCGTGACCCGAGCCGCGTGCCGTTGGTTTCCACGACATTTAATGTGAATCGCAGCACCGATTTTCATTTGCATGAATTGGAATCGGAAGTAATTGCCCCACCAAAGGCTTTCAATATTTTTGACCTTACCGTGGATGTGATGGATTCGGACAAGAATCTCTGCATCAATTTTCGTTACAATACCGACCTGTTTGATGCTGGCACAATGCAAAGATGGTTAAGTCATTGGAAAACTTTATTGGAAGGCATGATGGCTGATCCAGATAAGTCCATTGCAGCGCTACCCATTTTGGACAAAGCCAGTCAAAATCAACTTTTCAAAGAGTGGAATGACACGGCTAGTGAATTTCCGCAAGATCAATGCACGCACCACTTGTTCGAAGCTCAGGCAAAGCGCACTCCACAAGCCACTGCTTTGGTTTTTGAAGATCAAGTTCTGACCTATGATGCGCTTGACCGAAAAGCAAATCGTCTGGCACGTGAGTTGAAGCGAAAGGGTGTTGGACCGGAGACATTGGTGGGTTTATGCGTCGAACGCTCGCTGGAAATGGTCGTTGGTCTTTTAGGTGTACTCAAGGCCGGCGGGGCGTATGTACCGTTGGACCCGAAATACCCACAGGAACGATTGGCCTTTATTCTTCAGGATGCAAAGGTGTCGGTGTTGCTTACTCAGCAAGCTCTGCTCAATAGGTTGCCAAAAGCCGCACCAAAAGTGATCTGTCTCGATCCAGAACTTACGGCCATCGAAGAACACAATGAGGAAAACCTAGAGATTAAAATCACACCCGAAAATCTGGCTTACGTGCTTTATACTTCGGGTTCGACCGGCCAGCCCAAAGGCGTGCAGATTTCGCATCGGGCACTTGTGAATTTTTTGGCGAGCATGAGCCGCGAGCCGGGGCTCAATGTTTCAGATATTTTACTTGCGGTCACTACCTTGTCTTTTGATATCGCCGGGTTGGAATTATGGCTGCCGTTGACCATCGGCGCCCAGGTGGTAGTCGCTCGAAGCGAAGTGGCAATGGATGGAAAGCGTCTCGCAGCCCAACTGGAACAAAGCAAAGCGACCGTGATGCAAGCTACTCCAGTGACTTGGCGAATGTTGTTGGAAGCAGGCTGGCAAGGAAATCCAAAATTAAAGATTCTTTGTGGTGGTGAAGCGTGGTCGGACGAACTAGCGGGGCAACTCTTATCCAAATGCGGCTCGCTGTGGAATATGTATGGTCCGACCGAAACCACCATCTGGTCGGCTGCTTCCAAGGTTGAAAAGTCTGAAGTGCCAATGATTGGCCGACCCATTGCCAATACTCAATTCTATGTTTTGGATGCGCGGTTGCAACCGGTGCCGGTAGGCGTGCCAGGAGAATTGCACATTGGCGGCGATGGACTGGCGCGGGGGTATTTGAACCGTGAACAATTGACGGCCGACAAATTCATTGCCGATCCCTTCAGTTCCAAAACTGGAGCACGACTTTATAAGACAGGCGATCTCGTTCGGTATCGGTCTAATGGCAATATTGAATTTTTGGGCCGGATGGACAATCAGGTAAAAATTCGTGGTTATCGAATTGAACTGGGTGAAATCGAAGTCGCCCTGCGGCAACATCAAAATGTGCGTGAAGTAGTGGTCGTAGCGAGAGATGGCGTGAATAATGAGAAGCGCCTGGTAGCATATCTTGTAACGACAGAAGAACCTTCGCCTACCGCAACTGACCTACGCGCCTTTTTGAAGGGAAGGTTGCCGGATTACATGATCCCCTCGGCATTTGTATCGCTCAAAGCGTTGCCGCTCACCCCCAACGGTAAAATAGATCGCAAAGCGCTTCCTGAGCCGGAAGATCAGGTTGAAGAGACTGAATCGGTCATGCCCACCACCGAGGTTGAAACAGTCTTGGCCGAAATTTGGAGCGATGTTCTCGGGCGTAGGCAAATGGGTATTCACGATAATTTCTTCGAACTCGGCGGCGATTCATTGAGTGCCACTAAATTAATCTCGCGGTTGGAGCGAATGAGCGGGGTGGAAGTGAGCCTGAGCGATATTTTCGATTCGCCCACGATTGCCGGGATGAGCAAATGGTTTGAGACGCCATCTGGCAACGAATAGCGGTTCTTTCAGGCTTGTTTCTGCGTCGGGCACTGGTTCCTCCACCGAAGGACGAGGTTTTTACTACCCACATCTGCCCAAATGCATTTATAGTGCTTCCTCATGTCAGTTACTGTGAATGAAGTGAATGAGGACGTGCAAAAGGCTGCTGCCTGGGTCAGCACTTTGCGCAAAGAAATTGGCCACGTAATTGTTGGCCAGGAACATCTGGTGGATCGCCTGCTCGTCGGCCTTCTAGCCAATGGCCACGTATTGTTGGAAGGCGTGCCTGGCTTGGCTAAAACCTTGTCGGTGCGTACTCTAGCTTCGGCTATTCAGGCGCAATTCCATCGCATCCAATTTACGCCGGATCTGCTTCCCGCCGACATCATTGGCACGCTGATTTACAATCCGCAGGACGGCAAATACCACGCCACACGTGGGCCGGTCTTCGCCAATCTGGTACTGGCCGATGAAATCAACCGCGCACCAGCCAAGGTGCAATCCGCATTGCTCGAAGCCATGCAAGAGCGCCAGGTAACTCTGGGTGGGGAGACAATGCCATTGCCTTCACCGTTCCTTGTGTTGGCGACGGAAAATCCCATCGATCAGGAGGGGACTTATCCGTTGCCCGAAGCGCAGGTGGATCGTTTCATGTTCAAAGTGGTTATCGGTTATCCGACCTTTGCAGAAGAGCGTAAGATCTTGGATAAGATGGCTTTCACCGGCCCCGAATTTAAAGTGCAACCGGTCATCTCCCTCGACGAGATTTTACGCACGCGCAAGCTCGTGGACAAAGTCCATGTGGACGAAAAAATTCGTGATTACATCGTCCACATCGTTTTCGCAACGCGCAAGCCTGAGCAATATAAACTCGACCTCAAACACATGATCCAGTTTGGCGCCTCACCGCGTGCTACAATATATTTGACCGTGGCCGCCAAAGCATGGGCCTTGTTGCAAGGACGTTCCTATGTAACGCCAGAAGATATCAAGAGCATTGGCCCCGATGTCTTGCGTCATCGCATCATTCTGACCTACGAAGCCGAAGCCCAAGCCGTGACCAGCGATGACATCATCAAGAAAATATTCAACACCATCCCGGTGCCGTGAGCAGGCAGACTAAACAGAAAAATTTCCAAGCGCAGATTCGCAGCGCCGATTTGCAACCTAGTTGTCTAAAGGTCCAGTGTCTGATCCGACGCGCTTACTCACATACTCACTTACACACCCACTTTCCACCGTCTTCATGACCCTCCAGGAAACTCTCGAAGCAGTGCGCCGAGTGGAAATCCGCACCAACCGGCTGGTGAATGACATGATGGTGGGGGCCTACTTGAGCCATTTCAAAGGACGTGGCATGGACTTTGAAGAGCTTCGGGAATACATGCCCGGCGACGATGTTCGGAACATCGATTGGAATGTCACTTATCGAATGGGGCGACCGTTCGTAAAGCGGTTTCGCGAAGAGCGTGAACTGGGAGTTGTATTAGCGATGGACATATCCGCGTCCGGTGCCTTCGGTTCGACTCGGCGCACCAAGCGCGAGTTCTCCGCGGAAATTGCGGCGACCCTGGCTTGTTCTGCTGCGCGTAGCAGTGACAAAGTGGGCCTGCTGTTGTTCAGCGACCAAACTGAGTTGTTCCTGCCACCGCGTAAAGGGCGCAAGCATGTACTGCGGGCCATCAAGGAAATGCTTTTCTTTGAACCGAAGCATAGAGGAACAAACATTCCAGCAGCTCTTGGTTTTTTGAATCATGTGATTGCCCGTCGCTCCATTGTCTTCCTGTTCACGGATTTTTTGCACAGCGTCGGTCCAAATGCTTCCAGTGTGCAAGCCGGGCGCGACATGGTGCAGGAGATTGGCATTACCAATTCGCGCCATGATCTGGTTTGTGTGCACTTGCACGACCCGCGCGAAAGCGAATTGCCCAATGCAGGCCTGTTGACCATTGAAGATGCTGAAACGGGTGAAGTCTTGGAATTGGATTCCGGGCGAAGAACTGTGCGGCAGACTTATGCGGATACCAACGCAGAAAGATTGTCGGAATTGGATCGCGCACTGCGCCATGGCGGCGTGGATACTCTACGCTTCAATACCGGCGAACCGTTTGCCCAGACGTTGCAACAATTTTTCGAAACCCGCCGGGGCAGGAGGCGCGGATGAAGCTCTCTGGAAAACTTCGCAGTTGGGTGTTGGCAATTAGTTTCGGTTTCATTTCCTATAGCGTGCTGGCAGCAGAGGAAGATGCGGCTACATTATTGCGCCCACCACGGGGTGAGTTGCATCCAAGCGTTTGGGAACAATATGGTTGGTTGGTTGGGAGTGCTGCGATATTGGTTTTGATAATGGTTGCTCTTTGGATTGCATGGTTGCGACGCTCCAAACCCACCCCCGCAGTATCCGCAGCAGCTTTAGCGCGACGTGATTTGGAAGTCCTGCGCGGCCGTTCAGAAGATGATTCAGTGGTCACACACGTTTCACGAATTTTACGGCAATACATCATTTCTGCCTTCTATCTTCCACGTGCCGAGTTGACCACCGCTGAATTGTTTAAGTTGCTTCCGTCGCGTCCACAAACCAGCGCGACATTAACTGCGGCGATTCATAATTTCCTTCGCCAATGTGATGAACGTAAATTTTCTCCGACGCCTCCCATCCCTCAAGCCGGTGTGGTGGATAAGGCATTGGAATTGGTCGAACATATTGAAGCCCACCAAAGGCAAGCACCTGGGGTGGAGGGATTCATCCCTCAAGCAGTAAAGCTTTCTCCCTCGCCTGCGTGAACTCGCACTTTCAATTTCAATATCCCGCAGTGCTGGCGCTTTTGGCGCTGCTGCCGGTGTATGCATTTTTGCGAGGGCGTGCCGGCAAACTCTCGGCATTACGCTTTCCCAGCGCGGATATTGCGCGCGCAGCCGGCGGCGTGGCGCGCGCGGCAGCGGGACGGTTGCTAATCTTCCTGCGAATATTAACTGTTGCACTCTGCATTGTAGCTCTAGCCGGGCCACGTTTTGCCCATGACCGGACCGAAACGCAAGCCAGCGGCGTTGATATCGTGCTCGTGCTCGATATGTCCTGGTCCATGATGGCACTCGACATGGGCGGAGTGGATGAATCGGGTTCGCGATTTGGAATTGCCAGTTCAGTATTGGAAGATTTTGTCAGTAAACGTCCAAATGACCGCATCGGCCTCATTGTTTTTTCAGGTGTGCCGTATTTAGCCAGCCCATTGACGCTCAATCATGATTGGTTGGTGCAGAACTTGCACCGTCTTCACATCGGCACCATTCGTGAACTAGGCACGGCCATCGGTGATGCAACTGCTGCTGCGGCCAAACGCCTCAAAGCACTCAAGGACAGTAAGAGCCGCATCATTATTCTCCTGACGGACGGGGATAACAATCAGGGTGAAATTGAACCAGTTCCTGCGGCGCAGGTTGCTACTGCAATTGGCGCAAAGATTTACACGATTGGCATTGGTGTTGAGAAGGCATGCCAACTGCCGTCCTTCGACATCAACACAGGCAAATACAAGCGTGGTCCCGGCGGGGAAATTATTCCCACCATCACCTTGCAACCAGCCAACTACACAGTCCTCGATGAAATGGCCAGATTAGCCCGTGGCAAGTCTTACCGCGCTGAGAATCGGCAGCAGCTCCAAAGCATTTACAACGAAATTGACAGGCTTGAAAAAACAGAGGTCAAACTTCGCCGTTACACCACTTTCACGCCACTGTTTCAATGGCCGTTGCTGGCGGCGTTTGCACTGCTGGCTTTGGAACTGATTTTAACCAATACACGCTATCGGCGCGTGCCGTGACAAACAAAAATGGATTTTAGAAACCCCCATTTCGCGGAACCCAAATGGCTTTGGCTGGTTGTATTGGCACCAATATGCGTGGTGCTGCTACATCGTTATGCCGCGTGGGCGAGGAAGAAACAGTTTGCAGCGTTTGCTTCGCCGGAACTAATTACCAGCTTGCTGGGTTCGCATAGCCCGATGCGACGTGCGGCAAAGAGTGTATTATTAGTATTGGCAATCGCCGGGATCAGCCTTGGGTTGGCGCGTCCGCAATGGGGTGAAACAACGGAAGTTTCACAGGCGTTAGGCGAGGACATCATGTTCGTTCTTGATTGTTCCCGTAGTATGTTGGCTTCGGATGTACGGCCCAACCGTTTGGAGCGTGCCAAGTACGCCATTCTTGATTTCGTTCAACGTCATGGGCGCGGGCGTGTCGGGTTGGTGGCATTTTCGGGTCAGGCATTTTTGCAGTGTCCGCTAACTTTTGATTACGATGCTTTTCGTGAAGCTCTGGCAGCCGTTGATGAGCGGACAATTCCCGTTGCAGGCACTGACGTGGGGCGCGCCTTGGATGAAGCATTTCAAGCCATGGAGAAAAGCGATCGCCGTAAAATCATGGTCATGATGACGGACGGCGAGGACCTCGAAAAGTCTGGCGTCCGGACTGCGGAAGCATTGGCACAGAAGGGAATTTTAGTTTTTACAGTAGGCATTGGCACGACGGCGGGTAGTCCAATCCAGATTGTAAACGAACAAGGAACGCCTGATTTTGTGCGCGATCAGGACGGAAAGGTGGTGCAGAGCCATTTAGACGAAGCCAGTCTTACGGCGATAGCGCAAGCCACCCACGGCAGTTACCATCCGCTGGGCACATTGGGCGAAGGACTGAATCAGGTAAGAAACCTGGTTGAAACCTCTTCGGCGGATTCGCCGGAAGCGTCCCGGCTTCGGAAAATGGGTGTGGATCGCTTTCATCTGCCCGTGGCAATTGTAATAGTTCTGCTTATTTTGGAATCTTTGATTGGCACACGGCGAAAATTGGGTAAAAGTAGTAATTGAATACTTATGTTGGAGTGTGGTTTGAATAAAATAGCTATCAGAACTCTAATCAGATCTCTGGTGCGGGGGAGGCTTGCTGTCGGCATCATTTTGGCAATTGCAACGAGTGCTTCAGGCGCATTAATGGAATCCGACACCACACTGGCATCTGCGCGTCAACTTTACAACGAGGGCACACAGAAATTTCGCGAAGGTAAGTTGCGGGAAGCGGAGGCTTCGTTGCAAAGTGCCGTGGCCAGCCAAAATGACACCGTGCAAATTGCGGCTTTATACAACCTGGGCCATGTGCGTTTCCGGGCAGGGTTGGAGGAATTGAAAGCCGGGCCAAATGGAAAGAATGCCGAAGCCTTGGGTAACCAAGCCTATGAAATGGGGGGCGGAGCAATTCGTGCGGCCGATGAAGCCTTGGCCGGAGAAGACATCAAGGCGATGGTGGCCGCTTATCAGCGTGGGCGCGGTGCCCGGAAGGAATTAAAGGCAGCCTCCGAAGCGGTGAAGCTCGCCATGGCGTCACATGGCAATGTTTTGACGAAATGGCAGCGTGCCACCGGCGACTTCAAGAGCGCATACGAATTACACCCATCTGATACCGATGCGAAAATCAACGCTGATGTGGTTGATCGCAACATAGCAAAACTGGTGGACGAGCAGAAGATGATGATGAAATGCCAGTCCAACATGGGCAAGGAACGCGAAGAGTTGAAGCAGAAGATGAAGGCGTTGAAAGGGAAAATCCCGGCCGATATGGGCGAAAAATTGAAAGGTGGCGACGAGGAAGATGATGAGGAAGACGATTCCAAGACGCCAAAAGAGCCCAAGCCCGGTGAAAAGGAAGGTCCATCAAAGGATGGAAAGGAAGATAAAAAAAGTTTAACTCCCGACGAAGCTGTGCGCCTCCTGGGAATGCTGCGGTTGGATGGCAACCGCAAACTCTCCATGGGAATGACGGACACGGCTACCCCGAAAGACCGCAAAGGCCGCGACTGGTAATCAGGCGTTTTGGTGGTGATTAGCTGCGACTGCTAATTCTTAAATAAGGCGTCCAATTCCCTATGCTTTTCGGCAAGGTTCCTTTGCTTGTCTTGTTGCCGCGCTTTACTCTCCCGCTGGCTCAGATATTCCTTAAATTTTTTGTCCTTAAGTTCAGTTAGGATATATTTGATGGCTTTCACGTCATACAAGGACAACCCCAAATACTCATCAATATGGGGATTGGTTTCCATGACGTGAAAATTATCTTCTGATGAAATTTCCGTGAACTGGCCTGCACCTTCCGGGCCCAGGCCTTGGATTGACAGCATCGGCTTTTTGTTTCTTGAGAACACAATGGTGGCAACTAGGTCCCGTCCGCGCAGGCTTTTGTAATATCCCTCAGCCCCATCAGCGAGATCGGGCTTGGCATTAAGCTTTTCCGTAAATCGTTCGAACGTATCAATAAATTTTAAAATGTCGGGAATGGAATCATTAAACACTTTCATTTTAGCAAATATCTCCTGTCCAGAGCCGTCGTCTTCGACAAAGACGTTGGTTCGATTCAACGTGCCGTGAATAATTATGAAGTCACGATGTTCATCGCCCGAAAATTCATATTCTTCACTCCATTGAATGTACTGATAGCCCTTTTCGGCTGGAGAAAAGATATAGGGCACGCTTGTCCTGGAGTCGTATTGCTGGGCGGGCAACAATTCGCGCGGAAGTGGAGCAATGTGATGCTCTGGTTCTTTGCGTGCCGGGGCAGCGACGGCGGCAGGCGCAGTTGATATGCTGGGTTGTGCGCTCTGTCTGGCCGCTCTTTTGGAATAACCGGAATTCTGGGCTTGAGCGCACACAGCAGCGGCAATAATAAAAAATAGAGATAGTTTTAGGGCCATAACGATATTAGCATACGCTCTCGCTTTTGGGGTTGAAATGGAAGAAAATTCTTAATAGCCCTTCGGTTCTGATTCCAGTTTAGTCAAGTAAGTCTGTTTGGGCACATTCCATCAAACACCCATTTAATCATAAAGTTGCGTTCGTAAAGGCGGCTTCCAGTTCCGAATCAGGCTGCAATTGGTGTTGTGAGAAAGAGGAAAAGAATTAAGAATAGAAGCGCAGAATTGAGCAAAGTGTTATTCTGCCTAATTTAAGAGACTCGCGATCAGCAAAGATTTTGAAAACAGTGGTATGAAGTTGTCCCAATTCATTGGCCTTACCGCAACAGCCTTTGTCTTAATGACTGGTGCTGCTTTTGGCCAAACTCCAGCCACCAATAGACCGGCACGCACCGTTCAGGTTAATCCACGTCCGCGTCAACCCGCTCCGGACTTATTCGACAGTTTGGTTGCGTCAGCGGCTTCCTTCGATACGGATTCGCCCGTGGAAGCGCGGGCCGAGTTTGATCCACCCACTGTGCCGATGGGCGGACGGGCCATCTATCGCGTCGTGATTACCGCGTTGAACGAGTCAGTAAAGCTCCCTGACCAAATGCCTTCAATTCCGGGCATAGAACTACGTTCGGGCGGACGCGGTCAGGCATATCAGCCCACTGGAGCGGGGAAACTGCGGCCCGAGACGACAATTATTTTCCGTGCAACCACGACAGCCACGGGAAGCTTCACCATGCCCGCGTTTACGATGATGGCTTATAGCAAGCCTGTGAAAGTTCCGGAAGCGCGACTAACGGTGGTTCCCGCGACTGTGACAGGCACGCAGCAACCGCCTCATTTGCTGCTCGAATTGCCCGAAGGCGACATCTACGTCGGTCAGACATTACGAGTTCCTTTAATGCTGCCCGATCCTGCCGACGGCACCGTGCATGGACTGACCCAACCGCGCATCACCGGTGACTTTGTTTTTTCAGAACCTTTCCCAATTGGCGGGCGACACGAAGCCATCCGGCGCAACGGCAAAATCTTTCCTGTGTTCATCCAGGAAGTCATGCTCACCCCGTTGCGGGAAGGCCAGCAGGAACTGGTCGGGCAGGCCCAAAGCATTTCCACCCGTGCGCTGCCCGGGCAGACAAATGTTTTTCAAAGTTACAGCGCGCTGGTTGATTCCGAGCCGGTGATCATGACCGCGAAGCTGCTACCCAAAGAGGGCCAGCTTCCAAGTTTCACCGGCGGCATTGGCACTTTCCAACTTGAATTGCCAAAAGTATCCACGAACGAAGTGCGGGCCGGCGAGCCGCTCACTCTCACAGTAACCGTTCGCGGCGATGGCAACATTGGCCGTGTGGTGCTGCCACAGATTCCTTTTTCCCGCGAGTGGCAGACATTCCCCGCAATCAACGATGGTGCGCCACCCTCCATCGTCCAGCAACGCGGCTTTGCCGCCTTCAGCTATACCTTGATTCCGTTAAGCGAAAAAATCCAAGCCACACCGGCAATTCCATTCAGTTATTTCGATTCACAAAAAAAGGTTTACATGGATCTCACGATCCCCCCCGTTCCGTTGACAGTGAAACCGGGGCCGATAGGCGCACTGGCACAAACGAAGCTGTCATCCGCTTCGACCAGTTCCGAAAATGATGATCCGGCCAATCAAGAACGAGAACTGGTGATGACTGGCTTGCTGGAAAAGCCGGGACACGCGGTCAGCAGCCTCATTCCCGTGCAACGGCATTGGTGGTTTCTCGGTTTTCAATCATTGCCCGCCGCCGGGATTGTCGGCTTGTGGGCTTGGGACCGGCGACGACGCTTCCTGGAAAATCATCCCGAAGTGATTTTGAAGCGTCGGGCGCGCCGCGAACTTCATCGACAATTACAACGAGCCCGTCGCGCTGCGGTTGCGCAGGACGTTGCCGGTTTTGTAAGTGGCGCCATCAATGCATTGCGTGAAGCTTGCGCTCCGCACGGTGCCGCCAATCCTGAGGCGTTGGTTTGTGCCGATGTTTTGGAAGTCTTGCCGGTTTCGGAACGCGAAGGCCAGTCCGGTGTGGTTGTGCGCCGCCTGTTCAACGCCGCCGATGCCATGCGATTTGGCGGCCCGATAAAAGATGGCCCGGATTTGATCGCGCTCAAACCGGAATTGGAACGATTGCTCAACCAATTAAAGGCAAAGCTATGAGAATATTTTTTCTTCTCACCCTTTGTCTCGCGTCTCACTGCTGGGCCGCAGCCGCGCCGGTGGAAAATCTTTTCAAGGAAGGTTCGCAAGCATACATCGCGGGCGGTTATGAAGAGTCCGCCAAACTTTTCCGCAAAGCCGCTGCCGCGTCACCGTCGCCGGGGACGTTGCACAATCTGGGAAATGCCGAGTGGCAATGCGGTCGTGTCGGCCCGGCGATGCTCGCCTGGGAACAGGCGCAGTGGCTAAGTCCTTTCAGCCCGAACACACGCGCGAATTTGCGCTTCGCCCTGAAGGCGACACAACTCGATGCGCCGGATTTGGCGTGGTATGAGATTTGTTCCACCTGGTTGCCGGTGAATGCGTGGGCATGGATTGCCTGCCTGAGTTTTTGGCTGGCGATTGCGATGGTAATTTTGCCGGGAGTGTTGCGCTGGCGCAAAGTGGATTGGCATCAAGGTGTGGCGGCGGCGTGCTTTGCGATTTTTCTCCTGACGATTCCGGCGCTAATCGGGGTACACACGCGTTCGAAACTGGGTATTATTTTAGCGAAGGAAACCAAGTTGCGTCTGACCCCGACCAGCGAAGCCCAGGTACTTGCCCGGTTGCGCGCGGGTGAGACTGCCCGGTTGGAACAGGCGCGCGGCAAGTATGTATTTATCCGCACCGGAAACGCCGCCGCCGGATGGATCGAAGGGGCGGAGTTCGGCTCTATCTCACGGAATCCTTGAACACCAAGCCCAATCGACAGGGCTTAATA
>JAQGPC010000091.1 GCA_028293285.1 Pedosphaera sp.
CTGGTGCCCGGTGTCTTTGACTGCGCTTTCTGATGAGGAAGTGAACATGAAAGAGCAGAATGGCCTGCTCTATTATTTCAAGGTGGAAGTGGCGGAGAATCCGGGAACGTATTTGACGATTGCCACGACGCGACCGGAAACTATTCCGGGCGACACTGCCGTTGCCGTAAATCCCAAAGACCCACGTTATGCGCAATACATCGGCAAGCATGTCATCCGTCCCCTGCCTGCCGAATTGCCACATGTGGACAAGTGGATACCGATCATCGGCGATGAACACGTGGATTTTGAATTTGGAACCGGTGTGTTGAAAGTAACACCCGCCCATGACAAGGCGGACTTCGCCATTGGCCAACGCCACGAATTGGCGGTGATCGAAGTGATCAATCCCGATGGTTCGATGAATCAGGCAGCGGGCAAAGATCTGGCTGGGTTAGATCGTTTTGCAGCGCGCAAAGTCGCGGCTGAGAAGCTTAAAGAACTCGGCAACTACGATAAAGACGAGCCTTACAAGAACAACGTGGGTTATAGTGAGCGAGCGGATGTGCCGATTGAACCGCGGCTTTCCGAACAATGGTTTTTAAAATATCCCAGCCAGCAACAAGCGCGTGACGTCGTCGCCACCGGCGCGATGAAGTTTTATCCGGAACGCTGGGCCAAGGTGTATGACCACTGGCTGTCGAATATTCAGGATTGGTGCATTAGCCGCCAACTGTGGTGGGGGCATCAAATTCCGGTGTGGTATCGCGGCACGGAAGTGAAGTGCCAGGTGGAATCGCCGGGGCCGGATTGGAAGCAGGACCCCGATGTGTTGGATACGTGGTTCTCCTCGTGGCTCTGGCCATTCGCCACCATGGATGACGCTACAAAGGCAAAGTTCTATCCCACGGCCGTGCTTGTGAGCGGGCCGGATATTATTTTCTTTTGGGTCGCACGCATGATCATGGCCGGGTTTGAATACACCGGCCAGATGCCGTTCAAAGACGTTTATTTCACTGGCATCATCCGCGACAAACAGGGTCGCAAGATGTCCAAGACCCTTGGCAATTCTCCCGACCCGCTGGATTTGATCGGCACGTATGGTGCCGATGCTCTCCGATTTGGTGTAATGCGCTCCGCTCCCTTGGGGCAGGACGTGCTGTTTGACGAAAAAGATGTCGAACTCGGCCGCAACTTTTGCAACAAGCTATGGAACGCCTGTCGTTTTCGGCAGATGCAAGGTGGCGCAGTTCAGGGAGAAATTGAACCCAGTCGTCTCAGTAGCGATGACAAGTGGATCCTGTTACGTCTGAATACTGCGATCAAAGAGATCACTGAATCTCTCGCCAATTACCAATTCAGCGAAGCAACCCAGACACTTTACCGGTTCTTCTGGAGTGAATATTGCGATTGGTATGTGGAAGCCAGCAAAGCCGTCCTGCATGGAACCGATGAAGCGAGCAAGGCGAATACCGTTGCTGTGCTGGATTTTGTTTTGTCGCATACGTTAAGACTATTTCATCCCTTCCTGCCGTTTATCACGGAGGAACTTTGGCACGGGATGGGTTATCACGAGGAAATGCCGGAAGCTCAGGGCGGCCAAAGCATCATGTATGCGCCGTGGCCGAAAGCGTTCGATACCGAATTCCGGGACTTTTACGGCTTGGATGATTGCTATCTGGAATTCACCAATAAAAAATATGAATTAGTGACGCAAGGTCGCAATCTACGTCGCGAAGGCAATGTGCCTTCCAACAAGAAGGTGAAGTTCGTTTTCAAACCGGCGAATGACATTTTGCCACATGACGTGGCAGTGCTGCAAATTTTGTTGAATGCTGATCCTTTGGAGATTGATCCCAATTACCAGCCGAAGAAGGGAACTCCGGCGGTTCATTCCGAGATGGGAGACTTGTATTTGCCACTCGAAGGTGTGATTGATGTGGAAGCCGAAAAGGCGCGGCTCAAAAAGGAGTTGGACAAAGTGGACGCTGAGATTGCCAAGGTGGAGCAGAAACTTGCGAACCCGGCTTTCACCCAGAAAGTTCCGCCTGAAGTATTGCAGGACCACCAGAAGCGTCTTATAGATTGGCAGGCGAAGAAGCAACATTTGCAGACAGCCTCGGCGGCATTGGAAGGCTGATCCATTGCATCGGCATACATTATGAAAAGAATCATTCTGCTCGGCGTTATTTGCGCCGGGTTGGCCCAATATTCCATGGCCCAAACCAACATTCTCAAGGAAGCCGCATTGTTGCAGGAACAGGGCCAGTTCAAGGGTGCCGCGCAATTACTCACGAACGCCATTCAATCCAAAAAATATTCCGGCATCGGATTGAGGGCTTTGGAGTTCGATTTGGACCGCCTGGAGCGTATCAAACAGGATTACTCCTCCACCCACGATGAACTCTTCAATGATTTGAAGCAGTCGTTGAAGGGCATCACGCCCGAAGAATTCGAAAAGTGGATCAAGGCCGGCTGGTTCGATGCCCGCGAGATCGACGGCAAGATGTGTTTCTTGAATGTCAGCGTCAGCAATCTTTATTTCCGCCACCCGGAGTTGAACAGCCGCCGGATCAAACCGAAAGATGATGCAGCCAAGGAACAGGCAGTGTTGGCAAACTGCGAGGCCATCCAAAAAGCCGCGCGCGAAACCAAAACCCCCTACGTCCTGCCCAAGACTTTTCACGTCACCATGAAAGTGGCGACCAAGGCGGATGCCGTGCCTGCCGGTGAAACCATTCGCGCCTGGGTTCCTATTCCTCGCCAGTATCCTTTCCAAAAAGATTTTAAACTCACTGCTTCATCGCTGCCTCCCAAGAACGTTGATGACGAAAACAGCCCGATTCGCTCCATCTATTTCGAGCAGCCTGCCGCCAAAGGAAAGCCGACTGAATTCAACATTGAATACAATTTCACCGCTTATGGCGTCTCCTTTGACTTGAAGCCAGAACAGGTGAAGCCGTATGATCGCAACGATCCCGCCGTGAAACAATACACCAGCGAAGCACCGCATGTGGTATTCACGCCGGAAATCAAGGCACTCTCAGCCAAAATTGTCGGGAATGAGACGAACCCGATGTTGAAGGCAAAAAAGATTTACGATTGGCTGGGTGACCACCTGCTCTACAGTTATTCCACGGAATATTCCACCATTCCCAACATTAGCGAGTACTGCCGCAATATGGGTTATGGCGATTGCGGACAACAGGCGCTCCTTTTCATCACGCTGTGCCGCTACAACGGCATCCCTGCCCGTTGGCAAACCGGCTGGGACATGTGGCCGGGAAAAACCACCAATCATGATTGGACCGAAATCAATCTCGCGCCCTACGGTTGGGTGCCGGTGGATCCCTACATGGCCAATTACGCGATGCGGTATATCACCACTTTGTCGCAGGAGAAGAAGCTGAAAATTCGCGATTTCTATTTTGGTGGCTTGACTCAATATCGCATGTCGGCCAATAGCGACCACAACCAGGCGCTCCGTCCTGCCAAACAAACGATGCGCTCAGATGACGTGGACTTTCAGCGTGGTGAATTGGAATACGGGAACAAGAACCTTTATTTCGACAAGTTCTCCTATAAATTTAACTACAAGGAAATCGCTCCGCCTGCACACGGCCTCGAATGAAATTATCTGAACAAAAAAAGGCTTTGGCCTGCGCGGTCAAGGCAGCACGGGCCGTTGGGAAGTTGATGCGGCAAAATCTGCGCCTCAGCAAAAAGGTCAATCTCGCCACGGCGCATGACATCAAACTGGAACTCGACGTCCGCTCGCAGAAGTTGATTGAGAAGATGTTGTTTGCCAGTTTTCCCAAAGTCGCCGTGCTGGGAGAAGAAGGCGTTTCAGGAAATCAAGAGGCGGAGCAACGTTGGGTCGTTGATCCAATAGATGGCACGGTTAATTTCACCTACGAGATTCCACATGCGTGTGTCTCGATTGCATTGCAAGTCAAGGATGCCAAGACTGGTGAATATCAAACCGTGGTCGGTGTGGTTTATGATCCGTTTTGCGATGAACTTTGGACAGCGATTCGCGGGCAGCCGGCCAGGTTGAATGGCACGATCATTCGGGTGAGTCAGAGGAAATCCCTGGGCGAAGCAATTGTTTCCATTGGTTTCGCCAAGTCCAGCTCCAACCTCGAGCGCACCCTGCCCTATTTCAATAAACTCGTCCGCAAAGTCCGCAAAGTCCGTCTGATGGGCGCAGCGGCACTGGCATTGACCTACGTGGCTTCGGGACGTTTCGATGCTTATGTAGAGCAAGGCATTCACCTATGGGACATTGCGGCGGGAGGCTTGATCGTGGAATGCGCTGGCGGCGAATTCTGGCATGAACCTATACCAGGTGATTACGCTTATCGAATTGTTGCCAGCAACGGCTTGCTGAGGAAAAAGCTCCAGTCCTTCTAACTGCGCGCAATCGCATCCAGTCGCTCGCGCAATTTGGCAAGTGCCTTGGCCCGATGGCTAAGCGCGTTCTTCGTAGCTTCTCCCAGTTCAGCAAAGCTTTTTTGATGGCCTTGGGGAATGAAAAGTGGATCGTAGCCAAAACCGCCCTGCCCGCTTGGCGCGAAATCAATTTGTCCTTCACACGCGCCGTCAAACAACTCCGTTTGCAACTCAAATTCGTTTGCGTAGCAGACTGACGAGGCATTTTCTGGCGAAGATTTGACCACCGGAGTCAATGCCAGCACGCAACGGAATCTGGCCGTGCGCTTTTCCAAAGGCACGTCTTTGAGCAGGCGAAGCAGCTTGGCATTGTTGTCAGTATCGGCGGCATTGCCTTCTGATTTTGCATCCAAGGCGGCAAAGCGAGCGGAATAAACGCCAGGAGCGCCATTGAGCGCGTCCACTTCCAAGCCTGAGTCATCTGCTAGCACGAAGAATGCATTATTGTGGGTATCGAGAGTTGGCTTTTGATATTTTGCAAGCCACTCAGCCAGTTGAACTGCTTTCAAGGTGGCGTTGCCCGCAAAAGTATCAGCGTCCTCTTTCACGGCGGGTGCGGCGGGAAAATCTTTGAGTGTCAAATAATGAAAGCGGTCGGAAAGTATGGCGCGAATCTCTTCCACTTTGTGGGTGTTGCGCGTGGCGATGAGCAGAGTCGTCATGGAAATAAAATTCCATAACGACGCCACGATGACGATAAGAATAATGAACCCGCCTGCGACACGAGGTCACAGGCGGGGTGCTTTGTTACCCCATCTTCCAAGGAACGCCCTTGGGAAGCTCTACGGATTCGGCAACCGGCCCACCCGATAAAAGCGCATACCACCAACCGTAAAACTGTCGGTCACATGAACGGAGTTGCTGGTGGCAGTGTTGGTGACGACGGGAGAAAAGTTAGGCAAGGCTGTTGATCTCTCGACGACATAGCGAAGTCCTGGATTGGCGGTATGATCAAATACAAATTGGCCATTGGTAACTTGAGGAAAAAAGTTGGATACAGCGACCGGAGTCACCACGGAAATATTAACCACGGCGGAGGTGGTGGATAGTCCGCCATTGTCAGTCGCCTTGGCAGTCAGGGCGTACGAACCCGCTCCAAGACCATTCGCAGTGATGTTGAATGGAGAAGCAGTCACCGAGCCCAACGAAGTAGTACCACCAAAAAATTGCACGTTGGTCACCGAGCCATCACTGTCGGTCGCATTGGCAATAATCTTCACATTGGCAGGAGCGGCAAAAACCGCGCCACTGGCAGGACTGGTGATGCTTACTGAAGGAGCAACATTTCCTGGCGCGGCAACCACAGTGACGAGTGCGGTCATTCCTGCACCAGCATGGCCGAGGGTATTGCATTGATAGGCAAAGGCACCTACGTTCTGAAACGTGTGTGAGCATGAGGTGGTTGCTGAAGGGCCACACATAGCCTCTGCTCCAGTACCAGTGACGGTATGACCCGCAGGCCCGGTCCATGTGATAGTATCGCCAACATGGATTAAAATGCTCTTGGGATTATAAAAAAAACTGCCGAAAGTGACATTAGTGGTAATGGCTGAAGCTGGTTGAACGAGGAGCAAACCAAGAACAGCCATCAGGATAAAGATCGGTTTTGCGATTGCGTACTTCATATCATTTAAGAATTCAATTTTATGCTGATAATTAAAGATTTCTTCGAATTGACAGATTCTTCATCAAAAGCAACTTTGGGACGTTGATAAGACACGCCGGAGGGAGTTTTGTTCCAAAGGATTGATACTTTTAACCAAAAATCAAAAACGTGGTCAATTATTGGAATTTGTATGTCAGCGTCCCAAAGTTATTTTCGGCGCGCGCCAATGCATATCGCCGAGGGCGTGGGCAACTATGGCTTTAGTTCGAATTCAGCGTTAGTATTGGATGTGCAAAATTGGCTTAATAATCCGTCCAGTGATTTTGGCTGGATTCTGCTCGCGCAAAACGAATCGACGCTTAATACCGCGAAACGTTTTGGCTCGCGCGAAGATGGCTTAAATCGCGGTCCCGTGCTTACAATAGACTTCACACCCGTCCCGGAACCTTCCACTTTAGGGCTTTTTAGCCTGGGAGCAATTGGGCTGGCATGGTTTGGTCGCCGGAAACGCGCCTGAACCTGTTGATTATCAAAGGCTAATTCTGCCATTGCCCTGCAGCCTTCCTTTCTCCAATATTTCGCGCCTATGTCAAGCGGTCGTAAATCGTATCCTTTTCATCTGATTGAGCCAAAATGGCAATCCCTCTGGGATCGTCAGCAGACTTTTCGTGCCTGGAATCCGGGGGAAGCCATTCCCAAGGAACATCCTTTTGCACAGCGACACCAGACGATGCCGCCCAAGTATTATATTCTCGACATGTTCCCCTACCCTTCGGGCGCGGGACTGCATGTGGGACATCCCGAGGGTTACACGGCCACGGACATCCTCGCGCGGTATCGTCGCGCGGTGGGGTACAATGTTTTGCATCCGATGGGTTGGGACGCGTTCGGTTTGCCGGCGGAACAATATGCGATCAAGACCGGCCAACATCCGCGCAAGACCACCGAGGCAAACATCAGTAATTTCAAACGGCAGATCCAATCGCTTGGGTTCAGCTATGACTGGAGTCGCGAAGTAGATACGACCGACCCGAAATATTTCAAATGGTCGCAATGGATTTTCCTGAAGCTCTACAATTCGTGGTTCAATCCAAAGACGAACAAAGCTGAGCCGATTGAAACGCTCATCTATCCGTCGGAATTAAAGACCGAAGAAGAGAAGCACGCTTATCGCGATAACAAACGCCTCGCTTATGTGGCAGAAGCGCCGGTCAATTGGTGTCCGGAACTTGGCACGGTTTTGGCCAACGAGGAAGTCATCGATGGCAAGAGCGAAGTCGGCGGCTTTCCAGTCGTTCGCAAACCGATGCGTCAATGGATGCTGCGCATCACGGCTTATGCGGAAAAGTTGCTCAACGATTTGGAAGGCATTGATTGGAGCCATTCGCTCAAGGAAATGCAGCGGAACTGGATTGGCCGCAGTGAAGGCGCGGAGGTGGAATTCAAAGTTCAAAATTCAAAATTCAAAATTACCGTTTTCACCACACGACCGGATACGTTATTCGGAGCGACTTACATGGTGTTATCGCCGGAGCATAAGTTGCTGAGTGAAATTACCACGCCCGAGCAACGCGAGGCAGTGAAGAAATATCAGGAGTTTGCGGCCGGCAAAAGCGATTTGGAACGCACTGAATTGGCGAAGGAAAAGAGCGGCGTTTTCACCGGCGCGTATGCCATCAACCCGGTCAATAATGAGCAAATTCCCATCTGGATTGCAGATTATGTGCTCGCGACTTACGGCACAGGGGCAATTATGGCAGTGCCCGCGCATGACACTCGCGACTTTGAATTCGCAGAGAAGTTCAAGTTGCCGGTTGTGCAGGTAGTGCAACCGCCGGAAGGAAAGGATTGGAAAGGATTCACGGATGATGGCGTGGCCGTCAACTCCGCCAGCACTGAAATTTCAATTAACGGTTTGCCAACACCAGAAGCCAAAAAGAAGATTACAGCCTGGTTGGAAGAAAAGGGGCTTGGTCACAAGACCATCAATTACAAACTTCGCGACTGGCTTTTCAGCCGTCAACGCTATTGGGGCGAGCCGTTCCCCATTATTTGGAAAAAGGATGCGCAGGGAAATTTGCATCATGAAGCCTTGCCGGAATCGGCTTTGCCGCTTGTGCCGCCCGACTTAAGCGATTTCAAGCCGACTGCCAGTGGCGAACCACCTTTAGCGCGCGCGAAGGATTGGGTCAATTTGCCGGATGGTTCCATTCGCGAAACCAACACCATGCCGCAATGGGCGGGCAGTTGCTGGTATTATCTTCGCTATATTGATGCGCGGAACGACCAAACTTTTTGCAGTCCCGAAGCCGAGCATTATTGGATGGGAACAAAGGAAGATTCCAAGTCGGTAACGCCCGGAGTTGATCTCTATGTCGGCGGGACAGAGCATGCAGTGTTGCATCTCCTTTACGCGCGGTTTTGGCACAAGGTGCTATTTGATCTTGGTTGCGTCTCGACACCCGAACCGTTCTTCAAGCTCGTGAACCAGGGACTCATCCTGGGCGAAGATGGACAGAAGATGTCGAAGTCGCGCGGGAACGTGGTCAATCCTGATGACGTGCTTTCTGAGTACGGCGCAGATGCCTTCCGCCTTTACGAAATGTTCATGGGGCCGCTCGAAATGGTGAAGCCTTGGAACACCAAGGGCGTGGAAGGAGTTTATCGTTTTCTCGGTCGCGTATGGCGATTGTTCGTGGATGACAAGAGCGAAACCGAATTTGAGCAGAACCAAACTGCCGAGTCTGAGAAAGGCGCGGAGCATTTGGAAGAGATTCGACTTCACCCGGCGGTTAAGGATGTGGCACCAAGCGCGGCTCAGTTGAAGACCTTGCACACCGCCATCAAAAAGGTGACGGAAGATTTGGACAGACTCGGATTCAATACTGCCATTTCCGCATTGATGGTTTTTGTGAATGACGCCATTACGTGGGAAGTAAAACCGGTGTCGGTCTTGCGTGATTTCCTCACGTTGCTCCAACCGTTCGCGCCGCATCTGGCGGAAGAGTTGTTTGCCAAGCTCGAGGCGTCCGCTGGAAAAGCGCATACGACCCTAGCTTATTTGCCCTGGCCGAAGTATGATGCCGCCTTGTTGGTGGAAAGCACCCTGGAGATTCCGGTGCAAGTGAACGGCAAGTTGCGCGATAAGCTCAGCGTTCCGGCAGATATTACCCAACAACAGTTGGAAGCCGCGGCCTTGGCCAGTGAGAAGGTCAAACCGTATATTGAGGGCAAAACGATCAAGAAAATCATCGTGGTGCCGAAGAAATTAGTGAATATTGCGGTCAGTTGAAAATTCAGCTACATTGCTCCAAGTGATTCACTTGACCAAAAAGGAACAATTGGTGTTGTGTGTCGTGATAGGACTATTGTTAACTGGCTGGTTGGTAAAGAGTTACCGAACGGCGCATCCGCCCAAGCAAACGGTTGAATCGCTAAAACCATAATAAAAATGCAAGCAGCTTCATTCGAAGAAGTATTGGAACAGATTCTCGCAAAGGATGCGCGTTATCAACGTGACGCGTACCTGTTCGTGCGCGAGGCGCTCGACCATACCCAAAAATTGGTCAACAAGGGGGCCAAGGGACAAATCCGGCATGTCAGCCCGCAGGAATTGCTCTCGGGCATTCGCGAGTACGGCTTGGAAACTTTTGGCCCCATGGCCATCACGGTTTTTGAGGAATGGGGCATTCGCACCTGCAAGGATTTTGGCGAGATTGTTTTCATCATGGTTGAACACAGCCTGCTGGCGAAGACCGAGCGGGATTCGCGGGCTGACTTTGAAAATGGTTATGATTTTGATGAGGCCTTTCGCAAGCCTTATTTACCTCAGTCCAAAACTGCAAAGAGTTTGCCGATAGCTAAAATAGCCAAAGCTTGATCGTCTTAATTAAGACGAGTTTTTGAAAGAGGGTTCCTGCCCATATTATGTCCACGATTGCACCGATTTCCAAAATTGATTTGAACGAAGAGTTGCCCGCACTTCCGCCGGGAGTGACCGTGACCAACCTGGAGAATGGCCTGACGATTATCGTGCGGGAAGACCACAGTGCGCCGGTTGTTTCCGCGCAAGCCTGGTCCATGACTGGAAGCACCAATGAAGGGAAATGGCTGGGCGCGGGCATGTCACACGTGCTCGAACACATGTTGTTCAAAGGTACCACTACGCGCGGAGCTGGCCGCATTGACCAGGAAGTTCAGGATGCTGGCGGTTACATGAACGCTTACACTTCCTTTGACCGGACGGTTTATTACATTGATGTGCCCAACACGGGCGCGAAAGTTGCCATCGATATTTTGTGCGACATCATGCAGAACGCCACCCTGCCCGCTGATGAAATGGCGAAGGAGAAGCAGGTTATTTTGCGCGAGATGGACATGAACCAGGACGATCCGGGGCGTCGGTCCAGCCGTCGCCTGTTCGAAACGGCTTATACCAAGAGTCCGTACCGTTTCACGGTCATTGGCTATCCGGATATTTTTAATGAGCTTAAGACCGAGGATATTGTCACCTATTACCGCGAACGATATGCGCCCAACAATGTTTTTTTTGTCGTGGCGGGTGACATAAAAGCCGACGAAGCCGTGGCGCAGATTCGCGAAGCGTATTCCAAATCGAAGGCCAAAGCGCTTCCACCCATGGTATTGCCACAGGAACCGCGACAAACTGCTCCGCGTGAGATCATCGAAGAAGCGCCGATCGAATTAGGCCATCTCTATATCAGTTGGCACATCCCGGAATTGCGGCATCCCGACATGCCGGCGCTGGATGTATTGGCCGCCGTGCTCGGCCACGGCCGCAGTTCACGTTTGTACCAGGAAGTGCGTGAAAAAGGCGTGGCGAATTCTGCTGATGCGTGGACTTACAGTCCGGGCAGTGCCGGACTGTTTGGCATGAGCGCGCTGGTTGACGCGGATAAGTTTTCTGCCGCACGCGATGCCATGCTTGCCGAGGTTGAAAAATTAAAGGATCAGCCAATTTCCCAGGAAGAAGTAAACAAGGCGCTCAAGCAATTCATTTCCGCCACGCTTGCCACGCGCAAGACCATGACGGGCCAGGCGCAGGATTTGGGCAGCAATTGGCTGGCGGCGAATGATCTGAATTTTTCGGAGCGTTATCTGGCCGCTGTAAAACGTGTCACTCCGGCTGATTTGCAGCGCGTCGCACGCGAATATCTCATCACCAATAACCGCAATCTCTTTGCACTCCTGCCAGAAGGCGCAGCACCGAAGCAAGTCGCGTTGGGTGAAAAATCGAGCGACCAGCCCATTCAAAAATTTGATCTGCCCAACGGCCTGCGTCTGTTGGTGAAGGAGGATCATCGCCTGCCGTTCGTGCAATTTCGCACGGTATTCAAAGGCGGAGTCCTGGCTGAAACGCACGATAAGAACGGCCTGACCCATTTAATGGGCAAAATGCTACTCAAAGGAACTAGGACACGTTCCGCCGAAGACATTGCCAGGGAAATTGAATCGATTGGCGGAAGCATTGATAGCTATGGCGGGAACAATACTTTTGGAGTTAATGCCGAAGTGTTGAGCAGCGATTTTGCCATCGGCCTGGACATGGTGGCAGATGTGCTGCTGAATCCCGCGTTCCCCGCCTCTGCTCTCGAACGGGAAAAACAGGTGCAGTTGGCCGGTATCAAATCGCAAAAGGACCAATTGCTCAAAAGCGCCGGTCTCGCGATGCGCCATGCTCTCTTTGGTGATACAGGTTATGGGCTGGATGTGCTTGGCACGGAAGAAAGCGTTCCAGGGCTGCAAGTAACCCATCTGCAACAATTCCATCAACGTCTCACGGTGCCGAATAATTGTGTGCTCGCCATCTATGGTGATGTAAAGGCTGCTTCCGTTAAAGTGGCGGTTGAAAAGATTTTCAGCAAATGGAAGACGGGCGGAGAAGCGCTTGTTGAATTGCCCAAATCCAAACCGCTAAATGAAGTCAAACGTGTCAGTGAAACCCGTGATAAGAAGCAAGCTGTGCTTGTCATCGGTTTTCCCGGAGCAACGGTGCATGACAAGGATCGTTATGCCTTGGAATTATTGCAGGAAGCTTGCAGCGATTTGGGTTCGCGATTGTTCCTGCGCATTCGCGAGAGTCTCGGCCTGGCTTATTATGTCGGCGCGCAGAATTTTCTCGGCCTGGCTCCCGGTTATTTTTGTTTCTATGTTGGCACCGCGCCGGAGAAGGTGGATTTGGTGGAAAAGGAATTATTGCGCGAAGCGGAATTGTTACGTGCCGAGGGATTGACGAAAGAGGAACTGAAAAGGTCCAAGGCTAAAATCATTGGTCAGAAAAAAATTTCACGGCAAGACCTTGGCAGTCTCGCAACGGTAACTGCCCTGGATGAATTATTCGGCCTTGGCTATGCCCATAGTGAAACCGATGATGCGCAGTATGAAGCAGTCACTTTGGATGAAGTCAAAGCTGTTGCGGGAAAATATTTAAAGGACAATGCCTTGGTTGTTTCCATAGTTAAGCCAGCGTAGCTTTAATTTCACGATTTCATTGAGGTTTTGCCTTACAGGCCCGGCTGGGTGCTTGTATTTCCAAGTACTTTTTTATCGACATCCCATTGCAGGTTTAATATGGGTTACTTAATCAGAAATCAAAGAGCCCTTATATACCTATGCCCCGACTGGTCATCAATCCAGGCACACCCCAAGCGCGCGAACTACCGCTTAAACCCGGAGTAAATTACGTCGGGCGCGGTTTTGCCAACGATCTCAAAATTGAGGACGGATCTGTTTCCACTTCACATTGCCAGATTATGGTGGATGGCAATCAGGTGATAGTGAAAGATCT
>JAQGPC010000121.1 GCA_028293285.1 Pedosphaera sp.
CCCTCGGACTTGATCATTTCCAGCCCTTGCATGCCATCTGAAGCCGTGCCCGAAAGAATGACGCCGATGGCATGCTCCCGCCGGTCTTCCGCCAGCGATTCAAAAAAGACATCAATCGAACGATGCGCCCCGCGGGTTTTATCCTGTGGCCGAAGTTTCAACACACCCTTGGCAATTTCCATGCAGGTATTTGGTGGTATCACATAGACCCGATTGGGCGCGACCTTGGTGCCATCGGTGACTTCCCTTACCGGCATCGAGGTGGTCCTGGTCAAAAGCTGCGCCAAGGCGCTTTCGTGGGCCGGGTCCAAATGCTGAACCAGGACAAAAGCCATGCCCGTATCGACCGGCAGATTCTGGAGCAATTGGGTAAACGCTTCCAAGCCGCCAGCCGACGCGCCAATGCCAACGATGGGGAAGGGCTTGGGAGGTTCGCCTTTAAGCGACTGGATTTCGCGCAGAACTTGAGCCATTGGTTTTTCGATTTGCGCGGCCGTTGGCAGGCCAGACCGTGAGCGCTTCCCGCTCTTCGATTTGATTGTTGCCTTCCCCGAAACGCGCTTGGGATTTTGTGTATTCATAGTGCCTGACGGGGAGAGGGCACGCCGGCAAAACAAGGTGTGCAATGCAAGCCTGTGAATTCGCTTCCACCGGCACTAATCAATATGGCCCTTCCTGCCCGAATAGCAACAAGTCATTGCAGGACATTTACCTGCAAAAATTTGTTAATCCCGTGCGCTTAATTGCCAAAAGGCGTGCAATGCATGCAAAGTTGCTTGTTCAAGCTGGGAATTAGAATTGCCTTTTCCCAAGCGCGTACCATACTCGCTTTGTGAACAAGAGGTCCCTCCATCGGTTAAGTATGGTTTATTCGCTACTTGCGATATCATCCATAATGTCTGGTTGCAGCGACAAAGAGGAAAGTGACCCTCGGCCAGTAAAGCCCGCCAGCACCAATCTCTCCTTCTCGGAACGAAAAAAACTTCGCGAAGCGCAATCCGAAATTTCCATTCCAGCGGTGGAAACTCCCACCAATACCTCCCTTGGCTCAACTCAAAGCTTGGAAGAAGCGCGAACAGATTTTCGTGCGCGCCTGCAAGCCATCACTGGCAAGGTCGTTCTGTCCGATGCCGAGTTACTGGCCAAGGCAGAGCAGGGCGATGTCAAGGCTCAAGCCGAAATGGGCAAGACCGCCTTCGCCGAGGGCAAAATGCAGGACGGCCTGAAATGGTCCACCAAAGCGGCCGAGCAGGGGGACATGGGTTCGCAATACGGCTTGGCCGTTTGTTATGCCAAAGGCTACGGCGTCGATAAAGACGCGACCCAGGCGGTAAAATGGTTCGCCCTGGCCGCCGCGCAAGGCCACACCGATGCCCAAGCCAGCCTCGCCCGTCGTTATGCCGATGGCGAAGGCGTTCCCCAGGACAAAGCCGAAGCTTACAAATGGTACGATGTCGCCACCAAAGCCGGACGCCACAATGGTCAAAACGCCGTGGATAAACTCGCCGCCACTATGACCCCGCAGGAAATCGCCGAAGGCCAGCGCCGCTCAGCTATGTACGTCGCCCCAACAGGCGCATCCGCTTCTCCGGGGCAACCTCCCGAGTATTTCCGCTTAAAGAAACCCTGAGCCATTCAATGCGATCCTTGGTCCAACGCTTTCTTCCGCCACTCGCTCACGCTCATTGCGTCGAAGCGTTCTCCCGTGAAAATAATTTGCTTCACTGTTTTCCCTTTGGCACTTTCGCGTTTGAGATAGGCGCTGACGTCCATCCAACGGATTTCGCCATCTGATGTACGGATGACCAGCATCACGGCGTAAGCCTGTTGCTGCCAGTAATCGGCCCAACGCGGGTTCTTGATCTGAAATACTTCCGCCTCATCGCGCTGGCGTTTCTTCAGGTAGGAATCACCGGACTTAAGTTGTACATAGAGGCGCTTCCCAGAGGCACGACCGTGGTCGTCCTTAAATTCGATCTCGCCATCAATTCCATGATCGCTGTTGGTATAGCCGCGATAGATTTGACCGGCTTCGGCCACGATGAATCCAGTATGATACACCGCCATTAGTTCGCGGCTTTCATTGTCAATCTCCGTTTGCGCTTCGTTCTCCATTTCGTGCGCCTGCTCCTTCACTGCTGGCGAGTCAAACTTCTCCTCGATCACGTCGCGCAAGACGATTTGTTTGCCGCAATCTGGACAGAACACTTTCCCTTTACCGCCTGGAGCTAAGGCTTTGGTGATTTTCGTCTGGTCGCTAAAGGCCTGCCCGAACGCATCACACTTCTTGTCTCCGCAGAAATAGCGCCTCAACCGCACCACATTTTGCGCGTGCTGCATGAGGTGATCATGCACATAACGCAGAAACAGCACCCGAGAGTTACCATCCACATCCGGTTCAAAGTAAACTTCCAAGAGCGAAGTACCCTCTGCCTCCCGCGTCAGCGTGAATCCCAACTTCGTTCCGGTCTGTGTCTTAAAATCCGCCGCCGACTTCCAAAGGTCCATGCTCTGAAATGCCACCGTGTGATGCAGCCGCACCACCAACGTCGCGTAGATGTCGTCCGCTGGACCGTCGAAGCGATACGTCACCAGCACGTTGGGGTGACTCGGCTGCTCTTTCCGCTGGCGTCGAAAGTAGCTTGGAAAGGTCAGCATTGATGTCCCATCGCAAGGTTGACGCAGGCACCATGCCCTGCTGATGAATGTCTCGAGCAGCGTGCGTAATACGACGGCTTCGTCCTCGCGCGGCAGGCGTTGGAAGTCCTGATAATCCAAATCCCCGGCGAGCATTTCGTCTTCACGGATGCAGCCCATCTCTTGCGAATGTTTCCGCACCTTCCGCACTACGGCGGCGGCGTAGCGACTAAGCACTTCAGGCCGCAGCAGGATAAAGCCGCCGAAGTCCAGCCGTTGGATCATGCCCGGTCCGGCCAGCAAGCTCACCGCCGCTTCCAGTTCTTCCAACTTGAAATTCTTCTCGCGCAACGTCAACTCCATCCGTTGCTTGAGCTCGGCTAACCGGATTAGGACAAGGCCGCCATCGCGCAGATGCAGGATTTCCTGCTTCATCCGGTGATAGAGCGTGGGCGACGTTGTCTCCGGAATACTCTTCCAATCTATGGCCTTCACGATGGCTTTGCTGAGTTCGTCGCAACCTTCTGCGGTCTTCGCGCTGGTTAGGTGCAGCGGCGGGAAGAAGCCTCGTTCAGTCATGAATTTTTTCATACTGACAGCGCTGACCACGAGTCCACCTCGGTCAATGCGCCCAGCGGCGAGCAGCTTGGCGAAAGGTTTTCGTGTAGACTTCTGAAGATCGCGATCCCACTGGCCAAGCCCCTCGAAAGGATTTTCGTTCTGAGGGTTGAAAACGAGTACTGCCGCCGCCGTATCGTCCATGAAGAGTTGATGGACGAGGCGGTAATCCACTTGCCCGGCGAAATCCCACAACCAAATTTCGCGGTCCACACCATTTGTCTTCGGATGAAGCAGCGGCCAATGCGTCGCCCACGCGCCGTCAGTGGAAGGAATTGGTTTATCGTCATCTACCTTAACGCCGTGAGCAAGATAGTTGGAAAGTCCGGTCTTGCCTGCGCTAGGATCGCCGACAAGGAGGACTTTGGCGTTCGAGTATTGGATCTGATCTTGTGGGAACGGTATGGCCGGCGCAATGACTTCCGGTACTCCTGCCTTAGCAACGAATTCCGATAGGTCCCATATCCGGATGCAATCATTCACGTCTGCAGAATAAGCGCGATGTCCATCGGTACTCCACGCCACGCTCCGCACGCCATTCGCATGACCTTTAAGGATGCGCAAGCAGCGCCCAGTCTTTATATCCCACATGCGCACGGTCTTATCAAGGGAGCTAGAGAGGGCATAGCGTTGGTCGGTGCTCCAGGCTACAATTTTGATTTGCTCTGTATGGCCTTTGAGTACGTGTAAGCAGCAGCCGGCTTCGACATCCCACAGCCGTATAGTTTTGTCGTCGCCTGCAGAAAGAGCGCGGCGTTGATCAGCACTCCATGCCGATGTCCAGATGCATTGCGTGTGACCTCTGAGCATACGCAAGCAATGTCCCGTCACGACGTCCCATACGCGCAATATTCTGTCATGGCCGCCTGAAAGCACACGGCGTTGATCTGCTCCCAATGTCACACTTCTAAGGCTTTGATCGTCCCCGTTTATTATACGCAGGCAGCGCCCAGTCTCCATATTCCAGACGCGTAAGGTTGTATCATCACAAGAGAGAACGCGGCGTTGGTCGGCGCTCCACGATATACTCCAGACTTCGTCGGTATGGCCTTTGAATACGCGTAGGCAGCGTCCAGTCTCCGTTTCCCACAGCCGCAGGGTACGATCATGACTGCCAGAGAGGACACGCTTTGTATCTAGGCTAAATGCCCAGACGCGGACTGTGGCGTTATAGTCGAGTTGGATAGCCTTTTCTGAAGCCTGCTCGCGTATGATCTCGGTTTCTGCGACCAACAGCCGCGCTGGCGAGCGGCAGGCTTCAAGGAGTTTTGCATACTCCTGCTCGCGATCCGTCGGGAACCAGTTGATGTAAAGGAATTGCGTCAGGGAGCTCTTGATGGGGGTATCGTCGAGCCGCAGGGGAATAAAGCGGCGCTCCTTGTTCAGCGGGTCGCGAAACCGGAACGTGCCGGCCTCCAACTGCGCCCAATCCGAGCCGAATGCATTCGCCGACATGCAAAGCACGAGTATTCGAGATTGCTCCAGCCCTTCCTCAATTTTCGCGCGGATGCTATCGCCCGCCTTCAGCACCCATTCATCAAACCATACCTTCAGCCCGTCCGCCCGCAGCCGCTCCGCGACACTGCGAACAATTGTTTTATCCTTTGAGCTATGGCTCAAGAAAACATCATATGGGAACTCCGTGGACATGGCTTTATATAAGGAGCTTATATGTGGTTGGCAAGAAATTCGCAGCTATCAATCAACGCTGGTCCCGTAAATGAAGCACCAACTCCCCGCATCACCTCAAAAAATCATGTTCAAACCGCCGATTTCCTGATTAAACCTCAGGTTCATGTTTGAACTGTTTAAAACAGATCCAGAATCCCGGGCGCGGTTGGGCCGCTTAACCACGACGCGTGGTGTTATCAACACGCCCACGTTCATGCCCGTCGGCACGCAAGGCAGCGTTAAGGCGCTCGATCCGCGCGAACTGCTCGAGATGGGCACCCAGATCATTCTCGGCAACACGTATCATCTGAATATCCGGCCCGGACTCGACATCATCACCGCTGCCGGCGACCTGCATAAATTTATCAATTGGCCGATGCCCATCCTCACCGATAGCGGTGGCTTCCAAGTTTTCAGCCTCGCCAAAATCCGCAAGGTCAAGGAACATGGCGTTGAATTCCGTTCCCATCTGGACGGCTCGCTTTTGTTCCTCGGCCCAAAGGAAGCCATGCACATCCAAAAAGTGCTCGCCTCGGATATCGCAATGGTCTTTGACGAATGTCCCCCGCACGACAGCCCCGCATTTGAAATGCGTGCCGCCGTGGAACGAACCATTCGCTGGGCCCGGGAATGTCGCGAGCAACCCCGCGCTGCCGGCCAGATGTATTTCGGCATCGTGCAAGGCGGCAGCAATGCCGCCCTGCGCGAAGAATGTGCCAAAGCACTTGTCGCGATGGATTTCGATGGTTATGCCATCGGTGGTGTCAGCGTCGGCGAACCTGAACCCGAGATGATGAAGGCGGTTGAAATCACCGAACCGTTTCTTCCCGCAAACAAAGCCCGTTATGCGATGGGCCTCGGCACACCCGCGCAAATGGTGGAGTTGGTCGCGCGCGGCGTGGATATGTTCGATTGCGTCCTGCCCACTCGCGTGGCTCGCAACGGCACCGCTTTTACTTATAAGGGAACCATCAGCATCAAGGCCGGTTTCAATAAGTCTGACTTCGGCCCCATCGAAGAAGGCTGCACCTGCTACGCCTGCCGCCACTTCTCACGCGCCTATTTGCGACACTTGTTAAACGTGGGAGAAATCCTCGGTCTGCGCATGGTCAGCGTGCATAACTCGCACATGTATTTGAAAGTTATGGCTGACGTTCGGGCAGCGCTGGCAGCAGGGACATTTGCGGAATTTCGCCGTGAATTCGTGGCGAATTACGTGCCTTCGCGTAAAATAATGGACGCCCGCGAAGCTGCGATTGCGAGTCAATAGCCGTTACTTCTGCAAATACTTTACCACCGCATCCGTGCGGGAATGCACATGCAACTTGTTATAGATGCTGTTCAGATGCTTGCGGACCGTATCAATGCTGATCGATAGCCGGTCAGCAATTTCCTTGTAAAGATAGCCCTGCGCGAGGTGGTGCAGCACCTCTTCTTCGCGTTTTGAAAGCGTGGCAATTTCATTCGGCGCTGGCACCTGATGAAAATATTGCACGACTTTCCGGGCAATATGGCTGGACATGGGCGAACCCCCGTCGCAAACCTGCTTGATGGCCTGGCTTAATTCCCCTCGCGAAGTCCGTTTAAGCAAGTATCCACACGCTCCCGCCGCCAGTGATTGGAAAATTTTCTCAGTGTCCTCGTAAACGGTCAGCATCACGACGAGCAACTCAGGCGAAGTGGCTTTCAGCTTGCGGACACATTCAATCCCGCTCATGGCCGGGAGGTTGATGTCCATCAGCAGGACGTTCGGTCGATCCAAAGGAACTCCCACCATGGCCGCTTCCGCTGTCCGGTATTGGCTGACGCAACGAAACCCTTCCTCCTGGTTCAAAAGAAAGACCAAACTCTCGCGAATTTCGTCATCATCATCAACGACTGAGATATTAATAGCCATTACACAAGAATTAGTTATACGTCAAAAATCTCCGCTCACAATTACCCAAATATGTAGGTCGGCGCGTTATCACAAGTCTATTTTTCCAAATTAATTGCCAGGGCCACCGTGGTGCCATGTCCCAATTGGCTTTTCAGTTTGATTGCTCCGCCAATTTTTTCCATTCGATTGCGCATATTGCTCAATCCGTTGGAAAACGGCTTGAGCTTGCCGGTTTCAAACCCTCGGCCATTGTCTGAAATCGTAATACTGAATTCCGTGGCCGCGATTCCCATTTGCAGGGATACCTCGGTTGCTTCGGAGTGTTTGACCACATTATTCAGTGATTCCTTCACAACTAAGAAGAGATTATGTCGTATGTCCGACCCCAGAAAGTAATTCGGCAGGATGGTTGGCACATCCAACCGGTAATTCACCGGCGTCATCTTGAGTAACTCGTCGGCCAGATGGCAGATGTAACTCGCGAACTTTTCCAGGCTGTCATTGCCCGGGTCAACCGCCCAGACGATTTCATCAATATTCCGCACTACTTCGCGCGACATCGCTGAAATCTTCTGAATGCGCACTTTGGCTTCCTCGGACGCGACAATTTTTCCCGCCGCAATTTCCGCTTCGGCGATCTCGGTCAACAGCGTGATGCGCGTCAAGCTTCCGCCCACGTCATCATGCATGTCGCGCGCAATGCGTTCCCGCTCCTTTTCCAATGCCCGTTGTTGCTCCAGCATCTGGATTTTTCGTTGCACACGTTTGCTTACCGTGATGTCGCGGACTACGCTGAGTAGCAGGGTTGGTTGCCCTTCCACTTCCAGCAGGGAATTGGAAAGTTCCCAGAACTGTTTCTTTCCGTTCCAAAGGCTGACCTCGCGCTCCGTATGTGGCGGAATAAGTTTTGCCTCGAAATGTTCGCGATGCTTCTGCATGACCGCCACCTCGGCTGCCGTGTCATAAATCACCGATAGCGGCTTGCCTACCAGTGCGTCCCGTGGTTTCTCCACCAATCGGCAAAAAGCTTCATTCACCATCAGGAAAGTCCCCGCTCCATTTAACAACCGCATGCCATCCAGGGAATTTTCCCAAACGAGCCGCAACTCAGCTTCCGATTTGCGCAATTCCTCCTCTGCTTTCTTGTGCGTGGTGGTATCGCGG
This sequence comes from Pedosphaera sp., assembly GCA_028293285.1. GTDB lineage: Bacteria > Verrucomicrobiota > Verrucomicrobiia > Limisphaerales > Pedosphaeraceae > Pedosphaera. The sequence continues at coordinate 7,970 of JAQGPC010000121.1, forward strand.
AATAGCCCTAATACCATTCGTTTATTGCCGGGAAGTTCAATCAACGAATTTGTCACTTCTAAATCTACCGCTTTACCAGTCCGGAAGGTAAGTTTTCGTTCAATGGTTTTCTCCACCTTTTGATTTTGGAATCGTTGCCGATACTTCTGCAGTAGGTTATCCAGGTTTTCTGTCTCCGCATATGTCGCGGTAAATGGCAGGTCAACCAATTCCTTCGCTGTCATGCCCACAAGTTTGCAAAATGCCTCATTTACGGCGACGATGAGGCCTTGCTCATCAGTCAACCGCATCCCGTCCACTGAGTTCTCCCAAACCGAGTGAAACCTCACCTCAGAAGTTTTCAGCGCAGCTTCCGCGCGGATGCGCTCCAACGCCCCGCCGCAATGGTCTGCCAGGCTTTGCAGCAGGTTTAAATCTTCCTTGTCATACGCCTTCACCTTATAGCTGTGAATCGAAAGAATGCCGATCACTTTCGTTCTATTCCGAATCTGCACCAGCATGATGGACGCGGAAGGACGAGCTGTATCACCAAAAGGAATCGTGTCGGTTGACATCACAATCGGCTCTTCTTTCAAAACCAGTTCGGCCCCCTCTTTCAATACCCGCTTGGAACGCACGCTGGGGGTCCTGCACACGACCGGTGGCGGGATCTCCCGCCGTTTACCACCAACGGTATCTACATTAAGAACCGGATAAATGATTCCTTCATCCGGGTTATACAAATTCAATGCGTAAGCGTCCCAATGGAATAATTCATCTGAAATATCTCCGATGATACGTGCCGCCTCCTCCGGCGTGGTCGCCGAACTCAAGCTTTGTCCCAGTTTTGCCAATGCAGCATGTCTTTGCTCCACCCGCTTTCGTTCCGTGATGTCCATCCCCATTCCGAGAATGCAAGCCTCGCCCTGAAGTTGCATGAGTGAGCCGGTGAAGAAATACGGTCGGCGCGTCCCATCCTTGGCCACCAGCATTGCCTCCGCCTCGGCGTCCCCGGTTTCGACAGCTTTTTGAATTCGGCTGGCAATTAGTCGTTTGTCATCCCCGGTAAAGAAATCAAGCGGGTGTATCCGGGCAACTTCTTCACTCGAATAGCCCGTCACTTTTTCAAGCTTCCGGTTCCAACGAAGATACTTGCCTTCCTCATTGAAAAGATAAAAAACTCCTGGAAGACTATTGATGATGGACTCAGAGAGGTTTTGCTCGCGAAGCAGGCTCTCTTCAACCAGGCTTTGGTCTATTGTCAGGCCCAACTGGGCAGTGGCCAGTCGGCCAAGCTGTTTTAAAGTCTCTTGAGCTTCCGGGCCAAACTTCCGTGGTTCCCGATCCATGATGCAAAGCACACCTCGGGATTCGCCAGAAGGTGCCAGCAGGGGAACACCGGCATAAAAACCAATGTGCAGTCCTGTATTTGCCAACGTTTGCTGAGCTAATTCCTTGTCCGCTGAAGTGTCAGACACCACGACAATCTCCTTTTGAACCTGCGAATGAATCTGAAGCGCTGCCACCACAATCATGTCATCGGCAGTTAGTCCAAATACAGAAGCGGGTTTTGCGAGTCCTTGCTCAGTACGAGTAATAAGCGCCATTGGCGCGCCGCAAACCTGCGCGGCCAGCGAAACTAAATCATCAAGCAGCGCCGGGGATGGCGAGCCCTTTATTTCGCTTGGGACCAGGGTTTTAATGTGCCTGTCACCAGCCTGAAGAGCGGCTTTCATGGCGTAAAAAGAAATTGGCTATGTTCCAATTATTAAGCAAAGGGCGGGTAACATGCAAAATAAAAGTAACTTGGCCTTAAGCAGAGCGTGTGCCACTTACTTCCCCGGCGTTTTTCAACGATTTGAAATTAGTATGTAAGACCACTTACATTAACATGTAGTTGTTCCTTCCCCTCGCGGTGTGATTTAATAACGCCAATTCACCGGGTTGTCTTTAATGCTTATGCGCGGTCTAAAAGTTGCGCCGAGTCAAAAACTCAATAGCTTGTCAAAACCATTTTCATTTCTCTGCGCCGCGTCTGTCCTCATCACGCTTGCCTTCGCGGGTGTGAGTTCATCCCCTGCCCAGACCAACGCCGCGCCGGCGGGTGATCCCGCGGCAGTGAACCAGGTGCCCACGGGCAAGACCGAGGAGGACCTGGTTCGGGAGCGTTCGATCGCTGAATTCACCCGCAAGATGAAGGAAGCCAACTACCCGGCTCTGTTCGAGCAGGCGGCCAAGGAGTTCAATGTGCCGGTGGACATTCTGCAAGGGGTTTCCTTTGCCGAAACGCGCTGGGAACACCTGCAGTGGCCCCCGGGGGAGACGGTGTCGCCGGAAAACGGCATGCCCCGGCCCTACGGGATCATGTCTTTGTGGGACAATGACTACTTTGGCCACAGCCTGTTGGATGCGGCCAAACTCATCGGCAAGGACCCGGAGGAGCTCAAGAGCGACCCCTTGCAGAACATGCGGGGAGCGGCCGCGCTCTTAAAGAAGATCTATGACGAGACCCCCAAGCCCGCCGATGCGCAGGGCGATGAGATTGAGAGCTGGCGCAAGGCCATCGTGAAGTATTGCGGCATCCCCCAGGCCGAGTTAAGCGAGCAGCACGGGCTGGA
>JAQGPC010000122.1 GCA_028293285.1 Pedosphaera sp.
AACAACACCGAGCGCAATCTCGTGCCACCAGACAATTCCGGCCAGTATGCCCTCGCCAGATTTTGCGGTGATTCCGTCATTTACTCGCGCAACCGCGTCTTATGGCGCATCGGCCTTAATGAGACCAATGCCATCCGCCTCTTTCCTTCGCCCGGCAATGGGAAGTGATGTGGTTTGGCATGGGCTGCTCAGGCTTATCTTGCCGAGACAGGACGGTCACGGTAATTTCAATTTTGCCAATATGATTGCCAGACCAAACCTGCTTTTCACTTTTTTTGTAATCACGTTGGGGATGCTTTCAGGTGAAACGCGTGCCGAATCTATTCGCCAGGTAAAAACAGACCCGCTCGCTTCCGCCAAACAAATGGTTGTGGTAATCACGAAAGGTTGGGACGTTGTTCCCGGCGAACTGCAAAAATTCGCGCGTGCCGATGACAAGTCACCTTGGAAGAAAGTGGGCACGAAGATTACGGTGGTGGTGGGTCGCAACGGTTTGGGTTGGGGCAGGGGATTGAATGCTCCCGTGAATTTACCCGGACCCATTAAGAAGGAAGGTGATGGCAAAAGTCCTGCCGGAATTTTTCGATTAAGCTCCGCATTTGGGCTTGCTGAACCAGGTCAAATGAAATCAGTCAAACTCCCGTATCAGCCCCTGGCTTCCGTGATCGAATGCGTCGATGACGTGACATCAATTCATTACAATTCCATCGTGAATCGCGGTCAGGTTCCCAAAGTCGATTGGAACAGTTCGGAAAAAATGCGCGAAGTCGGCGCGCAATATCGCCTCGGCGTGGTGGTGGATCACAATGTCGCCCCGCGTATGGCAGCCGGTGGTTCCTGTATCTTCATGCATATTTGGAAGGACGCCAAAACCGGCACCAGCGGCTGCACCGCCATGGACTCCGAAAAGATGGACGCCTTTTTGCCGTGGCTTGACCCGGCGGCGCATCCCGTGCTTGTGCAACTCCCCGAAAGCGAATACAAACGCCTCCGCAAAGATTGGCAATTGCCCAAACCATGAAAATACATTCCATCCACTCCCTGTTGGCAAGTCTCTTGGTCGGCCTTTTTGTTTTCCCAACTCACGCGCAGGAAACAACCCAAGTGCCTGAAACCATTGAATCGCTGCAAAAGCGCATCACGGACCTCGTTTGTAAAACACAATACAATGCTGGTCTGTTCGGGGTGAAAATTGTTTCGCTCGATACCAAAAAGACCATCTACGAACACGATGCGAACAAACTCTTCAGCCCCGCTTCCAACTCGAAACTGTACACCATGGCGCTCGCCCTAGACCGCCTCGGTCCAGATTATCGCATCAAAACTTCACTCTACGCCAAGTCCAAGCCGAATCGCTGGGGAACACTCAAGGGCGATCTCGTGGTGTATGGCCGTGGCGATCCGACGATTAATGTCAAATTGCACAGCAATGATATCTACCAGGCCCTTGAGCCACTGGTGACCTCGTTGGCTAATACCGGAGTGAAACGCATCAGCGGTGATTTGATTGGGGACGAGAGTTATTTCCATGGCCCGCCCTTTGGCTCAGGCTGGGATTGGGGCGACCTTGAAAATTATTACGGTGCGGAGATTTCCACGTTAACCATCAATGACAATAATCTGGTGCTCAACCTCAAGCCGGGCAATCACATCGACACGCCCTGCCAGCTCTCACTTGTTCCGGCCACGGATTATCTCAAATTTGTCAACCAGACCAAAACCGTCGCCAAAGGTGGGAAGCGGAATATCCATCTATACCGGCCGGTTGCTGAAAATGTGATTTATGTTTCCGGCGAAATGGCCGTGGATGACACTGGCTCCCATGAGGATGTAACCATGCACAACCCGGCAGGTTTGTTTATTACCTTCTTCAAGGAAGCTTTGGCGAAGCATGGTATTAAAGTCTCCGGGAAATTGCGCACCGTAAACTGGAAAGATCGCGAAGCGCAACCGCTGGACTTCAAGCAATGGGCCGAAATCGGCTCGATGGAATCGCTGCCGATGCGCGACATCATTCGCGAGGTGCAGAAGCCATCGCAAAATCTTTACACCGATTTGATGCTGGCGCACGTCGGCAGGAAAATGTTGCCCGACGGAGTGCTGTCAGCGAACACCACCACGGAGGATGCTGGAATCAAGGCGTTTTGTACCTTTATCGAAGAGGCTGGTATTAAAAAAGGGGAAACGTTCTTCGAGGAAGGTTCGGGATTATCCCGCAATAATCTCACCACTCCCAATGCCACGGTGACCTTGCTCGAATACATGAGCCATCATAAATGCTCGGATGTTTACATTAATGCGCTCCCGATCGCCGGCGTGGATGGCACCTTGCGGAAGCGGATGAAGGGAACGGCCGCGGCAGGAAATATCCATGCCAAGACCGGAACTTTGCGCTGGGCTAATTCCCTGTCTGGATATGTCACCACGGCCAGTGGCGAACATCTGGTCTTCTCCATGATGTTGAACCGCTTCCACGATGCCGATCCAAACCGGGCGAAGACTGCGGATATGGATGCCATCGCCGTCATGCTCGCTGGATTCACTGGAAAGACGACCGACTAAGACAAGCGTTGGAAGAGATCTTTCCCGCGCGACGCGATTTTAACAGTTTACACCATCAGGGAACAACTGGGGTTGAGTCCCCAGTAAAATGTAGGCAATTTGTCTTTTGCATCTTTGGGGCGTTCCGATAAGCTCGCGGCATGTCGGAAATTGTTGATTTTTTAAACCGCGGCGCAGCTACCATTACTCCAGCCATTACGGAGAAAGTGCTCAGGCATCTTCCCCAATGGAAATTGGAGTTCACCCAAATCCAGGCGCCTCTCTTTCCTCACTTGGTCGACCAACTGGAATTCCTGGCCGATGCTGTGGAAGATACTCTCGATGGTGCTTATAAAGAGCTGCCTTATTATGCCGTTGCCCAGGCGGTCTTTGCCTTGATCTATTCCCACAAAAAAGTCGGTATCATTCCCGATTCCCTGCTTAATCTCGGGCGGGCGGATGATTCCGGCATTGCGCGCGCCGTGTTGATTCAAAACGAAAAAGCCTTCGCGCTTTACGCTGCTGCTCAAAACGTGGAATGGTCCAAGGTCACCAGCTACGCGTAAAAGCGGCCCACTTCCGTCCTAACGGTCGCCAGTTTATTTGCTGGTCGTAGCGGGGCTGGATACTTCTTCAGTTGATTCGCTGGACTGTACGGATTCCAGTCTATATTGGCTGTAAAGATAAAGCGCTCCCACTACCAAAAACACGGATCGTCCGAAGGCAAAGCCAACTGATTCAAAGGTTTTGGCCAGCGCACTTCCGCCTAATCCAAAAAGCTTCATATTGAAGCAGCCGCAGGAAATTTCCAAACCACGCCCCCAGGCTTGACCGGTGGCGAGCAGGAAAATGCCGAACAAAATCAGCGTCCATGTCAGTGTTGCGCGCAGCCAAAGTCCGGACAACAACAGCAGGCCGCAGAATAATTCCAACCAGGGAAGAACAACGGCGGAGCAGCGCAACAACATATCCGGCAACGGCAACTGATAGGCGAGCAGGCTTGCATAAAAATCCTGTAAATTGGCCAGCTTGGAAAACGCCGCCCACAAGAGCAACAGGCCAAAAATCCAACGCAACAATCGTGTGAAACCGGATTTCATTTCGCACCTTCCTTTCCAGCCTGCGCTTCCTGCAACCGATATTCATCGAAGCCGCCGGTCATTATTTTTACGTTGCTGAAATCAAATTGATTAATGAGATTGGCCGCCAATATGTAAGAGAGGGGACAATGTTCGGAGCTGCAATAAACAACAATCGGCTGGTCCTTGGGTCGGTCTTGCGCAAAATTTCCCATGTCAAAACCGCTGGTGGAAGGAACTGAAACCGCGCCCGGTATATGCTCGGCTTTATAAAAATAATTACCGCGCGCATCCACCAGTACAATTTTATTTTCAGCCAGGAGCGGTTTTACTTTGGCCCAGGTAATTGCGGGAATGCGATACTTGGGAGTCGGCATGGGACCAGCGCCTTCCGGGACAGGAGCGTAGTTCGTAGTTTGAACCGCGACTGGTTGAGGGGTCGCGTTGGTGGGGGTGATGGTTGAGGCTGCCAGCCTTGACGAGTCTCCTTGTTTAAACCGAACTCCGAAGGCAGTAAGATTATTATAAGCAAATCCTGCCAGAACTGAAACTGCCAGAATGACCAGCATCGGCACCAGGATGCCACGGCTTGGTTGTGATTTAAATTGTGTCACAGGCGTTTGATGTTGCGGATCAGTCTAATAAGCACAGGACATTTTTCAATTCTTCAATGATAAAAGAATTATGGTAAAACACTTTTTATAAACTGCAAGCGGGTGCCATCACCGTAGCGACGTCTCGGCAGAGCGCCGCACACCTTTCAAAATTTCATTTTGATGTGGAATCGGCGGTTGTCGCCTCCAGCGAAGTCTCCCGCAACAAATCACTGATGCCGTAAAAATGATTGAAATGATCCTGATTGGTCATGCCAGCATAGCCAAGCACATGAAAGTTTCCCTTGTCAGCGCGATAGAGGAGTTCGTCGCCGCTTGAACTTTTACCGGTGGCGGGCAGTCGTTTTACGTGCAGATGGTCGGTCAGGTAATAGGCGGCGAGCGTGGTGGTATTTTCGCGATACCGTTCTTCCGGCGGGAAAAGCTGGCTGAAGAAAAAGCGGCCTTTCCCTTCCGATGCGTGCCGGGCGTAATTCAAAAACGGAGCCATGGCTGCTGGGTCAAGTTCGTTCGTCTTGCCCGCAACGCGCGGGGCATACAAGGAATCCGCCAACACCACATCGCTGATGCGATCCAAATATTCCGGCTGTTGCAGAATTTCCCGCACTGCCACGTAGCCACCGCTGAACGAAGCAATGCAGATATGCCGGATGGAACCAACGCCTTCCGGCTTCAATGCCTTAACGGTTTCTTCCAGCAAGTTTGAGAGGCTGCTGGAACTTTTAAACAACGCGGCGAGATTGGTGTTATTGATGGTTATCAGAACCGCATTCTTCCGTGCGTCGTAAAAATTCTGTTCAGCGCACCAGGCCGCGCCGTGGAAAAATATCACAATATCAGCGCTGCCATTCGTGTCGGCCTTGAAAAAACTTGGGACATAGAGCGTGCCCGGTTTCAAATCCGCATGACGACCGGGCACATCGCGGCGCGGTGGCGCGATGATGGAATTTTTGTTGGTTGTAGCGGCGGGTGCTGAAGCAGGGAAAGCCCACGTGCAAACCATCAGTAAGGCCAGGCAAAAAGGTTTAATGCGCACGCATGAAAAGTGAATTCTCATTGCCGCGTCCATTTAGGGCCGGCAAATGCCTTGGTATCACTGAATACGCTGGTCTGCAAATAAGAGGCGAACTCGTGGCGTTTATTCACGACATGATCATGTTCAAGATCGGTGTAGATGAAAACCAACCGGTTTTTCTTCAACTCTGGTGGCGTTACTTCCGATTCATTTTTGGCCAGAAACGGAATATACTTCGCCTTTAAATCGCTCATCAATGCTTCGGTTTCCTTTTTGGTGCCGCCATCCTTGGTGTAAATATTCACGAGCCGTTTTCCATGATAGTTATTGAACCAGTTCATGAATTTCTCAGTGCGGCCATACAAGGCATCAAACAGCCAAACCTCGGTCACGTGATCCGACAATCCGCCCACGGTCACAATTCCAGAAATAGCTTCATACCCTCCACTATGGCCGGAAAGAATAATGTTGCCGATGCGATCTGACCTAACAATGTTCGACTCACGCAATGTTTTCATGACGTCTGCCATGAACCGCTTGAATCCGCCTTCGTCCTCCAATTTGCCGTCGAAGGAGTCAGGCGCGTCATAAGGGCCTTGCGGGACGACCAGAATGGCATTGCGACCGCTCTCCACGAATTGTTCGATGAGTTGATAATTCTTGAAAACTCTTTCGACATGATTGTTCCAGCCGTGAAAGTGAACAATGAAATCCACCTTGTCGGTCGGCCGAAATCCTCGGGGAATAAAAATGCCAACGTTGCTATCCGAGTAGTGTTTGTCCGCGGGATAAACTTTATTCTCGCGCGTGCGCCCTTGCGCCCGTTCAGGATGGGGAAACGGCGCAGAAGGCAACTGCATAAAAATCACCTGACCATATTTGGCATAGCGCTCCTGCAAGGTCTCGGCGTGAAGGGAAATGGAAAACAAGCCAGCGATCAACAGCAGAAACAGTTTTTTCATGCAATGTGATTACACAATGACCGTTTCCTTGGGATTGTGAAGAAATTTCCAGACGCGCGAAGTCCAATTGCGGCCAAAGCAGAAGTCATCCGGTTCATTTAGCTTCAGGATCTGGAATTGTGAAAATATATTGATTCGCTGACTGATTAAAATCAATGGGGATTGCTGATGGCTTAAAGCCAAATTCCTCACCCGCCCACTCCCGGATCGCGCAGTACAGCCCTTCGGGTTGATAGTCCGTCACGGCGAACATTAAATCGGTGATACGTAAAATAACGAACTTGTCTGGATTTGTCCTGCTCTCGATTTCATGCGCAATCGATTGCACTCCACAAAACAAATAATTCACTTCTTCAGGAAGCAATTTATTCAGAACAGTGTTCTGAACAAACACCCGCCTTGAGGCTCTCCAAGCATTGGCAGGCGCTATGGATTGTAGGTCAACCTCTGCGGTGACTTCGATGAAAATCCCCCATGTGCTTTTTAAAAAGCGAAACCAATGTTTACGCATTACGGCTCATCCATTCTATTATATAATCCTTACAGCATCTCAGAATTTCCTCGGACAAGTTCACACAATGACTGTTTCCTTCGGATTGTGAAGAAATTTCCAGACGCGCAAGGCTTCGGTGGCGCCCCAAGCTTGGGCATCGCAGCCGCGTTGAATGTGCGGTGCATCGCCATCGAGAATTTCAGGAAGCTGGCCCACACAACCATTCATCAGCAATTGATCCATGCTGCCAAGATAAGCCTTGGCGGCGGCGATGGCTTCCGGTGAATTGCCCCATGCGCGGGCGAGGGCTTCGCAGAAGATAGGGAAGGGCCACGTCCAGGCAGTGCCGTTATGATAGGCGGGCTTGCGGCGTGTATCTTCATCGCCTTCGTAATGACCCCAATAAGGTTCAGGCGGATTGTTCAACAGTTGGCCGTTAGCTCCGTAAATGGCTAACGGCGGTGAAACCGGTAGTGGTGCTAATGTGCGCAAGGCTCCAGGTACTACTAGATGGCGCAACGCAGCATCCACACAACGTCGCGCAGCTTCGCCAGTGACGAGACCAAGGCTGACTGCTAGCAAATAATTGCTCCGGAGTGAATTGTCCACAACGGCATCGGCTGCGGGTTGTCCTTTCTTTGCCACGAGCAAGTCCGCAAAGTAACCACGCTCTTCCATCCAAAAATATTTCTGAAGCGAAGCTTGCGCCTGTTCCGCAAGTTCGCGCCAACGGCGACGTTCCGGCTGGCCGCTGTTCCGTCGCAATTGATAGAGCAGACGAATCCACAGCACTTGAATCTCCACCGGATAACCTTCACGCGGCGTTCCGGCGGGATAGTTGGTGTCCATCCAGGTGAAATGGCTTGGGCTCCAAATCAGGGCCGAATAAGGATCCATGCGAATGCCATTCGGCGTCCCTTCGATATAACTCATCGCGATATCATTCAGCACATCGCCAATGGTAGTATCCTCTTTGTCCACCTTCGTGTGATACAAACCTTCACCGAGAATTTCCGCCGCCTCCTCGCAAACAATGCCATACCAGAGCGGAGCGTCGGAAGTGTCGCGATTCGACGCGTCTTCACCGTGAATGGTATTCGGCAACGTTCCATCCTTGGCAAAGCGTCCGAAGGTAATGAGCAATTGTTTTACTTCCTCCACCATGCCAGCGGCAAGCAAGCCGCGCGCGCAAATAAGCGAATCGCGGCCCCAATCGAGAAACCATGGATAACCGGCAATGACGGTAAAGCTGTCATCGCGTCGCACCACAAACGCCCGTGCGGCGCGCACCAATTGACGCCCAAATACATCCTCCTCCGGGAAAACGTTTTTCGTGGTGGAAGTTTTGGCGCGGCGTTGGGATAGCGGCAGTTTGGAATTCTGGATTTCTTCCAACTCCGGATCGAGCGTATCCGCGCAGACCACCATGGCCACGCTGGTTCCCTTGTTCATGGGCAGGTCAAACCAGCCGGGACTATAGGCATCACCGCTGCCGGTTTGGCCACGGCTTTGTTCAACCGGGTGTGGAATGTTTTCGCTCCACTCCGGTTGATGATGGTAAGTCCCGCTGTCGCTAAAGACACGTAACTGGCGGTCAACGGCCGGTGTAAACGAGAAGCCAATTTTTTCGGAAAGAGGCCGGGTGTTTGCAGAGAAATGATAATCCGCTCCACCGCTGCGCTTGGTTTCGCTGTGGAAATTTCGGTCTTCGATATCAACCCGCACGGTCAGGCGCACATCGCAATGTTCCGGCAAATGATTTCCCTTGGAAAGATTCACGGCGGGTCGATCGAAGTGCAGCACAGTGGTGTTGCTGCCCGCAATCATGTTCGCGGTGATCTGGATTTCAACAGTGCGACCATCACCGGCGTTGGCAATGAAATACCAGACGGCAGGCGATCCCGGTTCGAACGAAGCCAAGTTGGCAAGATTCAACGGTGTGATAAAGCCTTCCGCTGCGACCCATACCCGAACACGCTTGGCAAAGACGTGACGATCCACCGGTAATCGAGCATGGAGATTCGCGCCGAGCAGGCAATCGTATTTGGATTTCACTGCGCCGAGGTCAACACACATGCGCGCCATGCCACCGATGCCGTTGGTCAACAGGACCAGTGGTTGTTCGAGTGGATGCGCGGCTTTGGCTTCGCTTTTAACTTCGCGTGAAGTGGCAACCACATCCTGGAGTTCGGAGAGGTTGGAGATGGAAAGCGGTTTTGTGCCGCTAGAATCCAGTTTTGGTTCGGACGACAGAAAACGAATCTCCGCTTTTACCTCGCGGTCTTCCGGTGCGTAGCGTTCCAAAAGAAGCTGTGCGTCGCCGGGAGTTTCCACAGGGGCGAAGCAGACAATATGACCATTACTGATTGGAATGGATTCCTGATTTTGGGCGCGCGCTGTGCCGGGCAGATGCAGAGAAGCCCGGAATGGCACGGTATCTTCCACGAGCAACCAATGTTGAGGCGGCACTGGAAGAATTCTTCGGCAATCCATTAAACGCCAAGTCACGACTTGATGGAAAACGTCATTGTTCTTACCTGCCGCTGTGAGCAACGCATCCAGATTCTTGCGGACATGTTTGGCGTCAGAGCCGGAAATCGCTGCTAGAAAAGCGGCTGGATTTTTATCAACGAGGTTGGCGAGGTCCGGCCAGGGAATGGAAGGAATTTGTTCGACGGGCAATACGTGGCCCAGTGCGGCGAGCGCCCACGCAGCCTGTGCCCTGGCGCGACGATAAGCCTCGCCGCTCAAGCCTTGCGGTTTGTAATAGGCCGAGAGGCAATGGCAAGCGCCGGGTTCCAGAAGAAACTCAACCGTTCCGTCCGCTCGCAGTTTGGCTTGGGGCAGTGGTTGACCAACAAGTTCAAATTTTAAATCGCCCAAATCGCGAATGAGCTCAATGCTGAGCACCGCTGATTGCGGAAGATCTGAATCGGTATTGACCATGACCAGCACGGAATCCTTTCCTTCCTGCGAATCACGACGCAACACATAGACGGGCGATTGGACTGCGCTAAGCCTCGTTAAGTTAGCGCCATCAAAGAAGCAGGGATGATCCAGCAACAGTCGGTTCAATCGCGCGAGTTCGGCAATAATATTATCGCGATTATTCCAGGCCATGCCCCGGCTCGAATGGACATTCACTTTCTCGGGAGCGAGCCATTCAACACCGCAGGTAAAACCAAACCCGCCGCTCGTACTGGCGAGGGCGCAAAGCTCATTGCGCATCAATGACCAGGTGCGGCCACGTTTGGCGAGGCGCTCATTATCATGCGTTTCGCTGTAATGAACGAGCAAGCCGACGCTTTCACTTTGCTCAATGCTGTGATCCAAATAACCTGCCACTTGCAGTGGGGAATAATTTTGGAACAGCTCCGAATATGCCCATTGCATACCACCATCGGTGAGCAACTGTTGCGTGAGATCCCAGGCACCGCCCAAGCCTTCGAGCAGAAAAAGCGTTTCCGGATATTCCTGGCGAACGCGCGCAATGATGTATTGCCAGGCGGGCAGGGGAACTTTGTAGCCGGCGTCGCAGCGAAAGCCGTCCACACCGCGCCGACACCAAACGAGCAGAGATTCCGCCACGTAATCCCATAGCTCGACGTGACGATGTTCCAGTTCGACCAGGTCTTCCCAAATCGTGCCCCATGCGCCCGGACTGACAAATTTGTCCTTGGAGTCACGCAGGAACCATTCTGGATGTTCATCTTGCAAACTCGAACCCCAACCCGTGTGGTTGATGACAATATCGAGAAAAAGTCGCGCACCTCGCAGATGTGTGGCGTAAGCCAGTTCGCGAAATTGATCGACACCGGTGGTGCGTTGATCAAATTCCACCAACGCCGGATCAATGGCGGTTAAATCCAAAGCGGCATAAGGACTACCGAAGCGACCGTAACGCGCATAAGTAGTCGGAACCGGATTCACCGGCAACAGATGCAGCACGCGGCAACCGAGCGTATCAATGATGTGCGGCAGTTGCTGGATGAGATCGCGGAATTTGCCCGAGGGAGGAATGACGGAATAACCTTTTTCGTCCAATTGCTTGAGTTGCTCTTCCAGTTTCAGGTTTTCGGTACTGACGGCAGATTTGGTTTCACCGAACATCCGCGTGAAAGCGCAATAAATGGTGTTGCCAGTGCGATACCTGTCCGGGTGCACAGAAATGCCAACGTCCGGACCGTCCGGCCAATGTTGCCAGCCTTTGGGATCCACGAAGTAGGCTTTGGCCTTAAAATAGCCAATTTCCGTCAAGGGAAGTTCCAGGCTCCAATTCGCCCCTTCGGGATTCATGGGAACGTCGTGCCAGGAAGCGGCTGCGAGCGGCAATTTTTTGGTATGTGCCTGAATGATTTCTTTACACAAGACCTCCGCGCGTCCCAGATTTGTCCGTAAACGCGCCTGCCAGCCTTTGGGAATGGGCTTGCCCTCATAATCAGCCACGGTAAAGCGCACCCGGTCTCCGAAAAATCGCTGGATGCGTGTGCCGGGCGGCGGTTGCATGATAGGAACCAATTTTTCCATGTTTATTCGCGATCTTGTTGCAAATGCGCCACTACCATCGTTAAGCCGGGGTGGAAATGCAATCCCCCGAAAAACCCGGCCTGTTTTCTGCTCCCATGAGCGGAAGATGACACAAGTCATCCCACTATTTCAACTTGGCAGTGAAATTGCTGGCTTAGTTCAGGAATATCGGCCCGTGCCGGTGCCAATAAAGTAGTTCAAAACAGAAAAATAGCATGTCTGCAACGTTAACCGCGAGCGAAGAAGCCCAGTTGTCGCAAACGATTGAGATGTTTGAGGTCATCACTCAATCGCAACCGCAGGATTATCAATCGCTTGAAATCCTGAAGGAAGCATATCTCAAACTGGGACGGGAAAAGGATGTAATCAGCACATCCAAGCGCATTGCCCAGGCGTATGTCCAATTGGGACAGCTCTCCTCGGCAATCTTGGAATATGAAACGGTGCTTCAACGTTTCCCCGGCGACCCTGATGTGCAGGCGGCCCTCAAGGAAATCGAGACCAAGGCCAATAATCTCTCCGTTCAACCGACAATTTCCGAGGCCCCGACGCTGCCTAAAAGTTCAGAAAATACTGCGCGCTTCAAGAAAACCAGCGGCGGCAAGGTTGTTCCCATAGACGTGGATGATGGCCGCCAATTGATGCACAAGATTTTTGTTGATGGCAAAATTATTTCCGCGGGTGATTTTGATCTTTGCTGGTCAACGCCGGATTTATCAACCCCTCCCAGTGGGGTGATTGAACCGTTCATTCAGGTGCTGGCTGACAAGGGCATTGTTCTCTCGGAGAAAAGCCTGAGAATTTTGGTGGAGAAGTCGCGCCTGGGATACCTGCCACTGGATAAATACGAAGTGGACCTGGAACTAATGCGCAGTTTTCCGGTGGAGACGTGCCGGCGTTGGTGTGTTGTGCCATTCGACAAGATGAGCAAAACGATTTTCGTAGCCACCGCCAATCCCTTCAACCGGCAGGCTGCGAAGGAACTGAGTGAAGCCACCAAGAGCCGTCTGCTCTGGTATCTCGCGCCACCTTCAGAACTGGTAGTAAACTTGCGCAAAGCTTTTCGATAACCCATTTATACCATGCCTCCCGTCGTTAAATCATTTGGAGAACGCATAGCCGATGCCCTGGTCGAAGACGGGCTGTTATCGGCCAAGCAGGTGGATGAGTTGCTGGAGCAACAGAAGAAGGAAGGCACGCGACTCCTGAAACTGGTCATAGAAAAGGCCTACGTCACCGACCAGGACATGACCGTTTGCATGGGGCGTGTCCTCAATACGCCGCCCATCAATCTCGCCCGCATCGGTATTTTGTCGGAAGTGGCTGATTTGTTGCCGCGGGAATTGTCGCACAATTACAAGGTCGTTCCGGTCTCACGCCTGGAAAATAAATTGTTTCTGGCCATGGCCGATCCGTTGAACGTGCTGGCCATCGATGACGTCAAGCGAATCACCAAGCTGGATGTTTTGCCGATGATCGCTTCGGAGAAGTCGATTCTCGATAAGCTTAATAATATTGATGCTGCCAAGAGCGGCAGTATGGAAGACATCATCAATGACGCGCAGAAGGCGGCGGATGATGATCCCGATGCGGACAAACTGGAATTGGCCAAGGAAGCCATGGAAGAGGTCAACCTCGACCAGTTGACGGCTTCCAGCGAAGAGGCGCCGGTTATCAAGCTGGCGAACCTGATTCTCGTCCAGGCCATCAAGGACCGGGCAAGTGACATTCACATCGAACCTTTTGAAAAGATGGTGCGGTTGCGTTATCGCGTGGACGGTTCCTTGCTCGATGTAACGCCTCCGCCGAAACAAATGCAATTGGCGCTCGCTTCCCGCCTCAAAATCATGAGCAGCCTGGACATCGCGGAGCGGCGGTTGCCTCAGGACGGACGCATGCGCGTGAAGGTTGGCGGCAAGGATTTTGACTTGCGCGTTTCGTTCCTGCCCACGGTGCATGGCGAAAAAATCGTGCTCCGCGTACTCGATAAATCCAATCTCTCGGCCAGCATTGATAAGCTCGGTTTGGATCCTGATACCTTCCAGCAATTCAAGGCCGCCGTGGATGCGCCGCACGGATTGATCCTGGTGACCGGACCGACCGGTTCCGGCAAAACGACAACACTTTATTCCGCGCTTAACGAACTCAATAATCCCACTTATAACATCGTCACGGTTGAGGACCCGGTGGAATTCCAGGTGCCGGGTATCAATCAGGTTCCGGTTAAAAAGGAAATTGGGCTTACGTTCGCAAATTCGCTGCGATCCATTTTGCGTCAAGATCCGGACATTGTGATGATCGGGGAAATTCGCGATACTGAAACCGCGGAAATTGCGGTGGAAGCAGCGCTGACAGGTCATCAGGTGTTAAGCACCATGCATTGTAATGATGCGCCCGGCGCCATTGCGCGTTTGGATGACATGGGCATTGCGCCATTCCTGATTTCTTCTTCGGTGATTCTGGCCTGCGCTCAGCGCTTGATGCGGCGCATCTGCTCGCATTGCAAGGAGCCCGTCACTTACAACACAAAGATGTATCAAGACCTGAACATAGACCCGAGCATTTTTGATAAGGTCACACTATATCGTGGGCGTGGTTGCGAGCGCTGCAAGAATTCCGGTTATGCCGGTCGTCTCGCGATCATTGAAGCCATGACGATCACCGATGAAATTCGCAAGTTGATCATCGCGCGCGCCAATACTCGCGAAATGGGCAAGATTGCCATTGGCCAGGGGATGAGAACGTTGCGCATGGTGGCGCTGGACCGTGTGCGTGACGGTGTCTCCACACTCGAACAAGTGCTCCTGTTGACTTCAAGCCATTAAGCCAAACAACCCCCTAAATATGATCGCTGAAATTTCCGGATTTATGTCGGGGGCGCCAAAAGAGAATTATACGGTTTTGGTGGTGGATGATTCGAGCGTCCAACGTCTCGTTTTACGGAATATTCTCGGCACAAATCCGAAACTGGTTGTGGTGGGAGAGGCTTGCGATGGCAATGAAGCCATTGCTTACCTAAGTGGTGAGGCGCAATTTGGTGATAGTGAGATATATCCATTCCCTGATTTGCTGCTCCTGGATTTGGAAATGCCTGAAAAAACGGGCTTTGACGTTTTAAAATGGTTGCAAACCCAATCATTCGAAAATTTGATGGTGGTGGTGCTTTCCGGGCTTTCCCTGCCGGCGAATATCATTGAATGCACGGCATTGGGTGCGGATGCCTACCATCAAAAATCTTCCTCAAAAGCTGAACAGTTGGTCATGCTTCAAAAAATCGAAGCGTTGCTGGATGCTTCACGATAAAACCGGTTTTGTGACGCGGTGAAAAACCGCCCCTGGGCACTTTTCCGCATTCGACATTCTCGCAAGCTGAAGCCAATATTTCTCCATGCTTGAACTTGAAGAAGCGCTGGCGAAAATTCTCTCGGTGCTCCCCGCAACGGAATCGGAAAGTGTTCCGCTCAATCAGGCGCACCAACGCATTCTGGCGGAGCGCCTCCTGGCGCCGATTAATATTCCTGTCTTTGATAATTCCGCCATGGATGGCTATGCGGTGCGAGCAGCGGATGTCCAAGGCGCAAATGTGGAAGCCCCGGTGGGATTGCAGATGCGGGGCCGCGTGCCGGCGGGAGAAAATTTTGCGGGCGAAGTGTTGCCGGGCACCTGTGTGCGGATTTTTACCGGCTCGCCTTTGCCGCGCGGCGCGGATGCAGTCATCATGCAGGAGGATACGCGCATTGACCCAACCGCGCCTGAGACGGTTTTGTGTTTGGATACAATCAAGCCATGGGAAAATGTCCGATTGCAAAGTGAAGACATCAAGCGCGGCATTCCGTTGGGAGAAAAAGGAGAGGTAATCACGGCAGGCCGCATTGGTTTGCTGGCGGCGATGGGATTGAACGAAGTTCACGTCGGGCGGCGACCGGTGGTGGGCTTGCTGGCCACAGGTTCAGAATTGGTAGAAGCCGGCCAGCCGTTGGAACCGGGCAAAATTTACGAGAGCAATCGCCTGATGCTGGCAACTCTGCTGGAGCAAGCCGGAGTAAGTGCGAGAATTTACCCACTGGTGGTAGACACCATGGCCGATACGCAGGCCGCGCTGCAAAAGGCCATGGATGAGTGTGATGTGGTGGTGACTTCCGGAGGCGTTTCGGTGGGCGAAATGGATTTCATCAAAAGTGCGTGGGAACAATTAAGCGGCGATTTGCAGTTTTGGAAGGTCGCCATCAAGCCGGGACGCCCTTTTGTTTTTGGTCGTTGTCGCGGAAAATATCTCTTCGGGTTGCCAGGGAATCCGGTGTCTGCCTTTGTCACGTTTTTATTGCTGGTGCGACCGGCACTTATGCAGTGGCAGGGAGCGACTGATGTGGCACTACCGGTTCATTTTGGAATTCTCACTGAGCCATTATCCAATCCCGGAGATCGACGGCATTTTATGCGAGTGATTGTGGATGCTGCCGGAAAGGTCCGCTCCGCCGGCGCGCAAGCTTCGCATATTTTAGGCTCATTGGCGGCCGCAAATGGGTTGGTGGATGTGCCACCAAAGACAACGTTCCAGACGGGCGATACGGTGAAAGTGCTACGCTGGGAATAAGAGGCGAATCAGAATTTGCGCATCGGCAGGGGTTTGGCAAAAGCTGAGGCCGGCGGTGCTTTGGGAGCAACTTCCGGTTTCGGCAGAAGCGATGGATCAGGCAGACCTAACGCCCGGGCAGTTGGATCAAGCAAAACCTGTGAGCGAAGCGTTGGCGCAGTGGCAACTCCAAGATAGGGATTCAACTTGCTGCGCGACTCGGCCTGGGTTGCGAATGGGGAGGTCGCGTTGTTATTAATGGCAGATTGGCTGACGAGGCCGGGTTGCTGCAGGTTGACGGGACTTGGAGTTGCTGCAGGCGTTGAATAAGGATTGGCCAGTAGTTTTTGAAATTCGAGCCGGTGCTGTTGTTGCTGCTGTAGCTGGACTTTGTCGGGAGGCGCTTGAACAAAGGGAGAGGTGGCAAATGTAGCCGACGAATTGCCATTCGGGCGGGTAAAGGGATTGCCGGACTCCAGTATAAAAGCATTTCTTAAAGACGGACTCGCTTCACGGGAAAATTCAGAGCGAGGCAGGCCATTCGTGGAGAGAGAACCAGAATTTCGCGTTGAGTCCAGGCCGTTGGCCAGGGAGGAGTTTTGTGTGGAGTTCTGTTTCTGGCCCAGACTTTCATAATACTTATCAATGGCAGATTGGGCCTTCTTTTCGTTGCCATCCGGGCCGTATTCTTTGATGCCAAACGATTCTTCGAGGTTTTGGCCGGGCGAAAGATCCTTCAGGTCGGTGAAAGCCCAATTTCTACGTTGATCCAGCAATTCCTTTGCATGCTTGCTGAGTGGAGGAGGCTGTGACTGGCGAAAAGGGATAATGGGCGTTGGACCTGCCGAGTTTAAGGACTCAAACTGTTTAAAGAAATTCTCAGGAACCGGCTTGATATTGGACGGACTGATATTGATCCGGTCCAAATTCGAAGTAACCACCGGGCTTTTCGTGCTCGGTTCAGAAAATTCAATTTTCTCGCGTTTGCCGCCCGCCAAAGCGCTGTTCGAAATGAGGCTTGCTCCCGCAATCGCAAGCAGAGTCAAAAGCGCACACCATTTAGAATGAGGGGTTTTGGAGTACATCAGTAAAAAGCAAGCGTAGTATAAATAAACAGCATCGTCAAAGTTGAATATCAGACAATCAAGAGGGCACCGGCGTTCATTTCAATCAGCCTAATAACCACTGCCAGTGACACATGGAGTTTGGCAGGGGCCGATTTGAAGATGAGGTTGGCAAAAAAATGATTTTGATTGTTGAAAAGCAAATACGCTTGACAAGCCCACGCCTTGAGCCTAAACCCGCTTGATGAGTAATATCCTCTTAAACCTGTCCGCCACCCAACTCAGAGAAGCTTTGGTAATACGCGAGAAAATCGAAGCTTTGGAGCGCGATCTGGAAGAGCTTCTCGCCGGAACCCCGCTGACAAACGGAAAGCATGCGTTGCCGAAGTGGACCATGAGCGCCGCCGCCCGCGCTAAAATCGGGGCAGCACAGAAGGCCCGCTGGGCAAAGGAAAATTCAACCAACGGTTCCAACGGCAAACTGAAGCCGAAGCGCCGTTTAAGCGCCAGTGCGCGCGCGAAAATTGCCGCAGTCGCCCGTGCGCGTTGGGCCAAGGTCAAAGCCCAGGGCCGGAATGCGTTGTAAGCGGGTTTGGTGACGCTCCCTGGTTGGAGTCCCAGTGGGCTGAATCACCGGCTGTTCCCTTCAACTTCCTTGCTGCCGATAGACAGTCGCTTATTCCTCAGACTCCGCTGGTGCAGTCGGGCTTCTGCTGGAATCCGCACAAACTCCACGTTTTGAGGCCGCCACAAAATCGAGAAGAATTTTCACGGCCGGGTTGGTAAATTCTTTTTGGGCTGTTGCCAGTGCCCTGCGCAGGTTCTCTCCACTTCGAAAAAGAATTTTGTAGGCCTTTTTTACCTGCAGTCGATCTTCTGCTGAATACCCAGCCCGACGCATCCCCACCACATTTAATCCGCAGATAGTATTGTTGTGCGTCGCGATGGTGAACGGGGGCAGATCCTTGCTAATGGCGGAACCACCTTGCATGAGTGCGAGCGTGCCGATGCGCGTGAATTGATGCGCGAGACAATTGCCAGATATAAAGGCGCGGTCAGCTACTATAACGTGACCGCCGAGCAAGGCTCCATTGGCAATGATGATGTGGTTCCCCAGCGCGCAGTTGTGCCCTGCATGACTGTGGGCCATCAGGAAATTGTTGGAGCCGATGACGGTGTCTTCCTCGAGTTTATTGGAACGATGGACGGTCACATGTTCGCGAAAGACGTTGTGGTCGCCAATCCGCACACGCGTAGGTTCGCCTTTATACTTTAAATCCTGCGGCGCATCGCCAATGACGCAACCGGTGTGAAAATGATTGGCTGCGCCAATCGTGATAACTCCGGTTAAATGTACATGCGGGCCAACTACACAATTGGCTCCCATGCTGACATGTTCATCAATGACGGCATAGGGGCCAACTTTAACCGTTGGATCCAGTTTTGCTTTCGGATGAATGATGGCTGTCGGATGAATCATCAGACAACAGATGAGCACAATGGACGCGAATTGAAAATAGGAATTGTGGACACAATTTGCGAGACGTACTCTCTATTTAATTGCTCCTGCGATTATCCAGCCGCTGACTTTTCCTTGGCTTTCCGATCAGCGATTGCTTCGGCAAACCAGAGGACTTCCTCCAGAAAGGTCGCCGCCCGTTTTTCATAAGCCGGGTCATTGGGAGTGCCATCTTCGTTGAAGCTATCGTGCACGCGGGACACCGACAGGTTTTCCGGGATGGGAAAAGCGCCCATGCCGAGCATCACGAGGCGCAGTTGCGCCAGGCAATTGATCCCGCCGAAGCCGCCAGCCGAGACCGTCACGATGCCCACCGGTTTGCGTTCGTATTCGGGCAATAGATAATCAAGCGCGTTCTTTAGCACGCCGGGGTAACCGTTATTGTATTCGGGTGTGACGATAATGAAGGAATCGGCGCGGCCGATTTTATCGCCAAACTCCTGCAAGCGCGGGGGCGGATCATCACGACGATGCAGGCGTTCCTCCATGATGGGAAAGTTGTATTCCAGCAGATCGAGCAACTCAGTAGTGACGCCCGGACATTGTTGCAATCTCGCCAGAACGAATTTGGCGACCTTGATGCTTTGGCGGTCCCGGCGCGTGCTGCCAACAATAAGCGGAATGTAAAACATGGTTATTGGTTTGGTGATTATTTATCGATGGTATTGTGGGGGTGATTTGCCAACGCGCGCTCAATCCGGCGGTCGGGGATCAACCAGATGAGCGCGACCAGCACATACAGGCTGCTGGCGATCCAGGTGTTTACGAACGAGAGCAGAACGGCGGCGAGGTAAAGCACAGGGGAAAGTTTTCCTTTCCAATCGTTGCCAAGGGCTGCAGCAAGCACGGATTCGCGGCCCTGCCGTTTGATAATGGCACGCTGCAGGTTCCAATAGGCAATCGCCGCCATGAACAACACGCCGCCATAGACAGCATTCGGCACGGGGGCGGTATGATGTTCTCCCATCCAGGCTGTCATAAAGGGAAAGAGCGAAAGCCAGAAGAGCAAGTGCAGGTTCGCCCAGAGAATACCGCCACTGATGCGCTTGGTGGCGATGAGCAGGTGATGGTGGTTGTTCCAATAAATGCCAACGTAGATGAAACTCAGGACGTAACTGAGAAAAACCGGCAGCAACGGTTTTAGCGCCGCCAAGTCATGTCCCGATGGCGTCTTCAATTCCAGCACCATGATGGTAATGATGATGGCAAACACGCCATCGCTGAATGCTTCGAGCCGGTTCTTTTCCATGAATCGACTTCGACCTTAGCACTCATACCCACAACAGAAAAGCGAAAGTGGGTCTGACGCACCAATTCGTGCCCTTCAAGTCTCCATCAGATTTGCGCGGTGCCGCCATCCACGAAGAGTTCAATGCCGGTAATGTAGCTGCTGTCGTCCGAGGCGAGGAACAGGACGGCCTTGGCGATTTCTTCGGGCGTTCCAGCGCGGCCGAGCGGGGTAGTGGCGGCGGCCTGCGCTTCAAATTGCTTAATTTGCTCATCGCTCAGGCCGAGTTCGTTCTTGTAGCCCGGCGTGATGATCGTTCCGGGGCTAACCACATTGACCCGGATGTTGCGACCCTTGAGATCAACCGACCATGTCCGTGCGAATGACCGCAACGCCGCCTTGGTCGCGGCATACACTCCGAAAGCCGGGATGCCCTTGATGGACACCATCGAACCGTTAATAACAATTGCGCCTCCGGCGGGCATCAATGGCAGCGCCTTCTGTACTGTAAAGAGCGTGCCCTTCACATTAATGCCGAAATACTTGTCGAAGTGCGCTTCGGTGACCTGTTCCAGTGGCACAAAAGCGCCGCCACCGGCATTGGCGAAAAGAATGTCCAGACGACCTTTCTGTTGCTTGATGGTGGCGAAGAGTTGATCGAGGCTGGCGAGATTTGAAACGTCGCCTTGTATGCCGGTGACGTTGCGGCCGATTTCTTTCACAGCCGCATCCAGTTCGGGCTGGCGACGGCCAGTGACGAAGACATATGCGCCTTCAGCAACGAAGCGTTTTGCGGTGGCGAGGCCGAGACCGCTGCTGCCGCCAGTAATGAGGGCGATTTTGTTTGTGAGTCTGCTCATAACAGTTGGAGTTGTTTGGATGTTTGATAAATGAGATGAAACGTGCGGCTGAGACTAGGCTTTGCCGCCGAAGGTACAGTGGTCGTCGAGATCGAGCAGGTCAAACCAGGTGTGTATGTCTTCGCGGGTTTTGCTGAACTTGCCGACGGATTCGGCGAAATCACCGATAGTTTCGGCATCACTGTCCGGAGTGCGCTGTTCGTGGTAACTGCTCCAGGCGGCTATTTCCCAAGGTTGGCGCGGTTGCTTCGCGTTGGCATTGATCCACTCAAGCAGTTCGCCATCGCCGCTTCCTTTGGCAAGTTCGGCCTGCAACGATTTATAGTCGAGGCCAACGAAGTTGAAGAAATGACGGTCCATGCCGACGCCGGAGAAACGGTATGCTCCCAGTTTGCCAGCCAGTGCCGCGCGGCCCTTGTCGAGGATGCGTGGCAGCAGGACGTAACCACCCAAGCGCACGCGCGGGCTGCGCGGCGGACGTTGGGTGAGGTCAGGGGAGGAGGTGGGTGTGCTCATAATAATTTTTTACAAGGGTTTAGTTTGAATCAGCGATCAACGAAAGCCTCCAGCAACGACAAAGGTTTCGCCGGTGATCCAGGCGGAATCGTCTGAAGCGAGGAACGTCGCCACGGTGGCAATGTCCTGCGGCTGTCCGATGCGGCCCAGCGGAGTTTGCGCCTCAACTTGTTTGCGGAAATCACTGTCCGCGATACCGGCGGCATGAAAGCCTTCGGTCTCCACCATGCCGGGATTGAGGGAGTTGACACGGATTTTACGTGAGCCGAGTTCCTTGGCCAGCGATTTCGTCACAGCATCCACCGCCGCTTTGGTGGCGCTGTAAACCGATCCGCCAGCAGGCGTGCCAGTACTTGCAACCGAACTAATATTGATAATGTTACCGCCGTTGGAGCTGAACTGCTTTACCGCTTCCTGCGTTGTGAGAATCAGGCCAAGCACATTCAAATTAAATAGCCGGTGGAAGTGCTCCCCGGTGACTTGTTCGAGGGGCAAAAATTCATAAACGCCCGCGTTGTTCACCAGGATGTCAAGTTGGCCGAACGCCTTTTTGGTTTCGGCGAACAGACGGTCAATGTCCGCCTTCTTTGAAACATCACCTTGAACGGCAATGGCTTTTCCACCGTCGCTGGTGATTTCGTTTACGACCTTGTCCGCACCAGCTTTGCTGGAAGCGTAATTGACGACGACGGAAGCACCTTCCGCCGCGAGTTGTTTGGCGATGGAAGCGCCGATCCCTTTGGATGCACCGGTGACGACCGCAACTTTGCCTGTGAGTTTATTTGCAGTGTGGTTGCTCATAATATTCATGCTTTCTTTGTTTTGGGTTGGTTGATTTATTTGTTACTTAATAAGTAACAATAAAAGATAAAAATTTTACTTTTTCTTCACGTCGGAAACAATTTGCGCGAGGCTGATGTCATCCAGACTGGCTTCCATGGCTTTTTGGGTTTTATTCAACGCGTTATCCAGGGCGGCCTTGATGTGGCAACTCACCGTGCAGCCTTTTTGCTCGGTATAATTGTGGATGGAAAAAGCCTTGGGCGCATCCACGGCTTCGTAAATATCCAGCAGGGAAATATCCTTTGCGTCCTTGGCGAGCCAGCAAGCGCCGGCTTTACCCGTGGCTGTTTGAACCAGACCCGCCTTGGATAATTTTGACAGCACGCGCCGCACGAAGCTGGGACTGGTATTCACACTCATCGCCAGATTGGTCGAAGTGGTCTCCTGGTCGCATCGATAGGCCAGCCCGGCCATGATGTGAACCGCAATTGAGAACTGAGTGTTAACTGCCATAACTGTTACTATAATAGTAACAGTTAAGAATTATGCAAGAGCTTTTTTAGATATTTTTTACGAATTGCTAAAGTAGGCATAGCCATGGGGCCTCTTGCTTCTGGAATTAAAAGGCAGGGCTCGCTGTCTCAGCGAGCCGAACAGGTAAACCTTTTCTGCGGCGCGGTGAAGACACCAATGCCCTGCCGCACAATTTCAAAAAAATAGTAACTGACATTCATTTCGTTGATCCCTTCTGCACATCACGAGTTTTTGCAACTTCGGATAGAAAATCATCCACTTGCCGGTAGAACCATTGTGGATCATCCAACATGATGAAGTGTCGTGTGTCGGCCATCACGACTTTGCAATTTTTGAGTTGGGCGTACTGCTTGCGAATTGCAGCCTCTGTTGCCTCGCGCGTGGTGTAATCCTTAAAAGCGGTCCAGGTGCCCAACTCCAGCGTTGGCGATTTGATCTTGCCAAGGTCAGCGCGCAGATCGTGAGTGAATACGTCGAACATAGCATTGGCCGCGGCGACCGGGTCGGTGGTTTTCACCCAGGACATGACCAGATCGAAATCGGCAGGTTTGGTAACCATGGCCCGGACGGTCATTTCAGAAGTTGTGACGAACTGCGCTTTGTTGGCAACCATATCGGCGCGAACTTTTTCGGCCATGGGCTTCATGGTTTCAGCCGTTGCAGCCGGATTGAAAGCAGCCGGCAAAAACGGAACCGAATCAACGATCACAAGCGGACCGGACAGGTCGGGATCATGCGATGCAAGCCAGAGGGCGAGGAAACCACCCAAGCTGTGGCCAACGATAACCGGATGATCGAGTTTGTGCTGACGGATGTAAACAGCGAGATCATTGCGAACGATTTCGAGGAACGGGGCTTCAATTCGCGACTGGCCTGCGAAACCGGCGAGGGTGAGCACGTGGCATTCGTAATGATCTTTCAAATGCGCGACGGTGCCATCCCAGACTGCGCCAGAACTGGAGAGGCCGGGAATGAGAATTATCGGCGCGCCTTTGCCAGTGATTTTAACGGCAAAGGATGATTTGGCGGATGGCTCGGCAGCCCGTGTCGGGAGCGGGATTGCCGTTGAGAGAGCTATAGCGAGCACAATGGTAGTGAATATGTTTTTCATAAAAATAGTATAAGGAATTAAAGCGAGAGACGGTTCAGTAACCGGTTGACTGCTGACGTGATTGTTTGCGCGTGCGGGCCCATCCCTGAACAATTGTGGAAATCATTATGGGAATCACCCAAACCCAAATCAGCCCGATCATATAGGCGGAAGTCACGTTCGCTCTACAAAATCGAAAAAACGAATTCGATAGCAGCAAGTGTTCGACGAATTCGTTGTTCGCCTGCGCGGCATGAGCGATTTCGCCAAGAGCAAAATGATGTGCGACGGCATAATGACCACCCCACGCTGCGTTCCACGCAATGGCACAACCGCCGCCGAACGCCTGCCAGCCAACTGCGAAAGGACCTAATGCCCAAATGCCAAAGGCAAATCCGCCGAGCGCGAGCCCGCCGACGGTCATTGCGCCACAGGAAAATAAACCGATGGCGCAAGCGCCGAAGCTGATGGGCGCAATCGCGAGTCCGCCATAAGCGAATAAAACGCCAAACGAACAGGCATCACTGACGGCAATCCACGCTTTCACCTGTTTGCGCGCCGTCAACCACTCGAACCTCTGGACGCCGACCCAGCCGCCGAAGCGGATGTGAATGAACGGCAGGCCGAGCAATTGAAACCGGCTGCGATATTCCCACACTGGACGCTTCGGTTTGGCCGCGATTTGCGCCGGGATCAGTTCCGCCGGTAATTTTTTTACGGCGCGAACAAACCACCTGGCAAAAGCGCCCAACACCAGCCCATAACCTAGGATCAAACCGATCATCGAACCGGCGAACAAGGCAGGATTTGTTTTAATGAGCGAGCCACCGTAAGACATCAAAATCCAGATAATCGAAACAACTCCAATGACGCTGATGACGATCCCCAGGTAATAACCTTTTAAGAGTTTGAGTTCGCGATGCGAGTGCCCTTCCTTTTGCTTCATTCGATAATCGGCCCACATTCCATAAAACGCGAGCAATGGAGTTAAAAAAGCGCCGAGCAAACCGATTAAGCCTGCGCCTTTTACCGCCGCGCCGCCTTTGGCTGCGGCTGCGCCAAGCGCTGCGGCCTTGGCGGAAATTGTCATGGCAGGCAACGCAGCCAAAACGCCGAGCGTGAATGCTTTGCCGGGATTAGTTCTTGCCAGCGCACCTTCAACGAAGGCGAGGAATTCCTCCTGCAACAACTTCCGCCCCCGTGACAGTCGTTGCTTCACCGCGTCTTCGCTTAAGTCCAGGGCTTCGGCCACACGTTCCACGGATTGATGTTCGCGATAAAATAAGACCAAAGGCTCGCGATAGATTTCGGGGACGCGTTCGAGCGAGCGCCAAAGAATAACTCTTTCCTCATTGCTGATCGCTTGATTAGAGGGCAGCGGTTCGGGGGCGGTGGATTGATCCATGGCTTCCATCGGCTCGGCGGCGTGGGCAGGTTCACGGCCTTGTCGTCGAAGTTGCTTGCCGATAAGAAATCGGACGATGCCGCACAACCACGACCGTAATTTCGATGGTTCGCGAAGTTCCGCGAGTTGCTTCCAAGCGGTCACGAACGTTTCCTGAGCGAGATCTTCGCTCTGGCTCACGCTGCCCGTGGCGCAATAAGCCAGGGAGCAGATCAGGTTTTGGTACCGTTCGACGATCTGCCGGAAAGCATCCTGATTTCCCTCAAGGCTTTCGGCCACCAAACCGACATCGTTCTGTTGCGGCGCAGGCATTTGTTCGGTTGTCATCATATCAGTCTATAAGTACCCGGAAAAGACCAAGAGGTGACAAGGAAACGCATCGAACGTTGCAAAAGGCTGTGATAACACAAAATCCAAGCCTTTGGAGGAAGATTAAGAAGTTGAAATTGTGGGATAAAGCGTAGCAAAAGTCGAAAAAGGCATTTTCTTTGTAAGAAAGAGTGGGGTTTGGTCACTATTTAACTGAATGCAGACACATTTAATGACCGCGCAAGAACAGGAGGCGATATTCCGGCGATGGCTGGATGCGCATATCGGGCTCATGTTGAAGGTGGTTCGTGGTTGTGTGTCTGCACCGCAGGATCAAGACGATCTATTTCAAGATGTACTTCTGCAAGTTTGGTCATCCATACCGGCCTTTCGCGGCGAGGCCAAAGAGACGACCTGGATTTATCGCGTGGCCTTCAATACCGCATTGGCCTGGCATCGTGTGGAGCGCCGTCGGCGGGAGGGGCAGGAGACGATATTGAAGTTAGACGTATCGCCCCAGGCGCAGTCGAGCCATGTGGATTCGCTGCGGGAGCAGGAAATTGTGGAGCGCCTGTATGCGGCCATCCGCCAGTTGCCCAAGGTGGATGCCTCGCTGGCGTTGATGCACCTGGACGGCTTGAGCTATCAGGAGATGGCCGAGGTGCTGGGCATTTCAGAAAATTATATTGGCGTGAAGCTGAATCGTATCCGCAAACAACTGGCGGATGAATTGAAAGGAGCAAACGATGAACTTTGAAGATTTTCAAAAAGCGTGGCAGTCCCAGGACGCCGGCGTGAAAGTGACGATCAATGCAGACCTGTTGTTGAACGAAGTTCGGCGTAACCAACGGCAGTTTCGCAGGATGATATTCTGCCGCGATGTGCGGGAGGTCAGCGTGATTGGCTTAATGACCGTGGGCTTCCTGGTTTGGGGCGTATTATGGCAATGGTGGTCTCTCTATTTGCTTTCGTTTTGTTGCCTTGCTGTGGGTATTTTCATTCTGGTGGATCGCTTGATTCAGCGCCGAAAGCAGCCCATCAGGAATGAGTCTTTGCAAAGCTGCATCGAGAGCTCGTTGCTTCAGGTCAACCATCAGATTTGGCTCCTGAAAAATGTTTTCTGGTGGTATTTG
>JAQGPC010000138.1 GCA_028293285.1 Pedosphaera sp.
GCTTGACCCGCCCGCTTGATTCGTAAAGTTGTCGCAACACTTCTCCGTAAGCGAGCACGCCATCGTAATGATTAAGATCATAAGCAGCCATGCTGCGGGGATCAGTCATCATCCGGTGGTGGGTATCGTGAAAGAGCAGACGGTAACCGGGATTGCGTTGGTGATGTTCTCCCACCGCGCGGACTAACTTGTGATCATTCCATTCATGGACCAGTACCAAATCAGCTCCATCCAAAGCTTCATCTAGGTCAAGGGTGTTTTGGTCATAGCGCGTTGCCTTAAGGGTGGGGTAAGCCTTGCTGAATTTTCGCAAAGGAGCTTCGCCATGTTCCGACAAAAGATTTTTATAACTCCACGAATCTTCCGGCTCAAATACCTCGACGTCGTGGCCCCGACCCAGAAGTTCCGAAGCGACGCCGCGTAAAAAGTGGGCGTTCCCATGATTCCAATCCGATAAAAGCGTGTGATAAAACATCACGATGCGCATGCAAGTTGCTCCTTCGTTGTAGATAAATGATTTCTGATCAGGCCGGCATAAGCAGACACATATCGTTTGGCCATTTTCTGGGGACTGAACTCCGAGGCGCGTGACTGGGCGCGTGAGGCATACTCATTAAGCATGGCACGATCAGAGATGAGTTTGTTCAATGCCGCCTTGAGCGCCTCAGTGTCATCAGGAGCAACGAACAATGCCGCCTCGCCCCAAATTTCCCGCAGACTGGGAATATCCCCCAAAACCAGGGCGCAGTCTGCCAAACCAGCTTCCAATGCCGAAAGGCCGAACGGTTCGTATCGCGCGGGCAGGGCATAGATGGAAGCTTGGGCAAACCAAGGCGCTAATTCATCGTGAGACAAACGTCCAAGCAACTGCACGTGCTTGTGCTCAGTGCCAAATCCATCCGGGTGTTTTTCCTCTCCTGCGACATAAACCGGCCATGCTAGTGCGGGCGCAATCATGGTAAGCGCTTTAATATTTTTCGCCTCGTCCCATAGCCTGCCAGCCGTCAGAATTAATTCCTTTTTGGGACTCGGTTTGAACGCCTCCGGATTGCGGCCATTGGGAATTACTTCACTCGAAGACAAAGGACCATAATGCTCCTTCAATTCCTGAAGCATGGCTTGAGAGGGAGCCACCACTAAATTGGCGGCTCGAAGACCTTGCGTTACAGCCTCGCGATAGCGGTTGTAATCGAAGGGTGCATGCTCATGCTTAACCGCCTTCCACCAGGACAAGACACAGGAATGACCCACTACTAAAACAGGCGCGTGCCAAGGCAGTGAGCCGTGAGCATAGCCATTGAGATGAACGACATCAGGCTGCCAGCGTGCTTTAAGCTCCAGCAACCATTCTCCTGCCAATGAAACGTCGGGCCACGGCTCCTGCATCCATTCGAGTCTGAAATTACTCTCCTGGATTTCCAAATTGGGAATTAATTTAACCTCTTTCTTTTGTGCTTTATTCAGCCTTGTCCCCATGGTTGCGAGCATGACTTCGATTCCATGCGGAGCTAAAGCTCGAATTAGTTCCAGCGTATAAGTCCAGACTCCGCCGATGGTATCAGCGGTCATTAGAATCCGTCGTGGTTTATGGGAAATATTAGCTTCCATGCAGGTTTATCGGGCGTAGATGGCATCCAAGGTTGCGGCCACACGAGCCAATCCTTGAATTTGCGGGTTAAATTTTGTGCTTTCGGACAAGCGCATGGTCCAATCAACGGCCGCCTTGCCTCCCCATTCTTCCGGAGTTGCAGCGAGTAATTCGCATTTTGTTCCGTGAAAACGTTCGGCGACAAAGTTGTAAAATGACCCACCTATGTTTCGAACCGAGGCACCGCCTTTGGTTCCAAAAAACGAAGCACCAATAATGGCGTCGCAACCTGCTGGCAACTTCCAGGAACAGGAGAGTTGCAGTGTCGCGCCATTATCCAAATCAATGCGTGCAACCGCATAGTCTTCGACCTGTTTGCTTTTGCTGCGGATCGGTTTGCCTTGGGCAAATAAGCGACTGGTCACATGGGTGACCTGCGGATAATCAAGGCACCACAATGCCAGATCAATGAGATGAACCCCCAAGTCAATGACGCAACCACCACCGGAAAGTTTTGGATCATAAAACCAGGCTTTATCGGGGCCATAGGCGTTATGAAACATCAAATCCACGACATAAACATTTCCCAGTTCACCCGAGCGAATGAGTTCACAAATCTTCTTCACCTGGGTCATGTGTCGATAGGAAAGGTCCACTCCCAATAGCCGGTCCGCGGCGCGTGCAGCGTCAATGACGCGCTGCGTCTCTGCTTCATTTCGTCCGAGTGGCTTTTGACAAAAAACTGAGACGCCACGCTCGAGCGCCGCGATGGCCTGTTCGGCATGCAGGGCGCTCGGCGTGGCGATTACGACTCCATCGACCCCCACCTCCAGTAGCGCGTCGAGAGATTCAACCAAAACCGCGTCGGGAACACTTGCCGCAGCTTGAGAAAGTAAATTTTGCGCCGGATCGGCGATGGCAACAATGTCCGCCAACCCGCTCTTGGCGATTGCTTCCATGCGGTGCCGGCCAATCCAACCAACCCCGAGAAAGCCGAGTCGTGGACGGGCAGTTCCCGTTTGAGAAATCTTTTGACTCAATGGCTGGTTTAAAACGACGAAACTCATAAGGTAATAAGTGCTTTGAGGAATTTGTCGGGGCGTTCCTGCATTGAATTGAAAGCAGAAGAGATTTGATCCAGTTTGAAAAAATGAGTGTAAAGCGGCGTGGGATTCAATTCTCCTTGGACGATGGCGGCTATGGCCGCTTCCATGCCTTCCACGTAGATTTTAGGATCGCGCTCGTGAGCATTGATCACATCAAGCCCGCGCCAGTTCCAGAGCTGCAGATTGACCTGACGCGGGCCATCCTGATGATATCCGGCAATGATCAGGCGGCCTCGTTCGCGTGTGAGTTCGCCCGCCAGATCCAACGGCCATTGCTGGCCCACAGCTTCGATGACCCGGTCGCAGCCTAATCCATTGGTCAAATTTTTAACGTGATGAACGATGCTTTCGTGATCCTGCATGGAAATCGTCTCCGACGCGCCACAGGCACGAGCTAATTCCAAGGCGAATGGCCGGCGTGAAATGGCAATCACATTGGCTCCTGCGCGGGTGATCAACGAAGTGAGGAGAGCACCCATGAAACCAATCCCAATGATTGCAACGGTTTGACCCGGATGAATATCACAGCGGCGATAAACGTTCATCGCGCAACCCAGCGGTTCACCCGGAAAGGGTTTATCATCCATTGAGGCTGGAATGCGGACCATGCTCTTTTCATCCGCAACGTCATACTCCGCATAGGCGCGGTAGGAGAGCATGGCCACGCGGTCTCCAACTTTAAATTTCGTCACATTCTGGCCCACGGCATCGATGCGACCCCATCCTTCATGACCAGGTTCGCCGGGTGCTAAAGGATATTTGAACCATGGACGGCCCTCCCAAGGAGGTAGATTGGAACCACAAACCCCGCAGCCTTCAAGTCGTACGCGAACCGCGTTTTCGCCCGGTTCGGGCTTTTTTGTGCGGTCAATGCGAATGTGGCCCGGCGCATCTATTACCGCGACGCGCATGCCTAATACCAATTTATGCATAGTAGGTTACCAATCATCTCCTCTGATTCCTGCCTTGCCGATGGTGACCTGCGGAATCGCAGCAGATCATCTGTTAGGAAATCTTTGTCAGTTTTCGATCAACGCACTTGCCATTGCCGATGGGAGCCAACCGCTTGATTCTGGACGCGGTTTTAATTGCACGCTGATGGCCGTTTCGCGAAGCCCCATTAGTCTGGATGCGACACGAACTTTTATTCCGTCTGGTCGGGTGTTCGCTCGTTTTTAAAACGGGAACGGATTGGACAGCATGAAATTCCTTCAACCAATGATAAAGTCGGCTGACTCCATCCCGCACATTGACTTTGGGAGACCATCCAGTGGCGGTAGAAAACTTTTGAATGTCGGAAACATAATAACGCTGGTCGGCCGAGCGCCAGTCCGCAAATTGAGTTTCCGGGCGGTGGCCTTGGAGTTCGCAAATGATGTCAAGCAGTTCGAGCAGACTGATGGTATTGGCTGGTCCGCCCCCGATATTAAACGCCTCTCCCGCTAATGTGTCCATGTGATCGTGGGCAAGTAAAAAGGCATCAATCAAATCCTCCACAAAAAGAATGTCGCGCACCTGCCGGCCATCGCCGAAAATATTGATGGGGGAACCTTCAAGTGCCTTGATGAGAAAATGCGCCACCCAGCCTTGATCCTCGTTGCCAAACTGGTGCAGACCGTAAATGCAACTCATGTGAAAAGCCACCGCCGGAATGCCAAAAGTGCGGGAGTAATCCAACACGTACTGGCTGGCGCAGCCTTTGGAGCAACCATACGGGCTGTGGAAATTCAAAGGCCGTGATTCACCAAAGCCATGCTCGCGCAAATTTGGATCTACCGGCTCATAGCGTCCTTCATTCATCTGGAGTTTTACATCCTTCAAATCGCCATAAACCTTGTTGGTACTCGTAAAGACAAGCGGGGGAGGATTCTCCAATCCGCGCAATGCCTCCAGCAAATTCAAAGTGCCGCGGGCGTTCACTTCAAAATCGTGAATGGGTTCAATCAGGCTGCTGGTGACCGCTACTTGCGCCGCCAGATGAAACACCTTTGAAGCCTGCCTGGCCGCTTTGCAAAGTGCTTTGGAGTCTTGCACGTCCGCCACTTCGATTTGCACCAAATCTCCATGCGTGGCCTGAAGCCATTCCAAATTCTTCTGCACACCGGGACGTGAGAGATTGTCGTAGAGCAGCACGGGTTGGCCGATCGAAAGAAAGCGATGGGCAACATTCGTGCCGATGAACCCGGCGCCACCAGTAATCAGAATCGGCTTTCGGTTATGAGAAGCCTTGGTAATTTCCGGCAACCGTGAGGTCTCGGTCAAACGCGGAAAAGCCTTGGCCTGACCATTTTGTTTCATGTGAGCTTTAAAGGTTGTCATACGGTTAAACCCCGCGCGGAAAGTTCAGCGCCAGCCTGGTCAACGCGGTCTTCCGCGACCTGCCCTTCCAGCCATTCCACCAATTCTAAAAGTCCTTCCTCCAGGGGGACGAGCGGTTCGTATCCCAGGATTCTCTGGGCAAAATTGATGTCAGCGAAACAATGTCGAATGTCTCCCATTCGATATTTGCCCGTGATGTTGGGTTGGAGATGTTCCTTGTTCATCACTTTGGAAATTCGCCCGGCCAACTCCTTGATGGTGTAATGCTGACCACTGCCAATGTTGAATACATTTTCGGCTGCTGCGGGGACTTCGAGCGCCAAACGACAGGCACAGGCAATATCATAAACACTAACGAAATCTCGCTGTTGCATTCCATCCTCAAAAATAAGAGGTGAATTGTTGTTAAGAAGGCGCGAAGCAAAAATGGCCATGACCCCGGTATAAGGGTTCGAAAGCGACTGGCGGGTGCCGTAAACATTGAAGAACCGAAGTGCAACCGTGGGAATTTTATAGGCACGACCAAGTATCAGACACATTTGCTCCTGGTCATATTTGGACAAGGCATACACCGAAGCAAGCCGTGGAGGTTTGGACTCCGGTGTTGGAATGGGAGTAAGTGTCCTTCCTTTTGAATCGCGGAGATCCCAGTCGCGAGCTTTGAGTTGTTCGAGGCTTCGATCTGTGCCCGGCACCAGAGTTCCCTCCGTACTTTGATAAAGCCCTTCGCCATAGAGGCTCATGCTGGATGCAACGATTAATCTTTCGACCGGCTTTTCGATGAGCGCCTGCAACAGGGTGGCGGTGCCTTCGTTATTCACCGAAGTGTATTCCGCCACGGCATACATGCTCTGGCCGACTCCAACCATCGCCGCCAGATGAAAAACAGCATCGACTCCTTCCAATGCTTGCCGTACCTTTTCGAGATCGCGTACATCCCCAATCATCAGTTCAACTTCCGGATTTAAATAGGAAGGTGTTTGACGCTGAGGGCCGTGGACTTGGGGAGCGAGATTGTCCAGGATGCGAACTTCATAATTGTGATCCAAAAGTTCATCCGCTAAATGGGATCCAATAAATCCTGCTCCGCCGGTGATCAAAACCTTCTTGTTCATTTGCA
Organism: Pedosphaera sp.; assembly: GCA_028293285.1. Classification (GTDB taxonomy): domain Bacteria; phylum Verrucomicrobiota; class Verrucomicrobiia; order Limisphaerales; family Pedosphaeraceae; genus Pedosphaera. The sequence goes on from JAQGPC010000138.1 coordinate 6,134, forward strand.
ATGCAAGATTAGACCTCGCAAAAAACATAACAACTGGGGCGTAACCCTAGCTTTTATTGGACAAATTACGGCGGCTTTTTTCGGCTCATGTTTTTGCGTCAACATCCGCCCTGACAGAATGCAGCAAGGCAAGTACTTAGCATGAAACTTTATTTTTTAAGGCCGGTCAGCGTTGTTAGAAATGGATGGAAGCTGGAATAAGAGAATATAATTTTTGAGTGTTTTATTTACACGGATTGAACTGGGCATCCGTCTCGGCACCGAATAAAGCATGTTTATACCCCACTGGAGAAGAAGTCGCCTGCTTCTATAATTGTTCTTCATGGAGATGACACCTTGCCTAAACGGAAGCGAAAAAATTCGCGTCGCACTCATTGGAGTTGGGAATTGCGCCTCTTCCCTCGTTCAGGGAGTTGAGTTTTACCAAAATGCCAGGGAAGGGGAAACTGTTCCCGGATTGATGCATGTTGATTTGGGTGGCTACCACATTCGTGATATCGAGTTCACCGCAGCCTTCGATGTCAACGAAACCAAAGTGGGACGGGACTTATCTGAAGCCATCTTTGCGGAACCCAACAATACCATCAAATTTTCCAACGTGCCTGCCAAAGGTATAAAAGTGCATCGCGGGATGACCCACGATGGACTGGGCAAATATCTCAATCAGGTCATCACTAAAGCGTCGGGACCAACCGATGATATCGTGGGCATTCTTAAATCAACACACACGGATGTGGTGGTTTCATATTTACCGGTGGGATCGGAAATGGCCACGAAATGGTATGTCGAACAGATTTTGGAAGCCGGCTGTGCATTCATTAATTGCATTCCAGTTTTTATTGCTTCGCAGCCGTATTGGCAGAAACGCTTTGAAGAGCGTGGCCTGCCCATTATCGGCGATGATATTAAATCACAAGTAGGCGCGACGATTACCCACCGGGTGTTGACCACTCTTTTTGAAGAACGGGGAGTGAGATTGGACCGCACCTATCAACTCAACTTCGGTGGCAACACTGATTTCATGAACATGCTCGAACGGGAACGATTGGAGTCAAAGAAAATTTCCAAGACCAATGCTGTGACGAGCCAACTGGGAACGCCCATTGCGGAAAAAAACGTTCATGTGGGGCCCAGCGATTACGTGCCGTGGTTGGAAGACCGCAAATGGTGTTACATCCGAATGGAAGGAACGACCTTTGGAAATGTGCCGTTGAACTGCGAGGTGAAACTGGAAGTGTGGGATTCGCCGAATTCAGCGGGCGTGGTAATTGACGCCATTCGTTGCGCCAAACTCGCATTGAACCGGGGCATTGGTGGAGCACTGGTGGGCCCCTCCAGTTATTTCATGAAATCACCACCGAAACAATTCACCGATTATGAAGCCCGGCAGCGCACCGAGGACTTCATTGCAGCAGAAAGGAAAACCAATGATCGAAGCAATCAAACTATGGAACGAGCCGAACAACCTGTCTCATTGGGATTTCCAGATGGATCCCGACTGGAAGGAGTTCACGGAAATGATGCGAATGGCGGCAATGGGCATAAAGGAACTGTGTCCGAAACTCCCGCTCGTTCTCGGGGGGATCTCGCCGATTGATCCCCATTTTATTGCGCTGCTGAAGAGCTATCATTTGTTGGATTACATGGACGCCGTGGCTGTGCATGGGTTCCCCTTGGATTGGAACCATTGGCAAATTGATGATTGGCCGGAAAAGCTGGATGAGATTCGTGCGGTGACAGATTTGCCAATTTGGGTGACAGAGGTCGGCGTTTCCACTTTTGGCGCGGATGAAGTCCAGGTCTTCGGGCTGCGACGAACCACTGAATTACTGCTCGGTCGCACCGAACGTGTCTTCTGGTACAGCCTGCTTGACCTGCCCAAAAAATGGGAGGCCACGACGCGCCATAAAGAAAGTGAAGGAAGTTCTTATTACCGCCATTTCTATATGGGCTTGATCCGCGATGACCGCGCGCCCAAGCCGGCCATCCGATATTTCAATCCCGAAATGGGAATCTGCCAATGGTTCAACTTCGAAGATCACCGGCTGGATTTTGCGGTGGAGTGGCTGCGGAAACTTGGCGTGAAAAAATTGCGAACCGGAATCAGTTGGGCCGATTGGAACCGTCCGAATGCCTTGCCATGGTTTGACCGTCAGATGGAAGCGCTCGCGGAATTTGATACAACCATCACGCTTTGTTTTACACCACCTTCGCGAGGAAAGTCGCCCAACTGCACAAGTCCGCCGGTAAATGTGGAAGAATTCTCCTGGTTCGCCAATGAAGTGGTAAAACGTTATGTGCTGAATCAACCAAATGGATTTACATTTGCGAAATCAGCAATTGCTGCGGAAGCTGTTGTTTTGTGAAGCTGTAATACTCGGGCCACCATGGTTTGTTCAACCACGTTTCAACTCCATTACAAGTTGGTTTCGATAGAAAGCTACCGCACTTTTCAGTCGAGTTTTCTCTCCGGGATTGACGTTACACAAATCGGCACATAGCGAAGCCTGTCCCATTTGAAAAGCAGCATAAGCCATGCAATAAAAGGTGAGTGCATCGGCATTGATTGCCGAGGTGAACGCATCATTTACTGCCCTTACCAAGGGAGCAGCAGAGGCAATGGTAAAGTCCCACTCCACCATGGCTCCAGCGACATCCCAAATGACAGGTTGCCGCCCCACGATGGTATGATCAATTCGATTTCCAAGACTTCCAGTTTTGAAGAGTGTTCCATCAGACGCTCGAATCCAATTATGCGGAGCCATACGGCCATCACCATGACTCGGGCCGGAGGGTAAATTGCAGGCAGCTTTTATTACAGCTTGGGTGCGGAGCGCAATGTTCTTGCCGAAGACTTCCTGTGCATTCCAGTGAAGCATTTGTGATAAGCGGGAAACGGAGTCTGCCTGGTCCGCAGCCGATAAGGGAGGTCCAACGGCAGCAATGATTCGATGCGCAATTGCATTTATCACCTCGGAATTGTTAGCGTCACTTTGAACAAGCGGCTTCCCGTTGATCCAGGGCAGAGCGAGAAAACCGTGCAAATAGCCGAGGGAAGTCAAATGATCTGTTTTTTCTCGATTGAAAAACTCATTGGCGATCGGTTCTCTAAATGATTGAAGGTTATCACCTATTGATCCGAAACCTATAAATTTCCATAGGACGGCCACTCCGCTTCGTGTGGAGTAAAGATACTTACTCTTCTCAAACGGCATGCATACCGCAGGCCAATCGGTTTCATTGGAATAAACCTTTTGGCGCCATTGACCAGCACTCAGGTCTTGCATCTGCGAACTTGGAATTTTGGCCTCGTTGCAAAGGACAGCAGATTTTTGGGCCAATAATTCGGTAAGTGAGCACCCGTTCCATCGTAAATTTCCCAGTGGATTTACATGGCGGACAGTTGAAGCCCACCAGGCATGGGTTTCTGCTGAAGCCGCCGATCCCGGCCCTCCTCCGTGTCCCGGCAGAAAAGAGATTTGTTCTGGTTTAAATCCAGAGGCCGCCAATGCTTTGGCAACAGCGGCCATGGATGAGCCGGAAATGCCCGGTCCTTCATCCACGATCAATGCGCGACTCCGGCTATCCAAATCGTGAGCGGCAAAGTCCACCTTGCGCTCAAAGGGATGACCCGTCGGTCGCACCGTAACGCGCCGGGTTTGCCAACCCGCTGCCGCAAGAGTAGCCGTTACCAATGCGGATAAGCTTGTCCCAATGCTGCGAATACCAACCACGAGCGCAGTTCGGTTTCTGGTTGAAAGAGAATTCCGCTCCAGCCACTGAAGTGCCGAAGCGCAATATTGTTCAGGAAAGAGTGTGTAGAATTCAAACCCCTCGGGAATTTTTACTGTCACTAGCGCATTTTCAAAAATTCGAAGATGCCTCAGTTCGTGCGACATGAACTCCAATGCTCTCTCCGCACTTATCAGCGGAATTGACAACCCAATTACGCATTTTTGCAAAGTCGCGTAAAAAGCTGCTGCCGCAAAATCGGTTACTGTCTGAACACGAATTATTGAGGAAATATTCTCTTGTGGGAGGAAATCAACCATCGCCTGCTCGAACTGGCCACTCTGGATAAGCAGCGCGCGAAGCATGTCCAAATCGTTTGGATCGGCAGCGGCAAGTTTGTGTTCGAGCCGCCGCAACAACTCCCAAATCCTCGCTTCAAATTGCGGATCGCCGTAAACAATCATTCTATCGCCATTTGTGGAAATTGAATTCGTCCTTCATTCGAGCAAAACGATAATTAAACCGTGGCTGTAAAATTCCGATGCATGCCAGATATTTACAAGGAGGGTAAACTCCCATGCCAGTGGCGGAAAAATACCGCGTCAATTCGAGATCGATCCGACCGGCAGGTATCTTTTGGCTGCGAACCAGGATTCGGGGAACATGGTGATCTTCCACATTGATCCAAAAACGGGTTGCTTGACACCAACCGGAACAAAGATTGAAGTGTGTTCCATAAGGCGGAACCTAAATTAAAGCTAAAGCGCGGTCCATCAATGGGAAACGCTTTACGTTTTTAACCAAAAAGTGCCACTTGGTTCTTGCAACCACTCGTAACTCTTGGCGATAAGTTGTTTAGTGAAAATCCCGCTCGGCAACGCCATAAGTTTGCCACACCGAATTCTTAAAGGTGTAATGTCTTCATTTATTCCTGCTTTCGTTCTGGCATCCGCGAGTTTGATCACCCATGGGGCCGAGCAACCCTCCAAAGATCGAAATGCTGAAGGAAAAAATGACCCGAATGTCTTGAAGCCGTTTCAGACTATCAGCCAGGGGGAGCCACCCCGTTCGCCCGCTGATTTTAATCCTGATGCTGGAGTGCCACCAACTCGAACAAATCTCCTGGAAGAATCCGAAGCTTCCCTGAGATTAATTCGCACCACGAATCATACCCAGACATTACCACCCGGCATTTTTAATCCGGATCCCGGTGCTTCCGTGATCTCCGCGCCGGAAGCCAAACCATTTTTCACGAATGAATTCGGGTTGTTGCCCACGTTTAACGGCGAGGCAATTGATGATAGTTTGGCTTTGCCACGCGCCAACTTGGTCAACAGTCGTCTGGAAGTTGTGGCTCCAACCAATCCCCCTCCTTACAATACCGAGCCACTAAAAAAAGATCTGAAATTGCCGCGTAAAAATGCGCGCAACAATCGCACCATCGAATACAAATACGAAAATCCGGATTACCCGCTCAGCCGTCAGGGCTTGGGCTATCCAAGCAACAGTGTACCCGAACCGAATCGTTGGCGTCTCGGCTTCACGCCGTGGAGGCGCTATACGAGTGGCGACACAGAGACTCCTTATGAATCGCCCGCTCCCATGCTATGGCATCCGTACAAACAAAGTTTGCTTAAGGGCGATGCCCCCATCATCGGTCAGGATATTTTTCTCAATCTAACAGCCGGCTCAGAAACCGTTTTTGAGGGGCGTCGTGTTCCCACTGCCAGCGGAGTGAGTTCGTCACGTCCCAACTCAGCGGAATTCTATGGCCAGAGCGAGCAAATTTCCGTAATCAATAATTTCTCTTTCACGGTTGACTTGTTCCAAGGCGAAACCGTCTTTCAACCTGTTCATTGGGCACTGCATTTGCAGCCAGTTTATAATATCAATTACATTGAGGCTCATGAAACCGGGGTGGTGAATCCTGACCCGCGCGGTTCTGAAGCAGGAAAGAACACCCCGCCACCTGACAACAGTCACATCACCAATCCGGGCGATTTGAATGATTTTTTGAATGGCTTGCTCACGACCGGCCCGACGAGCCTTTATGGCCAAAGGCACACGACTCGCACCAAGGACTTTCTGGCCTTGCAGGAGGCTTTTGTTGAACTTCACTTGGGCGACCTGTCGGAGAACTATGATTTCATTGCGACCCGAATTGGCAATCAGGTTTTCAATAATGATTTTCGCGGTTTCCTGTTTAACGATGTGAATTCCGCCGTCCGCATCTTCGGCAACATTGATAATAATCATTACCAATATAATTTTGCCCTGTTCGACATGCGGGAAAAAGACACCGATTCCGAGTTGAACACTTTCAATGAGCGTGACCAACGGGTTATAGCGGCCAATGTATACCGGCAGGATTTCTTATGGAAAGGCTACACCGCCCAACTGAGTTTCCTCGCTAATCTGGACAACGGCAGCACTTATTATAATGACAACGGGGTGATCGTCCGGCCTGAACCGTTAGGCACCGTGCGCCGACACCATGTCCAGGCTTATTATCTCGGTTGGGCAGGGGATGGCCACATCGGACGACTGAACGTGAGCCATCAATTTTATCAAGTTTTCGGGCAGGACAAGTTCAACGGACTGGCCGGACGACAGGTGGATATCAATGCACAAATGGCAGCGTTAGAGGTTTCCTACGACCGCGATTGGATTCGTTACAAAGGCTCCATCTTTTATGCTTCGGGTGATCGTAAAGCGGAGGACGGCACCGCCAATGGTTTTGATACCGTAGTGGACAATCCGAATTTTACCGGTGGGCCATTTAGTTATTGGGTGCGGCAGGGATTCAATCTCGGTGGGACTTCCGTAAATTTGAAGCAACGCAGCAGCCTCGTGCCCAACCTCCGCACCAGCAAGACCGAAGGCCAGGCCAATTTTGTGAATCCCGGTGTTTTCATTGTAGGCCTTGGCACCGAGATGGACCTCACTCCCAAGCTCCGGGCTTTTATCAATGCCAATTACGTTCGGCTGATGGAAACCGATCCAATTAAAACCGCGCTGTTGACCGACAAGGTGGATAATGAAATGGGATGGGATCTGAGCATCGGCTTTCAGTTTCGTCCATTCCTGACTGATAATGTGATTATTTCCACCGGTTTTGGGACTTTGATTCCGGGTACTGGCTTTCGCGATATTTATAAAACCAGCACTGATCCCGTACCTGGTTTTAACCCCACAAACAACCGTGGCCAGGTTGACAGCTTTCTTTACAGCGGACTTATCGCTGTCACACTCACGTACTAAACCCAATGACGTCATTAATGATAAATCTCAGGATTCGACGAACTCACCTTTTTATGGTGAAGCGTTCGATACGCTTCCTGACAACGATCATTATTTCCCTTCTGACTTATACTGTTTCCTCTGCACAAGACATCGGCTTTGGCCCCCCTATTTCCGTTCCGCACAATCTTAATACATCCCAAACCAACCCAGCGAAGCCGCGCAACTTGATCGATCAAACTTTTTCTGAATCCCATGCGAAAAGTGTCGGTTGCATCGAATGTCATCAAGGTATCGAACCGATGCACAGTTCGCCGAACGTTGTTCTCGGTTGCACCGATTGTCATGGCGGAAATCCAACACCGGGCTTGACACAACGCAAAGCCCATGTGCAGCCGCTTAACCCCGTCTTCTGGCAAAGCTCTGCCAACCCAAGCGATTCCTCCGTGTTGCTCAATCATGAATCGCCCGAATTTATTCAGTTCGTAAATCCCGGTGATCTGCGCGTGGCGGAAAAAGCCTGCGGCCTTTGCCACCAGGAATCGGTGGACCATGTGCGCAACAGCATGATGACTCACGGCGCGATGCTCTGGGGAGCGGCGCTTTATAACAATGGCGGGGTGCCGTTTAAGAATTATCATTACGGACAGGCTTACGGAGCGGACGGGGTGCCGTTGCGTTTGGAAAGCCCAACGCCCGTCAGTGCCGAAGAGACTCGTTTGCACGGCGTCCTGCCGTATTTGGAACCGTTGCCGCGTTTCCCTTTAAGTCAGCCGGGTAATCTATTGCGAATCTTCGAGAAGGGTGGCGAGAAACAAACCAGTCTTGGCATTCCCAATTCCGTGGAATCTCCCGGCAAGCCGGCCCGTCGTCTTTCGGAGCGCGGTTTAGGTACGCTCAACCGCATCGATCCGGTATTTTTGAATCTTCAGAAAACCCGCCTGCACGATCCCTTGCTCGGTTTCATGGGGTCGAATAATCATCCCGGCGATTATCGTTCCAGCGGTTGCACGGCCTGCCACGTTGTTTATGCCAACGACCGTTCGCCCACCCATTCCGGTTACTACAGCAAATACGGCCATCAAGGCCTGAGTTTTTCCGCCGATAAATCGATTCTAAAAAATGAGCGCGGCCATCCCATCAAGCATCAGTTCACGCGCGCCATTCCGAGCAGCCAATGCATGAGTTGCCATATGCACCAGGGAAATCTTTTTGTGAATCCATTTCTCGGCTACATCTGGTGGGACCAGGAATCCGACGGTGAGTTCATGTATCCGGAAAAACAAAAGAACCCGACGGAAGCTGAAATGGCTGCCTCACTCCGCAGCAACCCGGAAGCCGCCGCCGCGCGCGGCAAGTGGAGTGATAATGATTTCTTGGAAAAGGTGGCCGAGTTGAATCCGCAATTGAAGCAAACTCAATTCGCTGACTATCATGGCCATGGCTGGGTTTTTCGCGCCGTCTTCAAAAAAGATCGCAAAGGCAATTTGCTCGATTTGGATGACAACATCATTCCCGGCGATGACACCCATAAATTTGCCAAGGCGGTCCATCTCAAAGACGTGCATCTGGCCAAGGGAATGCAATGCATCGATTGTCATTTCCTCGGCGATGTCCACGGCAACGGCAAACTTTATGGTGAACCGCGTGCAGCTACGACCATTGAATGTATTGATTGCCACGGAACCATCGATAAAAGACCCACGCTGATAACTTCCGGTAACGGTGGCCAGATTGATTTAAACACCGGCTCCACGCCTTGGGGGCCGCGTTTCGTATGGGAAGGTAAAAAACTTTTCCAACGTTCCGGCATGAGTCCGGATGTGCGTTGGGAAATTCCTCAAACGATGGACACAGTTGACCCGGCCTCGTCGCATTACAATGCCAAGTCCCGCTATGCCAAAACACTTCGACGCGATGGCAATGCGTGGGGCGACGTGCCTGCTTCTACTTCCGAGTGCAAACGCAACCTTGCACATGATAACTCCTCCATCTCCTGCCAGGTCTGTCATAGCTCATGGGCCACTGCTTGCTTTGGTTGTCACCTGCCCATGAAAGCCAACCAGAAGGTCGCGCTCAATAAATTTGAAGGCATCACCACCCGCAACTACACCTCTTATAATCCGCAAGTTGTGCGTGACGATGTTTTCATGTTAGGCATCGATGGCACGGTAAAGAGCAATCGCCTGGCGGTGATTCGTTCGTCCAGCGCCGTGGTTGTTGGTTCGCAGAATGCCAATCGCGAATGGGTCTATTCACAACAGCAGACGGTTTCTGCCGAGGGTTACAGCGGCCAGGCTTTCAATCCACACTTTCCTCACACCACCAGCGGCGTGGGCACCACCAAGAATTGCAGCGATTGCCACATCTCCAAACAGAACGATAACAACGCGCTCATGACCCAGTTGCTCGGCTTTGGTAATGGCACGGTCAATTTCTTTGGCCGCTACGCCTATGTAGCCGAGGGCAAAAAAGGTTTCGATGCGGTTGTCTGGACCGAGCAGGAAGAACCGCAGGCTGCGCTGGGCAGCCATCTTCACAAGCTCGCTTATCCGGACAATTTCAAAAAGCATGTTGAATTGAATCAAGGCAAGCTCAAGGAAGCCTATCATCATCACGGAAAAGAAACTCTCGATCTGACTTTGCGCGGTGAATATCTCTACACCGCCAACGGTGAGGATGGCTTTGAAGTTTTTGATGTCGCCAACATTGACCAGAAGGGTTTCTCTGAACGCATTGTAAGTTCGCCAGTTTCACCGCTCGGCCAGCGAACCTACATTCGCACCAAATACGCGACCTCTGTGACGCTGCCCAGCACGCTGGGCATTGACCCGCTCCGCAACCGTTTGCCGGAAAATGAGGAACAACCGATCAGTCTTGCCTATGCTTGGGTGTTCGTCACTGATCGCGAAGAAGGATTGGTCATGGTCAGCGTGGGCACGCTGGTAGATGGCAATCCGCAAAATAACTTCCTCGACAAGGAAAAAGTCATTCGTTTCAACCCCGATAACAAGCTTGCTGGCGCAATGCACTCGTTCATGGCAGGCACGAATCTCTTTGTAGTGGCAAAGGGAGGATTGTTCGTGCTCGGCCTGAGCAACACGGAATTAAAACCGCCGACGATTCTGGCTGAATTGAGCAACGGTGAATTCAAAAATCCGCGGGCGGTCAGCGTGCAGTTCCGCTACGCCTTCGTGACCGATGATGAAGGTTTTAAAGTTGTGGACATCACTGACCCGATCAAACCGAAACTCATTCCCAATGCAACTATACCGCTTAAAAACGCCCAGCGCTTTTATCTCGCCCGAACGTACACGTATGTCGCCAACGGCCCGGAAGGATTGGCCTTTATTGACATTACCAATCCGGAAGCTCCCAAACTGGAATGCATGTACAATGCCGACGGCGCGTTGAATGACACGCGCGCGGTGCAGATCGGTTCGGTCAATGCTTCGATGTTTGCTTTGGTGGCCGATGGCAAAAACGGATTGCGCGTGTTGCAGATGATTTCGCCGGAAAATGTTCCTGGTCACATGGGTTTCAGTCCGCAACCCAATCCGAAACTTATTGCTACATTTGCGACCCATGGCCCTGCTGTCGCTGTCTCACGCGGTTTGGATCGTGATCGCGTGGTTGACGAAACAGGAAATCAAACCGTTGTATTTGGACGACGCGGTGCGCGGCCATTTAAGCTGGAAGAAATGGAAGCATTTTATCGGCATTATGATAGTATTTTCCCCGAAGACCTTTCAGCCAGGCGCACAGGTAGTCTTTATCAAGTGGACGATGTGGTCTTGCACGATGGCAAATTGACCACCCGCGAAGGCAAGGCTCTAAATGAACCGCTGGCATTTAAAACAGCCGAAACCAATTCAGTTCCAGTGCCATCACCCGGAAACCGATTGATAAGGAGAGGCAAATGAGCGCCCGGACATTTTTCTGCCCAGCACTCAAGAAACCTTCTCCATTGAAGAGATGGCGGTTACTTATTTTATCGGGCTTACTTTTGCTTCCTTTCGAGACATCGGCTCAGCAAGCAGTAACGACCTTGGCTGGCTCCGTGTTTATCACTGGCAGCGTGGATGGGCCAGCCACAAATGCGCTTTTCAATGACCCCGCTGGGTTGGCAATTGATGCCAACGGAAATATTTACGTGGCGGACAGCCAGAACCATACGCTACGCAAGCTGTCTGCCGGTGGCATCGTGACTACGCTGGCCGGAAAAGCGGGTCAATTCGGTAGCGCGAACGGCACCGGCACCAATGCCTCCTTTAATACGCCGTCCGGTATCGCCTTGGGCGGCGATAGTACGTTATACGTCACGGACACAGGCAACCATACCATCCGACGCGTTACGACCAACGGCGTGGTAAGCACCTTGGCAGGTTTCGCAGGCCAAAGCGGCATCACGAACGCAACCGGCAGCCTCGCGCGATTCAACACACCTCTGGGAATCGCCGTGGATCAAAGTGGAATCCTATACGTCGCGGATAGTGGTAATCATACGATTCGCAAAGTGACCTCGGCAGGTGTCGTTACCAAACTTGCAGGTTCGGCTGAAGTTTGGGGCAGCACCGATGGTACCGGCGGCGCGGCGCTTTTCAATGGTCCGGTGGGTATAGCCATTGATAGTAAACAGAATATTTATGTTTCCGATTCCAACAATCAAACCATTCGCAAGGTCACTACGGCAGGAGTGGTGACGACGTGGGCGGGGCAGGCAGGGGTTGATGGCGCAACAGATGGAATCGGCAGCGCCGCACTTTTCAGCAAACCGGCTGAGCTGAAGATTGATCGTAACGACAATCTTTTCGTCTTGGATTCATTTAACCACACGATTCGCCGGATCACCACAAATGCAGTTGTAACAACGCTGGCAGGCTTGCCCGGGAATGGCGGCGCAACAGACGGCTTCGCGGGCGCGGCACGTTTCTTTAATCCTTATGGACTCGCAATCGATCGCAACGGCAACCTGCGTGTTTCAGATACGTATAACCAAACCATCCGATTCGTTTACCAGCCGATTACCGCATCGTTGGTCAGGGACGGCGGTAACTTAATAATCAGCTGGCAGGCTGCCGCAGGGAATAAATATCAAGTGCAATCCAAGCAAGAGACTGACGGAGCGGCATGGCAAAACCTTGGAGCAATCGTAACAGCGACGAATTCCGTGGGTACACAGGCGGATAATTTACCACCGGCACTTGGCCAGCGTTTTTATCGGGTCATGCTGCTTCCGTAGCTACTTCGATTCCGACAAGGAAGGAAGCGACTTTTGAAATTCTTCCAGGTGTCCGGCAAATTGTGCGGGATCGAAATCAGGCAACGATTGGACATCTTTAAACAATCGATCAATAACCGGACTCAATTGTTTAGCTGCCGGTTCATCATTTAAGCCATTCGCCAATCGATCCAGCGCCAAAACTAACCGCTCCGCTCGCCGTGCTTGAATAGTGCGAGTAGGAGTTTTCCCCCGGAACATCTTGGCTGTGCCAGAAAGAGTATTTAGGCATTTACGCGTCCATTCAGCCGACCATTTCGCTTCAGCCGTTTTCAGGGCGAGTTGATCACTCCATTTTTGCACTGAAGTGGCGTTTTTGATATCCAATCCATTGGAAGAAGAAAACTCATTAGCCGGTAGAAGGCCGGTTGCGCCTTCAGTTGCGGAAAGTAGCCAGAGCAACGCCGACCAGCGATTAACCGCATTTTCTGCAGGCGATTTTTCCTGTGACAACTGCCAGCTCATCTCCCGCAACGCTACTGCTTGTCCCACCAGCCAGGTCTGCGGCCCAGACCAATCGCTTTTTTCGCGCCAATGCTTTGGCTCTGTTACCGCCTGCCCATCCAATTCGAAAATCAATTCGGGATGTCCTGCTTGAAGCAAATCGGCATTAACATTTTGATGGCAACTGACGCAGGTGTTGGCGCGAACATAAAGATTTTTTAAATCGTGCATTCCGGCATGCACGCGATCCTCATGAGTCCAATCTGGACGGGTATGGGAACGCAGCCAGTTCTTGGCCGATCCGTGACAAGTTTCACACGAAACCCCGCGCATTGAATCAGTGCTATGCAACTTCTCAGCCACGCTCTTAAGAGGTGAATGGCAGACCGTGCAATTGGCGCTTTCGACGGGATTGCCGATCTTCAGAGAGTCCGCAATGCGCGCCGAGCGGGCCGTGGTGAGGGTTGCATGAGCGCGGGAATGAAAATCGAGTTTGGACCATGTAAGGAATTGATTGTGTTTTTCACCGGCTCCGCCATGGCAAGTGGAAGAGCTGCATGAAGGTTCGCCCATGAACGTAATAGCTGAGCGCGCTGCAATGGCAGTTTGTGCCTGGAGTTCCGAAACCATCCCTGGAAGCGGCGCAAGGAATGAGCCAAGGCAAAATAACCAGCTTGCTCTGCGGAGCAACCAACGGCGTGACCGCCAGGGCGAATTAAGTTTACTCAGCACCATGGGCTTGTTAAACAAGTCACGACCAAAATGCAAACAATATTCAGCAATTTGCAATCGGTATTTCAGGGAAAAGTGACTCTGGTTATCGGTTATGTTTTGCTGGGAATCCTCCTTTTCCAGGGATTGGTTTTGCTCTATCTGCTTCTGCGCCGGACTTATTTCGAGCGCGAACACCAGCGGCTTTCCCGGGAGCGTCTGCAGCTTCTTATCAAGGCAGCGGCGATTCAATGTCGCGAAGCCGAGCAAACCAAGCTGGTCTGGAATGGACATCGAAAATTTCAGGTAACCAAAAAAGTCACGGAATGTAACGGGGTTTGCTCGTTCTATCTCGCGCCGCACGATGGCAAGCCGCTGCCTCCGTTTAAACCCGGGCAATACATCACTTTCAACCTGAATATTCCCGGCGTCGCCAAGCCCGTTGTTCGCTGCTACTCCCTCTCAGATAGTCCGCACCGATCCAATTATTATCGGGTCACCATCAAAAAGGAACCGGCTCCACCGGACCGCCCGGAACTTTCTCCCGGCTTGGCGTCGAGTTATTTCTGCGACCGAATCAAGGAAGGCGATATTTTAGATGTCAAAGCTCCCTGTGGAAATTTCTTTCTCGATATGAGCAAGGAAACTCCCGTTGTGCTGGTGTCGGGCGGGGTGGGTGTCACACCAATGTTAAGCATGGCCAATTCAATTGCGGCGAGCGGTTCCCGGCGCGAAGTTTGGTTCTTCTTCGGAGCCCGCAATTGGCAGGAGCATATTCACAAAGAGGAAATGCTGAAGCTTGCCGCCGAGCACGACAACATCCATTTGCACGTTTGTTACAGTCGTCCTGACAGCAGCAAAGATCGCAAAGGAATCGATTACCACCACGAGGGCAGGGTGAGCGTCGAACTGTTCAAGGAACTCCTTCCTTCCAACAACTACGAATTTTTCCTCTGTGGCAACGGTGCCTTCATGAAATCCATCTCTGATGGGTTGGAAGCCTGGGGCGTGCCAGACAAGAATGTTTATTTCGAAGCGTTTGGCCCCGCGACCGTGAA
>JAQGPC010000165.1 GCA_028293285.1 Pedosphaera sp.
ACACGGCTTTCGCTCAACGCTGGATCGCTGCTCTCAGCAAAACCGAAGCCTTGCGCAAAGCCGGCATCCTCTCAGATGACTTTTGGCTGAAAGCTTTTTTGCCATAACTTTCCCTACTTCACTTAGATTGTTGAAGAGATAACTAAAGTTGCCTCTGCGTTCTGATTGATACACCGCCAACGGTGCGGCAACATTGCTGGCAAGACTGGTATCAATGGTGTTTGCCGCTGTAAATGTAGTGCCTCCATTGAAATTCTGGTCCGCTACAAATGACGATGCTGCATTGCCTCCGGAATTGATTGCATAACCGGTCGTATATACAGGCATGTTGGTGGTGGAAAAATTATTGCCCTCATTGCTCTCTTGAAACCGATCCACATCGTCCACCAGCGCACCGACCACATGCCCGCCCAATGTTGACGGCCAGTTCGCTCCTGGCGATCCGCCACCATTCGCTGTTAACAACACCGAGCTCCCCGGTGCCAATGACGCAGTGGTATTTGCCGAATAAGAAACGCCCGCTCCATCAACGGTAAAACCAACCCCAATCACCACTCCATTCGTGGTTGCCGCCGAGCCTTGATTTTTAACCGTCGCTTTGAAAATCACACCATTACCCGCATAAGTCGGACTCGGTGTCCAACTGATGCCCGTCACAACCAAATCCGGCAAACCAACTGTCGGCGTTGCCGATGCCTGGGCGGAATTAGGACTTTCTCCCGCCGCATTCTGTGCGCTGACCACATAATAATAAGTCGTGTTGGGCGTGAACGAATAATCAATAAAACTTGAAGCCGTGACATTGCTCGCGATGGTCACATACGAACTGCCGCTCGTGGTCGAACGCTTCACATTAAAGCTCGTGGCATTGGCGGGAATCATCCACGAAAACGAAACCTTCCCCGGACTGACCGACGTTGCCAGTCCCGTCGGCACGCTGGGAATCACGTTAGTTGGATTCGCGACAAGTTCAATTCCATTGCAACTCGCCTGGTCGGCTACGGTTACGAGCTGGATATTGATGACCCCACCCGAATCAGCAATGGCATTGAATTCTTGAATATTGCCTTTGTAAATTGCACCCGTCGCCGCAAAGATATCGAAGTTGGTTAACACCTGCGTGCCATTAATCAGCACATGGAAAACCCTCTGACCCGCAGCATTCCAATAAATCTCAGCAAAGTGAAGACGCACCTTGTAAGACGCAGTGGGAGTCAGATAGGGCAGGGTGTAGGTGAGGTTTTGATAACGCTGGGATTGATACACCGGCATCGGAGCCGGATTGATAAGCCCGTTCGTATTAATCGCATTCGCCACGGCAAACGTCAGTCCGCCACTGAAATAAATATCATCGATAAAACCTCTAACCGCTGAACCGCCGCAATTAATTTTTGTTGGGACAATAATCGGCGGCGTCACTTGCGCCGAGTTTGTCCCTTCACCAATCGTATTTATAGCAGACACCACATAATAATAAGTGCCGCCGTTGGTGACCGTAGTGTCCACATAAGAATAGTTCGTCACGCCCATTGTAATGTTCGTTGCGATGGTCGTGTATGGCCCACCATTGGTCGTCGAGCGTTTTACATTGAAACTGCACGGATTCACCGGCGCGTTGGTCCATGTCAACGTGATCCTGGCATTTCCCGGCGCAGCCGAGAGTCCGGTTGGAGCGGGTGGAACATTCGTCGGATTGGTAAGATAACTCCTCATCCATCCAGCAATCGGTTCCAAATCGAACGAAGACCATCCGCCGGGATCGCCATTTTGGAAAAGAGTGCAACCCATCACGTAGGAGTCCTGGGCCATCTGGTAATCAAACCAATTTAACCAACGTTGATAATAATGAGCCGGTCCGCGCGCCTGCCAACCCGACGTATTGGGATCGCCCACCGCATCAACTCCGCCCTCAGTGAGAATCAAAGGCATGTTGTTCAAATCAGGAAATGCCGTCGCGAAATAATTGTAAAACTGTCGATATCGCAGTGAGTAATAAAATTCCTCATTCACATCTGTCGTATAATTGATGGTATAGGCATGATAGCTCCAAGCCCCGCCCGCCGCCTTCGCTTGACGCAATGCCGGCACAAACGCCGCCAGATAAGATTGCATTTCCGAAGGCGAGCCACCCGGATTTCCCACTGCAATACTGCCGATGCATGGCTTGAAACCCGCCGCCACAATCATCGACGTCAGGTTGGTCCAAAATTGATTGAACCATTGCGATGCTTGCAACGCCCGGTCACCCGGATACCCAAGTGTGGGTGTTTGACCTTCATTCGGCCCTTCCAGGTAATCGAGCAGTGCGCGGTCGGATGGCGAAAGTGAATTTATTGAAGGGAGCAATATCGTTGTCCAGAAATTCGTCGCTGCCACCGAAGCATCTGGATCAGTATCCAGCGTATAAATATGCGGGCTATAAACTCGCAACACCACCTTGCCCGTTGGCGTTCCCGCCTTGTAAGCCCGCATCGCGTTCACCATGCCCGAGCCGACATCAAGAATCTTGAGCACCTTCGGATGCCCAGCAATGATGTTCGACGAGCCTCCGGTGTAGGCATTGATGAGATGCGCGCTGATTTTGCTATTGCTGATGTTTTGGGCATGGAGATGAAAAACTCCCGTCAAAAGAAAAGTTAAAACCAGCCAAAAAGAATATATTCGCAAGGCCCTCATCTGTGATTGAAGAACTCTCGCGAATTATCCCGGCATTGTCCAGTGCATGAAAATGTAGCCGCTCCGTCTATGCCGATTTCGCCACGCCCCAGTCCTTTTGCAATTTAAGCAATCGCCGATAACCCTCTTTCGGGCTCAGGTCCTTGTGCAATAAACCCCCATGCGGCCAGAAATGTCCGCCCACATCCACGAAGTCCCACCACTCCGCCGCTTCAAATTCCGGCTTGCTGTAACAGAGCGTGTAAATGCCTTCAATCCAATCCGCCTGCATGGTTTCCGTCCACGGCCCATGCCAGCCCGGCACCAAACTTTTCGGCCGCATACTGGCTGCATCCAGTCCATCCATCGAGTTACAACCCATCTCCGTAATTTGAATTGGTTTTTTGAAATCCTTGAACCGATCCAGCATCCGCTCCATTTCGAACAAGTCGTGCTGCGGATAATACAATTGCAATCCCACCGTTTCGAATTCCACTCCCGCTTTTACGCAATCAGCCAGATACCGATATGGCGACCAGCGACGCACACCGTCCGCATTGGTGCGCTTGCCATACTCCGCCCACATGCAGCAATGATTGATGAGCCGTTTCACCGTCGGCGAACCTTCACGCGCCGCTTTGCAGGCTTCGCGGGTTAGTTCCAGAATCTGCTGATGCGACAAGCGAAACAAGTTCGCCTTATCGTGTGCTTCATTAATGACTTCCACGTGAGGCAGACGGCCGGAATAACGGCGCATTGTTTGCGCAACGACCCGCTTGTATTCCGGCAGGATTTTTTTATACGGCCACGACCGCAGCCATTCCGGCGTCGCGCCGTTGGCCAAATAAACATAACCAAATCCCTTCGGAACAATTTTATGTGCGAGGCACCAATTGAGAGCCAAATCCTTGCGGTCGTAATTTATCCGCGCCGATTCGGGTTGCTCCTTGCCCCAAGTATACCAACTGATGGTTGCGTAGTTGAACAACTGGGTAAAAAGTTTTTCATATTCCCCGCCGCGAGCATGGCCCGAAGAATTGCATCCAAAAAGAAACTCTTTGCGCGGCTTCGCAAATCGGCTGATGCGATGTCGTGCCGCATTGAGCGTGAGTCGCTCACCCGCGTGCAAGCCATGCGCCAAAGCCTCGTAAGCAGCGGCAATGCGGGCTGTTCCTTCCTTTTTCGGCAATGAATGTGATGCGGCTTCAAGATGCTTATCGAATTCTGCATCTGCGGGCACACCGGCTTTTTTAGCGCTTTTCGCCGCCGCGCGCACGCGCTGCAAGCGCGTCGCTACCGCCTCAGTAACAAACTCGATATTACCCGGTTTGGTGTAACCTTTTCCATGATTGTCCGCATAACAATAAACCTCGCCAAAACCAGGAACATTCAAACGCATGCTGAGCTGGATTGGCTCGGAGGCCAGACCAATCCGGGCGCGACCTTCCGCCGTGCTGATTGGTTGGGGCAGGGGATCATTTGCCAAATCTCTCGCGTGGAGCGTCTTGGTGCGTTCACTTTCGAGCGGCTTGCCATCTGCCTCATGAAAGAGAACGCGAATGTAAGGCGTGTCCTTGCTTAAACCAGCCGATGAAGCTGTGGCATCTTCTGCCCCGAGTTGGTTGGCGGTGTCTTCAGCAAAAGCGGGCAATTGTCCGAACGCCGCCGTCACCGTGGCCGCAGTGGACCAACGTAGAAAATCCCGTCGTGGAATGTGAGATGAGTTTTCAGAATCCATGAGTTTTATTGTACAAACTTTGCTATTTTGAATTTCATCCGGTTGTTAGCTATCCATGCAGTGCGGCTCATGTCTTCCAGAATGGCAAAGGCACGCGAAGTTGTAAATTAATCTTGGCTTGCCGAAGCTTCCCTGATGTTGCCAGACGACGTGCCTTGCAATTCAGTATTCTCAGCCTCCAGCAACTCGGTGTATTTGCCGTTACGGGCAAAACCATTGGCTTTGGCGCGATGAAAAAATGCCTCCTGCCCAGCCGTCACATTGGCCGGATTGCCAAGCCAGCTATGCAGCGGAGCATCTTGCAAGGCGCGCCCATATGAGAAGCTTAATTGCCACGGATGCGGCCCCATTTGATTCATGACATTCAAATGCTGCGTGGCGAGGACGTCGCTCTGCCCGCCCGACAGAAAAACAATTCCCGGCACCGCGCTCGGCACCGTGCGACGCAAACAACGAATGGTCGCCGTCGCTACCTCGCGGACGCTGGCTTGTTTGGAACTATCTTTGCCCGGTACAACCATGTTCGGCTTGAGCAACATCCGCTCGAGAACAATCCGTTGCATGGTGAGTTGTTGGAAAACGATTCGGAGGGTGAGTTCAGTAACTTCCTCACAACGTTCAATGGTATGATCGCCATCCATCAAAACTTCCGGCTCAACAATGGGAACAATCTTCGCCTCCTGGCTCAACGCCGCATAACGTGCCAGCGCATGTGCATTCGCTTCAAGGCAACCGAGTGTTGGAAGGTCCTTGCCAATGGTAATCACCGCGCGCCATTTGGCGAACCGTGCGCCCAGCTTGTAATACTCCTCGAACCGTGCGCGAAGCCCGTCCAATCCCTCAGTAATCTTTTCCCCAGGAAATCCTGCCAGCGGCATTGCGCCCTTATCCACTTTAATGCCGGGGATAATTCCCTGACGCTTGAGCACTTCCGGCAGCGGCGTGCCATCCTTCGCTTTCTGGCGAATCGTCTCATCATAGAGAATGACCCCGCTGATATATTCCGCCGCACCCGGCGTGGTGAAAAGCATCTCCCGATAATCACGCCGATTTGTCTCGGTAGAAGGAACATTGATAATCTTGAAACGTTTCTCGATGGTGCCCCCGCTTTCATCAGCCGCGAGAATTCCTTTACCCGGTGCCACCAAAGCTTTTGCGATTGATTCCATTTCATCCATAACCTAATCCTTTGTTGCAGGCATTCTATAACACATTACGCTCATTGCAAATTGCCGTATCATGGCGAAGACCAAATATTTAACCGCTCCTCCTAAAACCACCGGGATGCCGCCCGGCATTCCTTACATCGTCGCCAACGAAGCAGCCGAACGCTTCAGCTACTATGGCATGCGGTCGATTCTGGTGATCTTCATGACCCACTACCTGCTCAGTGCCAGCGGACAATTGCAGGTGATGGACGAACCCGACGCCAAGAAATGGTATCATCTTTTCATTGCTTCGGTTTACTTTTTTCCTCTGCTTGGTGCGATCATCGCCGATGCCTTTCTCGGCAAATACCTCACCATCATCAGCCTCTCAATTGTGTACTGTCTCGGTCATCTGGCACTCGCCTTGGACACTACACGTCTTGGATTGGCAATCGGCTTGGGCTTGATTGCCCTCGGCTCAGGCGGAATCAAGCCCTGCGTTTCTGCTCACGTTGGCGATCAATTTAGCGAGGCGAACAAGTGTCTTCTACCCAAGGTTTTTAGCTGGTTCTATTTTTCCATCAACTTCGGTTCCGCCATTTCCACTTTGTTAATACCGTTCCTGCTCGAAAAATATGGACCACACGTCGCTTTTGGAACCCCCGGTATCCTCATGTTGCTTGCGACCTTTTTCTTCTGGCTGGGCCGTCACAAATACGCGCATATCCCACCCGGAGGCATGGCTTTCGTTCGTGAAGCATTCAGTCCCACAGGATTGAAATCCATTGGCAAGCTCCTTGTCATCTACGTGTTCATTGCAATGTTCTGGTCGTTATACGATCAATCCAGCTCCTCCTGGGTGTTTCAAGCCGAGAAGATGGATCGTCATTGGCTTGGTCGCGATTGGTTGCCCGCTCAAATCCAAGCCATCAATCCGATCTTGATTCTCGTCTATATTCCTCTCTTCACCTATGTGATTTATCCGCTCATCAACAAAGTGTTTCCACTTACTCCTTTGCGTAAAATTTCCATTGGCTTTTTCGTCACTGCTGCCTCCTTTCTTATCCCGGCGTATGTGGAATCAAAAATTGTCGCTGGACAAACGCCCCACATCATTTGGCAATTCTTCGCTTATACACTGCTGATTGCGGGAGAAATCTTTGTTTCCATCACCGCCTTGGAATTCTCCTACACACAAGCGCCCAAGCGAATGAAATCACTCATCATGGGCATCTTCCTCGCTTCTGTAACGCTCGGCAATGTCTTCACCGCAGCGGTAAATGCCTTTATCAAAAATCCCGACAAGACCAGCAAGTTATCTGGCCCCAGCTATTATCTCTTTTTTGCAGGAGCAATGTTCGTGGCGGCTCTCCTTTTTATATTTTTCGCCGCCCGATATAAAGAGCAAACCTATATTCAGGGCGAAGAGCAAACCTCTGTTTGATCCAAAACATTGGCCAGGACTCCTAAAGTCCCGGCCTTCGTTCATGTAAGGTTCCCCTAATCTCCCCGTGCTAACGTTTAAACTGCAGTTCTCCGATCAGTTGCCGAAATCCGCCGCGGTTCGGTTTGGGTCATCCATGTGGCTATAAAAACTGCCAGACCCACGATTACGTGGGGCATCCAGACATGAGCCGGCTGAGAGTGAAATCCAAACAACCATGGCGATAACGCCAGGAAGATGGACAGCACGTAATCCATCGATAGATGGAAGCGCATTGGCAACACCTTGAACAACCCCAGTTCGTAGTTGGTAAACAACGCCTGGAGCAAAACCACGATGCCGATCACTCGTGGGATAACCACGGGTGGCCCGCCCAAATTCGCAAAACCGAATAGGTTCGGGGCGATCAATAGAACGATACCGACGATATAGTCGAGTATCCCATGCACGTATGTTGGTATAGTCTTCATAGTCGTACGTTTCTTCGTAATGGTTTTATTCAAAATGGGGAAAAGACCCACTTTCCAACATCTTCAAGCGATGGCAGTATTCAGAGACCTGCTGTGGGTCGTCAGGCTGAAAAGTCAACCCGCTGCGGATCCCTAAACCCCCTTCAGGGATTCTCCAAGGACGCGGTGTGAACTTAACGAGTCACTGGCCGGGTAATGGTTGGGCATCAGAGTCCATGCCCTTCATCTCCCGGCAAATGGATCGGTCTGTCGACGTGGCAGGCACAAACTCATAAATGTAATTTCAATATGAAGTTAAAAAAAACGGACACTCTTCCGCCTTTGCAAAAAGGACAACTTTGGAGCATGAAAGAAGCCCAGGTCGAAATCATGGATGTCGGCAAGACCCTGGCCCATTACCGTCTCCTGCAAAATCAAAAACGCACTCCCACCAATCTGGGCAAGATTGAAATGGTCCAGGATTACTTGCGAAGCCATCACGCCAAACTCATCAAAAACGAGCGTCTAGTCCGCCCCAGAGTCTGACTTAACGCTCCGTCCGTTATTCTTTTACCCCGTTAAGTGCTGCATTGGATGCCGGCCTTTCAGCCACACAGTTCCTTCAATCCGCCATGACGCGGACCAAGTTCACCAGTGAAAACTTGGCTGCACTTTCAATTGCGTCTCAGTTCATTTTCATCAGTAAAATCGCTAGAAGCCATCTCATAAATAGCCATGGATGGCGCGGCCAGAGATTTGGGCTGATCCCGCATGCAGGACGTGAGGAGGGCGCATCCCTGAAAGGGGCTGTAACCGACGAACAACGAAGCCGCCAGCCCAAAGATCGGCCGTTCCTAACTCTTCTCTTGGCTGTCTTGCTCTTTTCCTAATCTTCATTTTTTCATTCCGTTACGCCGCCATGGATATTTATGAGATGGCTTCTAAGTAGGGTAACCACCCTATAGTCTGCAACGACCGGAGTTGTTACACATTCCTTCGAGCGCAGGGCCTTACAATCTTTGATAGGGAAGTTGTCCCACGGTTTTAGCCAGCAGTTATGCTTTTGGCATCCACATGCGATTTCCATTCCTAATTCATCAAAGGAACTACCTGACCATTAAAGCTCGAACATACAACCTATGAAACAGATCGAAAAAATAAATGATAGCCCGGTTAGTCGCCGGTCCTTTTTAAAAGGCGGATCATCCCTGCTGGGAGCTGCGGCATTGCTGCCGGCTGCCGGACTTATCGCCGGGGCAAATTCGGCCCACGCCCAGGACACTGGTGGTCCCGCCATTACTGCAGGCGATATCAACATCCTGCGTTTTCTTGCCGCACTGGAGATAATTGACGATGACATCTTCTCGCAATATACTGAAGTTTCCACCTCCACCATCACCACCGCAAACACCACCATCGTCAACAACAATAACCGGTTTAACCAAGCCCTTCGCTTGATCGACCCCGCGCTCCCGCAGTACGTTGCGGAAACCCGCCGTGACGAACGCAGCCATGCCAATTTCATCAATGCCTTTCTTGGCTCCATCGGTGAATTCCCTGCCAACCTTGACGCCTTCCGTACCCTCCCCAGCGTGACCGCAAGCGGAGCGGGCACGCGCCGGCGACTCACCAACCTGCGGCACGTCACCGTTGATACGAGCTTCTTTCTCCGCTATCGCCGCGACATCAATCCAGACTTCGGCGACACCGCCCCGCAAATCGCCACCATCGTCAACACTCCCACGATTCCCCCCACCAACGGGGTGGGCGATGTCGAAATATTTAACATCGCCCAGAGCGCGGCTTTCCATTTCGCCTTTCTCGAACAGGCTGACGCCAGCTTGTATAGCGCACTACTGAGCAAGGTCACCAATCTCGATGCCCTTGCCATCCTCGCATCCATCGGGCCGACTGAGTTTTACCGGTTCGCAGTATTCCAAACCTCCCTCGAAAATATTGTTACCTTCCCTGGAGGCACTATGGTTACAGCCCTTGGAGGCACCCAAACCCGGCGATTCCCCAATCTCAAAAACAATCCTGCCCTCGCTCAATCCGTCATGCCTGCGCCCTGCAAATTCCTGCGGGGAGACCTGCCGATCTGTTCCGTATTAAGACCACGTAGTATCGAACTGGCAGGGGCTGTTGCCAGTTTCAACGCTTTGGTGCAATCCGGCATCTTCACTGGTCAATCCAACCAGTTCTTCACCACCATGACCGATCTTGCTGCTGCGGCGGATGCCGCCCAACGTGGCATCTAGTTTCAATCGCGAACCCGCGTAGGCTCGTGACTGTGTAATTGTAAGGGCCGACTGGCGGCATCAACCGCCAGTCGGCCTTGATTAATTGAACACAAATCAATTTGGAGATTCAATCGCGCCCATTCTTCGGCCACAACGCGAAAGCCGTTAACCCCGCGCCGACGAGCAACGCCGTGGTCATCGCCGGATGCAGCGAGGCTTTCGTGTAAAGACTGCTTTTGGCAACGTGCCCGCGATACCCGCCACGCTCCTTGAGTTCTCCTGAAGCTTGATATAATCCCGCGCCACTCCGACGACGCGCCGGGTCGTCACTCCGCTGCTGGTCAATCATCGTTTTCTCCATCAGCTTGTCCGTCCCTCGCGGCGCATAGTAACCGGAGGCCGAGATCATCTTACCGAACCCGGCGAAAACATCCCGCTGCGGATTCACCGCGCAATGCAGAATCGTCTCCGCCACCACCTCCGGGGCATACACCGGCGGCGGATTTTTCGGTTCGCTCTCCAGATAATTCTTCGCGTGCTGCGTGTAAGGCGTGTCGATGGCCGCCGGCTTGATCAACGTCACCGACACCGGTGCCTTCTCCGCTTCCAATTCCATCCGCAACGCATCCGTGAAACCCTTTACCGCGTGCTTCGACGCGCAATAAATTCCCTGCACCGGAATCGCGCGGTCCGACAACGTGCTACCGATGTTGATCAACGCGCCGCCATATTTCCTCAAATGCTTCGCCGCTACGCGCGAGCCGTGGATCAATCCCCAGAAATTCGTATCAAACAACCGCCGCATATCTTCCATGGGCACATCCAGCAAATTGCCGTAAATCGAAACCCCCGCATTATTCACCCACGTATCAAACCCGCCGAACCGTTCGATCGCCTTGTCCGCAATTCGCTGCACATCCTCCTCCTTGCCCACATCCGCCACCACATAGGCCGCCTCGCCACCCGCCGCCGTGATTTCATCCGTCAATTTCCGCAAAGCCTCCTCGCTCCGCGCCACCAGCACCAACCGCACCCCGCGTTGCGCCGCCATGCGTGCCGTCACCAGACCGATGCCGCTCGACGCGCCCGTGATGACCATTACTTGATCGTCCAGATTCTTGAGATTTATTTTCATGAGTTTGAGATGGCAGATGGATTCTATTTAACCACGCTGACAGGCATCGACCCACCACCGGGTGAAAAACCCTCGAATCAAACTTTCCGCCTCACAATGGGGTATTTACCGCCAAAAAGGGCCTATTTAAGCATCCTTGTCTCGCAACCAGACAGAAATGGACACAAAAACTAAGTCGAACAGGACATATTTCACTAAGTTTTGCTCCAGTTTCTCCCGCTTTCACTCCAAGTTCGGGGGAACCTGCTCCAGTTTTCGGGAGAGTTGCTTCGGTTTGGGGGAAGAATAAATTTAGATTGCCGGAAGATTACTCCAACTTGGGGGGAACTTGCTCCAGATTTCCCCGAACTTATTCCAACTTCCCCGTAAATTGCTCCAAGCTCCCGTGGAATCCTGTTTACAAGCAGGTCAATTCGCTGGAAACTGCATTGTGCAAAAAGGAATCAGGTTACTCCTCTGTTTCGCTCTCCTCGGGGCAACACTCGAACTTGGAGCGCAAACCAATATCAACGACGACCTGCTCAGCAATCCCCAACTGTTCGCTGATCTTGTCCGCACAAATCATGCAATGCTCGAGGCAATAGTTAATAAACACAAGCGCAACTACGATCAGGCGGTGCGTAGCGGTTCCAATAACATTCCTTACGTTCGAGAGTTCAACCAACTATTCACCAATCACACCGAAGGCATCAGTTACTACACTGCACAAGTTGGTCCGTCGGCTTGGTATTCAAAAGCCGGTTTATTTGAGCGTTACCATTTGCTGATGCACATGAAGATCAAGATCGATGCGGGCACAAACATCGTGAGCCATGAGCCGCCGGAATTTATATTAATGGAGGTGCCCAGCTCTTGGCTGGCTCCAAAAGGCCCGTTGCTAAAGACTCCCGAGCCCGAACCTGTTTTTAAGAGATTTGATGCTGCACAATGGAAGCAGCTTGTCCAAAGCAAGGGCGATCTTTCGGTGCTTGGCATTCAGGTAAAAACTAATAACCCAGTGCCGGGTTTCAAAGAGGGTTGGAAAAGCTTGTAGCAAACTTGATTTGACCGGCTGCGTAAGGAC
>JAQGPC010000243.1 GCA_028293285.1 Pedosphaera sp.
TCAAAGCCTTCGCCGCCGCATCACGAATGGACGCAGTCCCGGATTTCCCAGCCTTCCGCAATACCGGGATCGCCGCCTTTGCCGCTGGACCAGCTTGACGAAAAGATTCTATGGCTATGATTTGATCAGGAGAGTCCCGTTCCATAAGCGCAATTAAATATTTCATTGCTTCCGCATTGCCGGGTGCAACTTGCATCAAGAGCGACGCAGCATTTCTCCGGGTGTCCTCGCTGCTGGCTTTTAATTTCCGTTCCAGCTTTGGCACATATAACTCTTGAGAAACGTCCAATCGCTTCAATGCTTGTCCCGCGCTCCACCATACAGTCTCGGATTCATCCTCCAATGCTTCCAACAAATCGGGGATGGCCACGCGTGCTGCCAGCCCCAAATTCCACAGCTGACTTATTGCCGATTGCCGCCTGGCCGGTTGACTTTTATCCCGTATTGGATCAAGCAGTATCTTCAAAGCTTCCGTTTGCTGGTCGTCAATCCGGTAGAGCGCGATCGCGATCGTCGTACGCTCGTATGGTCTCGTTTCCTGTGCCAACATTTCCTTTAATTTTCCCAAGGCGGGCACGGCGTTGCTTCCCATGGCGCCAAGAGTCGTGACTGCACTCATACGAAATCCTGGACTATTGGAAATCGTTAATATTTGCATCACCGTCGGTACCGCCGCTTTGGCTGGCGGCCCAATCCACTTCAACGATTGCAACGCCAGGCTTCGTGTCAATGGATCAGCATTTTTCACCCCGGCTATCAAATAGGGCACTCCCTTTTCTTCATCCCCATCAATGCAGCCCAGCAAGTATAAAGCCTGTCGGTATGAGAAGATGTTAGTTTCTGCCAGCGCCTTTTCCAGCCTCGGCAGGACCATTCGGGCTGGCGGCTTGATCTCCCGGATGGCATCCGCCGCTTCACTGCCAATGAATTCCCGGCTCGCAAAAGTTGCCAGATTTAATGACGTGGGAAAACTATTCATTAGTTTACTAAGATTTGTGCGCAAAGCGGAGTTCCCCTTGCTATTAAAAGCCTCTTCCAGCAGAAAAGGTATCGCATTGGTGCCAATGCCGCGAATGGCTTCCGCCGCTTCATCATGCGCGGCCGGGTCCGACCTTAACCATTGTCCGCACCGGTAATATTGCTCAAACCAATCGCTCACCGTCCTGCCCGCATACTTCGGCTGTTGGCTCTGTTCATAAAAATGCCTTCCCACCACGATCAGAACTAGTGCCGCCATAACCAGCAATATAATTCTTAAATTTTTCCTCATGGCGCCTCGTGAGCTTCTATTTTCGCCAGCGCTTCCTTCGCCGCCTCTTGCACATTTGAATATTCATCTTCCAAAGCTTTCTTCAGCGCAGGAATGGCCACCTTTGCTTCTTTTCCAAATCGTTCCAAAGTCATTGCGGCCTTCGCCCGCAATCGATTGCTTTCATCCTTCCCCAACATTTCAATCAGAATCGGCACCGCGGCTTTGGCTTCTTCGGAATGTTGCGCTAGAAAAGTTGCCGCATTCCACCTTACCTGATTGTCGGGATCACGGAGTTCTTCCAGTCGAAACGGGATGACCAGCTCCACATTCTGGCCCACCTCCCACAAAATATTTACCATCTGAAGGCGAATCAAGTGGTCCAGATCCTTTCTTTGCATGGCCATCTCGAAAAGTCTGGGCAATGCCTCCTTTCCTTTCGGCCCGAGGCGCCTCAAATTTTGGCAAGCCGTCGCACACACCACCGCATTCGTATTCTCCATTGCTCGCTCTATTATCGGCAGCGCCTTTTCTGCATTCAAATCAACGAGAGAAAACAGGGCAAACCTGGCGGTATTTGGACTCGGATCCTCCGCAAGCGAACTCAAGGCGACCACTACCGCATCCAACTGGATTTTATTTTTCAACAAAGGACGAATCGCGCTTATCCGCGTCGCGTTGTCTGAATCTTTCAGAAGTTTGGTCAATACAGGAATAACGTCCTTGTCGCCTGGCAGCAGCTTGCCCAAAAGTTCTGCCGCCATGGAGCGCACTTCGGCATTGGCATCGTTAAGCGCCGCGAGTAGAACCTCTTTTGAGTTCCGAATCGCAGGAACCAGATTGTCTTTGGTTAATAATATGTTATACAGCCATTCAAAATGACGTCGGCCAGGCTCTCGCAAGGAAGCCAACACGAGCGGAACGAGTTCTTTATTGTCTGGCGCCATAGCGAACAACGCTTTACAAATTTTTTGCCGGAAAATGTCATCGGCAATTGCCGGCGTACCACTCCACGCCATAATTACCGCCGGGTTCGTTAACTGCACCGACCAATCCAATATTGTGCCTTTTGGCAGTCCATAATGCCGCGAATAGTCTTCGTTGTAAGCATGGATCAAATCCGGTACAGCGACTTTTACTTTCGGTCCGATTATTCCAAGAAGCTCAACCGCCCGCTCCTCCCTCGAATGTGGCAGAGACGGCATTGGCAGGCGCTTAATGGCCCACTTGGGAAGGTGTTGCCACTTTTTTAGATAAAATTTATCCCACGAAGACTCTCCTTTTTTTAACTCTGTTAATAGGTACGGGACTGCCGATTCACCCATGGCTTGGAATGCCGTTAACGGTGCCGTCCCAGTCACTACCCCCGGCCGTGCCTCCCCGAACCAGTAGCTAACATCCTTTCCTTCATAACTTACGCCATGATGCCTGGACCGATAGGCTCCAACGCCACTAATTAAAATAATTCCTATCGCAATCAGAATGCGAAACTGCCACTTTTTGCTTTGGAATTTCACCTTATAATTGAACGCCGCCAGCCTGCCAAAGTTGTTCTGCACTAGCTAGCTTTGTTTGAACCGTTACGGCTCCGCTCGCATCAAAACTACTTTAAAACAAGGCTTTTTGTGAAGTTTACGATTGACAGTTTCCCGCGCAACAGGTTCATTCCATTCATCGCCGTGACCTTTATCCCTACGGATAATTAGTCCTCCGATATAATTTCTAAATCGATGAGTGATAAAAAAGTCAACGTGGCCATCGTCGGCCTCGGGTTCGGAGCTGAATTCATTCCCATCTATCAGCGCCATCCGAATACCAACATGTACGCCATCTGCCAGCGAACCCAGGAAAAGCTGGACCAGGTCGGCAACCAATACGGCATCGAAAAGCGTTACACGAGCTTTGAAGATTTGCTGAAGGACCCGGATGTCCATGCCGTCCACATCAATTCCCCCATCCATCTGCACGCGCCCCAAAGCATCGCCGCCCTCAAAGCCGGCAAGCACGTCGCCTGCACCGTCCCCGCCGCCACGACGATTGAAGAATGCAAACAAATCGTCAAAGCCGCGACTAAGGCGAAGAAGAACTACATGATGATGGAGACGGTGATCTATTCGCGTGAATTCCTTTACGTTCGCGAATTGCGCGATAGCGGCAAACTCGGCCGCATCCAATTTCTGCGCGGCTCCCATCTCCAAAACATGGATGGCTGGCCCGGTTATTGGGCCGGATTGCCCCCAATGCATTACGCCACCCATTGCGTCAGTCCTTGTTTGGCGCTCGTAAAGGGTGAAGCCGATTACGTCTCCTGCCTTGGCTCCGGTCGCATCGCCGAAAACCTGATTGCCAAATACGGTTCGCCGTTCTCCTTCGAAACCGCCCATTTCAAGGTCCGCAACCAGGATCTAAGCTGCGAAGTCACTCGCTTTCTCTTCAACGCCGCACGTCAATACATCGAAAGCTTCGATGCCTATGGCGAAGACAGCTCTTTCGAATGGCAACTTACCGAAGGCGAAGACCCGGTCTTGCATGTCGGCGGTGAAAAAGTCGAGAAGGTCAAGGTGCCTGATTACGCGCACCTGCTCCCCGAACCCATCCGCCGCTTCACCACCAAGGGTGTTTACGATGACGAACATGCCCACCTCTCCTTCATTCAAGGCGGCGGCCACGGCGGTTCGCATCCGCATCTTACCAATGAATTTATCATGAGCATCATTGAAGGCCGCCCCTCCTTCCCGGATGTTTATCAATCAGTCAATTGGACCTGTGCAGGAATTTGTGCGCATGAATCGGCCATGCGTGGGGGAGAAATCGTAAAATTGCCCGACTTCCGCAGTTAAACTAAACAACAGAACTAACGCATATGGAAAAAGGTATAGCACCGAATTCAACAAGACTCCTCAGCGCCGGTTTCATGGCAATTCTAGCCGCAGGTGTCGGCTTCTCAATCCGTGGCGGTATCCTGGGCGATTGGGGCAAACAATTCGGCTTCACTCAAAGCCAGCTCGGCGCCATCACTGGCGGCGGTTTGACCGGCTTCGGCATCATCATCTTGCTGGGCGCTCTTATTGCAGACTGGATCGGTTATGGCCGATTGATGATTTTCGCCTTTGGCATGCATTTCCTTTCCGCCGTCCTTACCTTGGCTGCTTCGCCAATTTATAATTCGATGCATGCGAGCAATCCCGTAGGCGCACAAAACGCAGCCTATCAGTGTCTTTACTGGGGCATGTTCCTATTCGCAATCGGCAACGGTACCTGCGAAGCCGTCGCCAACCCGCTTGTCGCGACGCTCTATCCCAAAAATAGAACACACTACCTGAATATCCTGCACGCCGGTTGGCCTGCCGGTCTGGTTGCTGGCGGTCTCGCAGCCTTTTTGATGGTTGGCAAAGTCAGGTGGGAAATCCAGATGGCGTTATTCCTTGTTCCCGTCGTCTTTTACGGCGTCCTTTGCTTGGGACAGAGTTTTCCGAAATCGGAAGCTTCCACTCATGGCGTCAAATTTGGTGATCGTCTCGCTGAAGTTGGCTCATTAGGCGTGTTCGTCCTCTGCTTGATCATTTCCGTATGGTTCACCCAACTTTGTGTTGGCTTCAATATTCCTCAAATTGTGGGAATTATAGCTGCTGGCGCTCTCTGGTTGGGCATCAGTGCAGTCATGAAGTTCAAAATGGGACCTGCCATGTTTGCCCTTTTGCTCTGCATTCACGCCCTCCTCGGATATGTGGAACTGGGAACGGATAGCTGGATCAGTAATATTACCGGCAACATTCTCGCCAGCCCGTCCAAGGGTCTATTACTGTTTGTTTATACTTCAACTCTCATGTTTGCCTTGCGCTTCTGCGCCGGCCCCATTGTGCATAAAATATCACCTCTGGGATTGCTCTTTGTGGGCGCAACCTGCGGCTGCATTGGCCTGTCCCTCCTCGGCAGAGTGCAAACAGGCATCCTGCTGGTCATCGCCGCTTCCATCTATGGCATCGGCAAAACCTTCCTTTGGCCCACCATGCTCGCGGTTGTTTCTGAGCGCTTTCCCAAGGGCGGTGCCATCACTATCGGCGCGATGGGCGGGATTGGGATGCTTTCAGCAGGTCTGCTTGGCGGCCCGGGCATTGGTTATAACCAGGATTACATGGCTTCACAAAAGCTTCAAGATACCGCCCCTGCGGTTTACGCGCAGTACAAGTCTGAAATTAAAAACAAATTTCTTTTCTTTCCTGAGATTCAGGGATTGGACGGTTCCAAGGTTGGTGTCATCCGTGGAAAAGACGCAGCTGTACGCACCCCGGAAGAAACCCAGGTCCACGATGCTGATCTCCATGGCGGCCAGATGGCTTTAAAAATGACCGCTGCCATCCCAGCGACTATGGCGATTCTTTACCTCTGCTTGATTCTGTACTTCAAGGCTCGCGGTGGTTATAAACCAGTCCACATTGAAGGAACAGGCCACGATGCCGCAGAAGTTCCCAATAAGGAACCTCAGACTGTGTAAGAAATTTGTAACGATAATCTCCACGGGCGGCCAGCAATGGCCGCCCTTTTCTTTGCCACACACGAAAACCAACCTACACCATCCGTAGGTGCGCGCCGTTCACGGCGCTTCAACGCCAACCCATCAGCCAAGCTATTTTTGTTTACCCATCCTTCAAGCTGAAGGACGCTGATAAAATTGCTGTGCGCTTTCCTGAAATAATTTGGCCCCGCCCATCACCGCCGCCACTGAAACTCCCCGGTTCGGACAAATCTGAATGGCCCGGTCATCATAAAACCGGATCAGGTTGAAATCCTTCTGGTTCGTCACTTCCAATTTTCCCAACCCATGTTTCACGGCCCAATCCTGTATGATCGGAATATTCTCCGGCTCACAGGCCCGTGCGGAAAAGATTTTCACCGTCACTCCCGCCACCAGCAAACTCTTCACCATTTCCAGCATGGCCAATACCGGCTCACCCAGCGGATAAGGCGGTTCAAAATGTCCCGGATTGTCTGTGCTCGACAATGTGCCGTCCAAATCCACACCCACCCAATCCTCACGCGGCACAAACGTCGCCTGTCCATCCACGTCAAATTCCACCCAGACTCCGGTGCGGCCCTTGGGTCCCGGCCCGCTCTTGATTTTTAAAGGTCCCATAATCGATTGTGTAAGAAATTCGTTTCACCGTTCGGCGCGCAAAGGATTTCGTGATTGACGCATCTCTGAAGAGAAATGAATCATAATCCGACTTGATTGACACTCTAAAAACGGAACCCGCCAGGACGCCTGCTGCTCGTTCTGTATCGCCTCGTTGGATTTGGGGAGTGTTGATTCTCATATTGCTCGTTACCGTAGCGATTCGTTTCCGCTTGCGCGAACTTCCGTTGGAGCGGGATGAAGGGGAATATGCCTACGCCGGTCAACTCATACTTCAAGGCATTCCTCCCTATCAACTCGCCTACAACATGAAGTTTCCCGGAACGTACGCAGCCTATGCTCTGCTCATGGCGATTTTCGGGCAAAGCCCCACCGGCATCCACCTCGGCCTATTGGTGGCCAATGCCGGAGCTATCATCCTCGTTTACCTGCTAACCGCACAATTATTTGATAAAAAATCCGCGCTCATTGCAGCCGCTCTGTACGCATACCTCTCCTTAAGCGGCGAAGTTCTGGGACCAGTCGCTCACGCCACCCATTTTGTTATCCTCTCAACGCTGGGCGGATTGTTACTTCTCCTTGTCGGCATCAATCGCCAGTCCAACCTTTCCCTTTTCAGCAGCGGACTATTACTCGGCATTGCCATGCTTATGAAACAACATGGCGCAGTATTTATCCTGTTTGCTGGAAGTTATTTGCTCAACTGCCAAGCGCGTCCACTGAAGTGGAAACTGCTTCTCTTGCGAGGCTCAACTCTGGCTCTGGGAGTAGCCACTCCATTAGCACTCACGGTGTTTTTGCTCTGGAAGGCGGGCGTCTTGGATAAATTCTGGTTCTGGACGATCCAATATGCCCGCGAGTACGCCACCGATTTTCCGGGTATCCGGGAAGTATTGAAGAACCTGACACAAGGAACTCCCCGCCCCCTCTATCCACTGACTTGGACAGCCATACTCGGGTTGGTTGTCCTTTGGCGAAAAGCTGACCGTTCCATTGCGGTTTTTTTCACGGGATTTCTTGTTTGTTCCGCTCTCACCATTTTTCCGAATTTCAATTTCCGACCGCATTACTATGTTCTTTTATTGCCAGCCATCGCGATGCTCACCGGGGTGCTGGTCATCTCCGCGTGGGAATATCTCCTGCGCACTCAGAGCAAAATTCCCGCTGCCCTGCCGGTTGTTCTGCTTGTAATTTTCCTGGCCGGATGCCTTTTTCACGAACGTGCGCTCTTTTTTCAATCAACACCCGTCCAGGCCAGCCATTTGCTTTATCCCCGCAGCGCTTTTCCCGAATCCGTGCAGATTGCCGAATATCTGAAAACCCACACCTCCAACAATGCTCGCATTGCCATTCTGGGCTCGGAGCCGCAGATCTATTTCTATTCCCGGCGACACTCCGCGACTGGCTACATCTATACGTACGCCTTGATGGAACAACAGCCTTACGCCTTAAAAATGCAACGGGAAATGATTAGCGAAATCGAAACCGCCCAACCCGAGTATATCGTCTCGGTTGAAGACGGAGATTCCTGGATCATCCGCCAAAACTCCGAGCAATTAATCTTCAACTGGTCGGCAAAATATTTACCCACCCATTACGACAGAGTGGGTCTCCTCGAAATTCTTCCTGATAGCCGGTCAAGTTTACGCTTGGATGATGAATTCAAAAACCACCCGCAAGCCAGGGATGTTTATCTCAACATCTTCAAACGAAAATCTTTGAATTGAAAGAGCACTGCAGGTCCGAAAACCTATTCATCACCATTATCCGAACCACCCTTTTTCTCCCAACGACGCTGCGTGCGTTCCGGCAACGAAGTATCCACTTTGGCATAATAAGTCTGGTCGCCAAACCGTTCATCGGTGATTTTTTGCAATTGCATCGAAGGCATCACCGAAAACTTCTCATGCGTCTCAATGAACACCATTTCGCCGGTTGGTCTTTTGAAGCAAAGAAATAAGGGACATTTGCCCGGATGCGCCGCTGTTACTTCCAAAACTGATTGCATGCTCTCCGGTTCCAATCGCCCGGTGTTCAGCCTTAAATGCACTTGCTTGGTGTATTTTCTGGGCGCTTCTTCCAAGGCCATGATCTCTTGTGGAAAAATCTTCGGCTTGTCTTCGCCGGTGTTCACTTCGCCCACAACCAGAATGGCCTTATTCAACGTCAGCAGTCCGCGATACTTGTCGTAATTTTCGTTCATACAGAGGATCTGCACCGACCCCTCCAAATCCTCCAGCGTCACCATGGCATACGGCTTGTTGCTTTTCTTGGAAACCCCTTGTTGCACGGCGGCAATTAATCCACCAATGCGTGTCAAACTGCGATTCGGCAATGCTGCGAGCCCGGCGGTCTTGGTCAGCGCATACTTTTCCAACAACGGGATATACGGCGTCAGCGGATGGCCGGTGACATAAAAGCCCAACAACTCTTTTTCTGCCGCGAGCAATTCGTGTTCGGGCCACTCCGGCAATTTGGCGATGGATTCCGGCATCGCCTGATTCTTTTCCTCCATCATGCCGAACATCGAGCTTTGCCCTCGTTGCCGATCCTGAATAATCCCCGCCGCACGCGAAAGCGTCCGGTCAATTTGCGCAAATAATGTCGCACGTGTTTCTTTAAACGCATCGCACGCGCCCGATTTAATCAAAGCTTCCAATACTCGTCGGTTGACCGTGCGAATATCCACCCGCTCACACATGTCGCCGAGCGTCTTGAACTCGCCGCCCGTCTTCCGCGCATCCAAAATACTTTGCACCGCCACTTCACCCACGCCCTTGATGGCCGCCATGCCAAACCGGATCACCGTCCCATTGCGCGCAGGCGCGAAAGCCACCTGGCTTTCATTGACATCCGGCGCCAATACTTCGATTCCCATCGCGCGCGACTCCGCAATAAACTGCGCCAACTTGTCCGTGTCCGCCATGTCGTTCGTCATCATGGCGCTGAGGAACTCCACCGGATAATTCGCCTTCAGATACGCCGTCTGGTAGGCCACGATCGCATAAGCCGCCGCATGCGATTTGTTAAAACCATAACCGGCAAACTTTTCGAGCAAATCGAAAATCTGGTTCGCTTTCGATGCGGAAATATTGTTCGTCTTCGCGCAACCCTTCACGAAGGTATCGCGCTGCTTCTGCATTTCCTCGACCTTTTTCTTGCCCATCGCGCGCCGCAACAAATCCGCGCCGCCGAGCGTATAACCCGCCAGGATCTGCGTCGCCTGCATCACCTGTTCCTGATAAACCATGATGCCGTAAGTCTCGCTGCAAATGCGTTCCAGCAACGGATGCTCGTACTCGATCTTCACTTCACCATGACGCCGCTTGATGAATTCCGGAATCAGGTCCATCGGTCCCGGACGGTAGAGCGCGACCAACGCCGTGATATGCTCCACCGACCCAATCTTGAACTTGCGACACAAATCGCGCATGCCACTGGATTCCAATTGGAACACTCCCAGCGTCAGCGCATTATTCAACAGCTCATAAGTCTTCTTGTCATCCAGTGGCAAATTATCAATCGGAATATCAATCCCCTTAGTCGCCTTCACCATCTCGCAGGTATTGCGAATGACCGTCAGCGTTTTCAGGCCGAGGAAGTCCATCTTCAACAGGCCCAAATCGCCCACTGGATTCATCGCATATTGCGTGACCAGCGTCCCGTCTTCATCCACCTTCAATGGCAGCAGATTGACTAGCGGTTGGTCTCCAATCACCACACCGGCGGCATGCACCGAGGAGTTGCGCGTAATATCTTCCAGGACAAAAGCTGTATCGAGCAATTCACGCGTTACCTCCTCCGTGTCATATGCTGCCTTAAGCTCCGGCGATTGCTTCAACGCTTTCGCCAAATCCATCTTCAAATCGGTGGGAATCATCTTCGCGAGCCGGTCGCATTCGCCATAACTCAGCCCCATCACACGACCCACGTCGCGCACCACTGACTTTGCGCCCATCGTGCCGAACGTGACAATCTGCGCCACGGAATCATTTCCATACTTTTGCCGAACGTACGCGATAACATCCGCGCGCCGATCATCCGCAAAATCAATATCGATATCCGGTGGATTGACACGCTCAGGATTGAGGAATCGTTCGAAGAGTAACCCGTAACGAATCGGGTCCACGTTCGCAATTTCCAACAAATAGGTGACCAGCGACCCTGCCGCCGAACCGCGCGCCACGCACGAAATGCCATTGTCACGCCCATAGCGCACGAAATCACCGACAATTAAAAAATAACTGGTAAACCCGGTCTTCTCGATGACCTTGATTTCCATCTGCAACCGGTCAATGACCGCCTTGATGGCCGCCGCTGCCGCCGGATCTTCCATATTGGTCACCGGCGCAACAGGAACTTCCGGCTCTCCATTACTCGATGCCTTCGCCTCTGAACCTTGGACTTTAGATTTTGGACTTTGGGCTTCCTGAAAAGTTGGCAACCGCCGCGCATCATCAATCTTCTCAACGATGAATTCTTCCCCTTCCGCCCGGACATGCATCCCGTAACGCCGATGCAATCCTTCCGCCAGCAACTTCCGCAAATAACCTTCCCGCGTGAAATGCTCCGGCGGATGAAACACCGGGTAATGCAATTTCCCAAACTCGATTTCCAGATTGCATTTCTCGGCTACTTCCAGCGTGTTCTGCACCGCTTCCGGCGCTTCACTGAACCGCGCCTTCATCTCTTCCGCCGAGCGCAGATAAAACTGTTCCTCCACATATTTCATCCGCTTCGTATCAGCCAATTGCGTCTGCGTGCCGATGCAGATTAAACAATCGTGCGCATGGGAATTGCCCTTCTCAACATAATGCACATCGTTCGACGCCACCAGCTTGAGCCCGAATTCCTTGGCCCATGGAATCAGATAGCGATTGACCTTCGCCTGCTCGGGAATGCCGTGATTTTGCAATTCCAAATAAAAATTCTCCGGCCCCAGCGTCTGCTTGAACCAATCAATCGTGTCCCGCGCCTTCTGCAGATTATCCTTCATGATGGCTTCAGGAATTTGGCTCGCAAGACAGCCCGAAAGAGCGATCAATCCCTCCTTATTTTCCGCCAACAGTTCCCGGTCAATACGCGGTTTGTAGTAATACCCATCCAGATGCGCCACCGTGCCCAGCTTGATCAAATTTTTATAACCAATCTCATCCTTCGCGAGCAGGACCAAATGATTATAGACATCCCGGCCACCGTTCGAGCTCTTCTTTTCCTTATGGCTGCCCGGCGCGACGTACACTTCGCAGCCAATGATCGGCTTGATTCCCTTCTCGCGGGCTGCCTTGTAAAAATCAATTGCCCCGTAGAGCACGCCGTGGTCGGTGATGGCCAGCGCGGGGAATTTGAGTTCATGCGCCTTGTCCATCAGCCGGTCAAGCCGGCATGCCCCATCGAGTAGCGAATACTCGGTGTGCAAATGCAGATGTACAAAGTCAGCGTGCGACATGGGAACAGTTTAATGCCTGCTCTGCCTCAGGCAAGACTTGGCGCAGAAAAGATATTCCCAAGTTGTTCCATGTAGTTGGAAACGCCCGTCCCGCATGCGGTGATAAGTTTTCAGCCTCTTGCTGTAGCGGCGGTCTATGACCGCCGAAAACATGTCTTCCGCATTCCCGTTACTCTCCTTGCACCCCCTTTACAGATACACTACGCTGGCTTTATGAGGAAATGGTTGGCGCTGATTCTTGGCTTACTCGGTCTTTTCGGCGCGGCGACAAACTTGCCCGCTGCCGATGCACCTAAACGCGTTTTTGTCATTCCCATCCGCGAAAATATTGACCCGCCCTTGACCTATCTCGTCCGCCGCGGCGTCAAGAAAGCCATGGAAGCCAAGGCTGACCTTATCGTTCTCGACATGAAGACCAATGGCGGTCGCGTGGACACCACCGAAGAAATCATTGAAATCCTCAATAATTTCAAAGGTGAAACCGCCACCTACGTTAATGATCGGGCCTTTTCCGCCGGTGCCTTCATCTCCGTGGCCACTCAGAAAATTTACATGGCCCCACAAAGCGTCATTGGCGCAGCTGCTCCCATAATAATGTCACCCGGCGGCGGTGGCGTTCAGGATATGCCCAGCACTGTGGAAGCCAAGATGACCTCCGCTGTCCGTGCCTTAGTGCGGCGCGTCGCTGAAAAAAACGGCTACAACGTTGAAGTCATCGAAGCCATGATTGATAAAAACAAAGAACTGATCATTGACGGCAAGACTCTCAATAAAAAAGGCGAAATCCTCACCCTCACCAACACTGAAGCCGAGCAGGAATACGGTAAACCGCCCAAGCCACTCCTCTCCTCCGGCACCGTCGATTCTCTGGAAGCCTTGCTCGACGAACTCGGCTATGCCCATGCCCAGGTCACTACCATTAAACCCACCGGCGCGGAAAAATTAGGCAGTTGGATCAACGCCATCAGTCCACTCCTGCTTATAATTGGCCTTATCGGCATCTACATCGAAATCAAAACCCCCGGCGTCATGCTGCCCGGTATCATCGCCGTGCTTGCCTTTGTCCTTTATTTCCTCGGCGGCTATGTTGCCGGCCTTTCCGGCATGGAATGGATCATCGTCTTCGTCATCGGCTTGGCACTTCTCATCAGCGAATTCTTTGTTCATCCCGGGACCATCTTGCCGGGCATTGTGGGGTTGATCCTCATCATTATCTCGCTGGTCATGGCCATGGTGGATATGTATCCCGGCACACCCGCCTTGCCCACCTTGCCGCAACTCCGACTCCCCTTGCAAAACCTCACCATTGCCATGGGCGTCTCCATCGTCATCGCGATTCTCCTGGCCCGCATCCTGCCCAAAACCTCCATCTACGGAGCCTTGGTTTCCCAAACTGCCAGTGGTGTGACCTCAGTTGCGGAACAACAACAGCAACAAACCTCCCGCATCGGTCAAACTGGCGTCGCCATCTCCAACCTTCGCCCCGGCGGCAAAGCCCAATTCGATCAACAAATCCTTGATGTCATCACTCAGGGCGAAATGATTTCCAAAGGCCAGCCTGTCCGCATCATCGGCAGCAGCGGCTCCGAGTCCATCGTCGAACTCGCAAGTTAATAATTAACTCACGTAGCCGACGTGAGGGCGTGTTGCCCAAATCCCCGGAGCGCGGCCGTCCCCGGTCGCAGCATGTTAAACAGCCAAGCTTCTTAGGCTTTTCCAGACTTTAAAACAAACTGGACAGCCGCCTTTTGCAGCTTTTCCGATTTGGGCAACACGCCCGTGAGGAAGCTATAACTTTGGAGAGCGACCGTCCTCCGCAGCAATCATTGCACTGGCAAGATTGCTATATTTTCAAAGACATTGGCCACCGCTTTGTTTTAGTTCCATCCGCTCAAACCTTCTGCGGCGTATGCTTAAACTTCCTTGGACGCCCAAAGTTCACCCACTCCACTACATAAATATCTCCGTGCGAATCCACCGTGAGCGCATGCGGCGCGGCGAATAGTGCCGGGTTAGTCTTGTTATCCGGCTTGCCTTTGCCATCACCCAAATGTGCCACCAATTTGTCTTCCGCATCAATAATCGTCAGGCGACCTCCCAAATCAGGAACGTACATGTTTCCCTTATGCTGATAGAAACAACACGGATTGCGCACTTCGCCGCCCAAAACGGTGCGTTTGTATTCCAAATCCAGCGAAAACACCTCGATCCGCCCATTTGTCCGATCCGCAATATAAACCTCCGGTTCCCCCTTTCTGAGCGTGTTGATCCAGACACCGTGGCAGGTTTTGAACTGACCGTGTTCCTTGCCGGGCGCGCCAATGGTTTTGAGATGCTTGAAATGTTTATCAAACCGGCTCACGCGCTGGCTGCCATAACCATCCACCACATAAATGTCCCCGTTCGGCGCGACCGCCACATCCGTTGGATTCGTCCAATCGAACTTCTGTGACGTGCTATCCTCCTTCTCCACATTGCCGATGGTGTAAAGCACCTTCCCCTTCAAATCCGTTTTGTAAACACGCTTCCCTTTCTTCGGCCCCTCCTTGTTGGTGCTGACATTTTCCGTCCAATAAATAAATTCGTTCCTGCCTTCCTTGCTCCAG
Organism: Pedosphaera sp.; assembly: GCA_028293285.1. Classification (GTDB taxonomy): domain Bacteria; phylum Verrucomicrobiota; class Verrucomicrobiia; order Limisphaerales; family Pedosphaeraceae; genus Pedosphaera. The sequence continues at coordinate 14,439 of JAQGPC010000243.1, forward strand.
TAAAGGCAATGCGCCGTGTCCGCCACTTCTGCGGTCGTCAGTCCGACCTTGTCCGCAAAATCATTGCTCCACGTTTCCAGCAACTTTCCTTTACGATCAAAAATCGCGACGCACGGGTTGGCCGAGCGCGAGGTCACGTAAACCCTGTCCTTGGAATCCACAATCACCCCGCAACCAAACCCATACTTCATCCCGTCCGGCAACTTGCCCCAATCCTCCACCAGTTCATAAGTATGATACCCGCTGCCAATACGTACCGGTTCCTTCTTTTCTGCCGCCTGAACCAAGCTTGGCAACGCCAAACCCACCGTCGCCACACCCGCCATTTTCATAAAATCGCGACGCGTCAATCGTCTTGGGAAAATATATTCATTCGCTTTCATAAAAAAATCTTTGGTTGGAAATGTGCGCCAAGATTAGTTCAACCAGCCATCCAGTGTCGAGCCCCCGTTCGGAGTCCAAGCTTCAGCTTGTTCCCTGTCTTCGTTTTTTTAAACAAGCTAAAGCTTGGACTCCAAATAAAAAACCGGTGCAGGCACATGGCCCGCACCGGCTTGAAAACTAAAGGCAGTTTACTTCAAAACCGCGTCGTGGAATTCCTTCCAGTCGTCCAAGTTGTTCAAGTTCACAGCATCTTTGCAGGCAGCAGCATCATCCGCCAAGCCATTGGCGCTCAGGATGCCCTTGCGGGTTCCGTCATCATGATTATAACCCTTGATCGCGGCATTCAAACTCTCGATGGACGCCTTGTCCACCTTGGTGCCATTTGCCTTCACCCAAGCTTCGAATTGGGGATAAGTCGGCTTGGTGGTCTTGATGAAGCTCAGGACTGCATCGCGGTTCAAACCGAGACCGTCAATGACCATCTGGTCATAGCCTTTGCCGGCGCCGGGATAACCAGCAGCGAGCTTGCCACAAGCTTCGAGGGAAGCCTTGAGCCACAAACGTGGCAGATGAAGAACACCCAGAGGACCGGTAGTACCGGAACTGATCAGAGGAACGATTGTATTCATAATTTTGCGTTTTGTTTTTAAAGTTAGGGTCTAGAGAGTAAGGAAAATCATTTCCTCGGGTCAACCGCGAATTTAAAGCCACGTAACGCAGACTTCACTCGTTCTCAGCGCAGATTTTCCAATCTGCCGTATCGCAGGTTTTCAACCTGCAAAAGCCGGTCGTTTCAGACCGTGTGAAACTTCACCCGAACAAACTAGCTCGATTATAACCGCACCTCATTACCACTATCGCCCACTCCTTCTCATTAACACCCTGCTTCAGCCGGGTGTCACCATGCACCGTAAAATAAAAACCGTTTCAACGGTTTTCTCCATCACTCCATCACTCCATCACTCCATCACTCCATCACTCCATCACTCCATCACTCCATCACTCCATCACTCCATCACTCCATCACTCCATTGGGTTGCATTGATTTGACGGACAGTGGGCAAAGGGTCAAAAACCCGAAAGGAAGCCCA
>JAQGPC010000258.1 GCA_028293285.1 Pedosphaera sp.
CGGCACGCTCACGATTCCAGCGGGCGCAACCACCGGCAGCCAGACGGTGACCATTACCTTCTCGCCACCGCCCGGCCAGCCGAGCGGCCCTACTTATACTCAGGCGAGCGGATTCACCATTAACTAATGAACACTTCCCCAACAATTTGTCTCGTGTGAGACAACGGCGGATCGAGGTGGAAAAATCGTGTGTCGCTTCGATCCGCCGACAACTTTCCATCCTAAAATCCAACCAGGCCAAACCTTCATGAAAACAACATCTATCAACATGTTTATGGCTGCTGTTGTTATCGCGGCTCACATCGTCACCAGCACACAAGCTGCGGATGCACGGATTGATTCGTGGTTCACCCAAAACTCCGGCAAATACGCGCGCATCTACGCTACTTCCGGCGATGAAACCTCCGGCAATGCCGTGACCACCTGGAGTCGCGGCTCGGGCACGCAATCCTCCCCGGTCTATGCCGGCATACGCGAAGTTTCCTATTCGGCGAACTGGGTTTATATTCGCAGCAGTGGCCTCGCCAGTTATGTGATGGGGCCATGGTATCTTAACGCGGCGAAGACACAGCTCTTCCCCAGCTATCCTTCCAACCAGAAAGTTCTCTATCGCATCCCGCGCAATCCAACTGTGCCCGCCAGCAAAACTCTCACCGGCCTTGGTGCAGTCGGATATTTTGTCAATGGTGTGGCGCTATTCGATAATCGTGACGCCTTCTATTGGAATGGCTCTTCCGAAGTGCAGGGTAGCGGGCTGTGGAACCGCGATGCCTATGTAAACGAAAGCGTGACGTTCGATGCTGCGCTCGCTCATCAGGCCGGAGCCAATCATCATTATCACGCCAACCCCATCGCCTTGCGCTACCAACTCGGTGATCACGTGGACTACAATTCCATCAACAATCGTTATACCGAGAGTGTGGCCACTCCAACGAAGCATTCACCTATTGTTGCTTGGGTGCGCGACGGTTTTCCCATTTATGGGCCGTATGGTTACTCCAATCCAACCAATGCGGCGAGTGGCGTGCGGCGCATGGTTTCCGGTTTTGTCATTCGTGACGGTCAGAATGGCACGACCAACGGACGCACCAATCTCCCTGCTTGGGCCGCACGCGCCAATAACCGTTCAGCCACGCTCACTGCGAGTGAATATGGCCCAAATGTCAGCACCACCTACCCACTCGGTCGCTACATTGAAGATAATGATTACCTTGGCGATCTCGGCAAAACCCTCAGCGTGGATTTCGATCTCAACGAATACAATTGTCGCTATTGCGTGACGCCGGAATTCCCCAACGGCACTTACGCTTATTTTGTCGCCATCACCACAAACGGCGCACCCGCCTTTTCTTATAACATGGGCCGCAGCTTCTACGGCGACCCGACCGGCAACACTGTCGCGAGTATCACCGAAACTGTAACCACCAACTTCGTCGGCGGCGCAAGCTCAGCATTACAACTCAGCAAGCCCACAGTGACGAATAATATTGTCACGCTCGTTTGGAGCGCAACTGAAGGCGGCACCTATCGCGTCGAAGCCAGTGGCAATCTAAACTCCTGGACCACAAACGCCACCGGCGTTGCGGCCACCTTTAATCGCGGCACAATATCCACTGCGGCCACACCGACGAACCAATTCTTCCGCGTCACCCGCACCACCCTGGCAACTTACGATACCAACTGAGTTGTTTTCCTTCCTGCACCGACGCTGCTTCACTCAAAATTAAGCTTCTTAGCCAGCCCCGGGTCATGTTCAATGAACCTGCTCTATGAACAACACACATGCGTTGACCACCACAACGTTTGATTTGCCCGGGTATCGCGTTGTTAAAAATCTCGGCGTGGTCCGGGGAATCATCGTCCGCTCCCGTTCCATTGTTGGCAATTTTGGCGCGAGCATCCAAAGTATTTTTGGCGGAAATATTTCGATTTACACCACGCTGTGCGAACAGGCGCGCGGTGACGCCTTTCGTTTGATGCTGACCCACGCGGGCGAAGTAGGCGCCAATGCCGTCATCGGCATGCGTTACGATGCCACGGAAATTTCTCCCGGCATCACCGAAGTTTTATGTTATGGCACGGCGGTATTTGTGGAACCAGCCGCAATGGGCAATAGTTCACCGGGTTCTGTGAACGCTTGATAACTGCGGGAATAGATTTAGAATTCTTCGAAGTTAATTGATTTGATATTGATATATGGCTGGTCATAGCAGATGGGCAAAGGTCAAGAATTTCAAAGGCGCGATTGACGCCAAGCGCGGCAAAATATTCGCCAAGCTTTCCAAGGAAATCACCATCGCCACTAAATTGGCCGGAGCGGATCCAGACATGAATCCCCGGTTACGCATGGCATTGTTCAAATGTCGTGGCGCCAACATGCCCAATGACAACATTGACCGCGCTATCAAAAAAGGCACCGGTGGCGGGGAAACAACCGATTTTGTTGATTTGACCTATGAAGTTTATGGCCCCAATGGGGTTGCCATGCTGGTGGAATTAAGCACCGATAATCGCAATCGCACTGCCGCCGAAATCCGCAGCATTCTTACCAAAAGCGGCGGCTCCATTGCCACCGCCGGTTCCGTGACCCGCCTTTTTCAGCGCAAAGGACAGATGATTATTTCACGCGATGCCGCCAACGAAGATCAACTCATGGAAATCGCGCTGGAAGCGGGCGCGGAAGATTTCAAGGCAGAAGCTGAAGGCTACGAAGTTTTAACGGATCCAATCCATTTTGAAGCGGTCCATAAACAAATTGAGGCCAAGGAAATCAAATGCGCTTCGGCGGAAGTAACCTATTTGCCCACCATTACCGTGCCCCTGACCGATCCCACCGCGGTCAGTGCCGTAACCAAATTGACCGACCTCTTGGAAGATCATGAGGACGTCAAAGAGGTCTATTCCAATGCGGAATTTCCTGAAGCCGCAGGCTGAATAAACCGCAATGTCGCGCCTCTAATAGGATGACGATTATTCGTGCCACGAAGCCGAAATGGGCCGATAGTCGATTGGCTCTAACGGGAAAATTTGCCACCTCATTTATAATGGGCGATAAGTCTTTGCACATTTCTTTGTGGAATTCTTTTCCGCTGATGGGGATTGAACGGGTTCTGGATAGATGAAGTCATTGTCTGAAACATTTCTTGGCCGCGCTTTGGGCGTGCTGGCTGGTGCCGTCATTCGGCATCGCTGGCTCTTTCTTTGGCCTCAATTCCTGTTGTTCGGCCTCTGTGTTGTTTACACGGTTTACAATCTGAAGTTTGACCCCAGCCGCGATAATCTGGTGGGTTCGGACAAAAAATATCACCAGAACTTCCTGAAGTTTAAAAAAGAGTTTCCCACCCAGGATGATCTCGTGGTGGTCGTGGAAAGTGAGAACATGGAGAAGAACCGCCAGTTTGTTGAACGACTGGGGGCCAAGCTCGAAGCGGAAACGAATATCTTCACCGATATTTTTTATAAGGGTGACCCCGCCATGATGGGTCCCAAGGCCCTTCTTTTCTTTCCGGAGCCGGATTTGCGGGAACTTCGGCAGATGCTTACCGGCTACATCCCTTTTATTCAACGATTCACCCAGGCCACCAACCTGACCTCGCTGTTTGCGATGGTGAATTCCCAATTTCTTAACGCGAGACGTGAAGCCAACGCGGAGAATGAAGCGATGATCAAGGCGGTTCCCATGTTGGAACGCATTGTCAAGGAAGCCACGGGCAGCTTGAAACGGCCTGGCGCTCCGGTTTCTCCGGCCATCTATGCGCTCTTTGACGCTGGCGATCAGGCGGAGCAGCAAATTTACATTACTTTCGCTCAAGGCAGGATTTATCTCGTCACCGCGCGCGCGCGCAATGAAAGCCTCAACGGCCCGGCTGTGGAACGGTTGCGCGATCTGGTCGCCCAAACCGAACGTGAAGTTCCTGGACTGAATGTGGGCGTAACCGGCGAGCCGGTGCTGGAACATGACGAAATGGAACAGTCCCAAAAAGATTCTACGATCGCCAGTATTGTCTCCCTGCTCCTCTGCGCGCTGATCTTTATTTATGGCTACCAGGAAACCGGACGCCCGCTTAAGGCCACGCTCTGCTTGATTGTTGGCCTTGGCTACACGATGGGCTTTACCACTCTCGTGGTCGGGCATTTGAACATCCTGACCATTACTTTTGTGCCGATACTCATCGGCTTGGCCATTGATTTCGGCGTTCACTTGATCACGCGCTATGAAGAGGAGCTGCGGCTTGGTCGCAGCGAAGAAACCGCCATTCGCAAAGCGATTGTTTTTACCGGCCAAGGCATTTTCACCGGCGCTTTGACGACCGCCGCAGCCTTCCTCGCCATGGCCCTGACCAATTTCAAAGGCATTCAGGAGATGGGCATCATCTGCGGTGGTGGCATGTTGGTCTGCTTGATCCCCATGTTGACCCTGCTGCCCGTCCTATTGTTCCGTGGTCGCCAAAACGCCTTGGACCATCATCAACCGCAGCCTGAGAGAAAAATTACGGGGGCGGACTTGCGTGCGCGCATTGAAGGCATTTGGCTGCGCCGGCCCATTACCGTCATCGTTATCACTCTCATTTTGACCGGTCTTTCAATTTTGCAATTTCGGAAAGTGTATTTTGATTACGATCTGCTCAACATGCAGTCCAAAGGCCTGCCAGCGGTTGTATTCGAAGAGAAATTGATTGATGCCACTGCCCAAACGAAAACCAGTTCGACCAATGCCACCTCCAAGTCCGTTTTGTTTGCCGCGGTTGTGGCCGATACACCAGAACAGGCGGTGAAGTTGGAAAAACAGTTAAGAGAACTCCCCGCCGTGGCAGATGTGATTTCAATGGCACCTTACCTTGTTCAGGATTCCACCGAGAAGCTCAAATTGATCGGTGAAATCAAAGGAGAAATCGCTCCAGTGCATTTTCAACCTGCCGATCCCGCCCCAGTGGATCTTAATAAACTGAGTTATACCCTCTACTCTACTTATGGCTATATGGGAGCCGCCGCCGAGGAGGTGCGTAAAGACGAGGCGGCTAATCCCCCCAAGCCGCCGATCACACTCACGAACAATAGCGACATTGTCCAAACCACCAATGTTCCGTCGGTTGAACCAAAACTTTCCGATCAACTTCTGTCACTACGCAATTCCATCAACGAGTTGCGTAAACAAATGCTCAGCATGGATCCCCATCTCGCCGCAGAAAAACTTGGCGCTTATCAGCGCGCTTTGTTCGACGATGTCCATGAAACGTTCGAATCCCTTCGCGATCAGGACAATAGCTCCCGTTTGCAGGTCAAAGACCTGCCGCCTGCACTGCGGAATCGTTTCATCGGCGTCACGGGCAAACATCTCCTGCAGGTCTATCCAAAGTACGACGTATGGCAGCGCGATAAGCAGGAGGAGTTTGTAAAAGAACTGCGCACCGTTGATCCCAACGTCACCGGCACTCCAATCCAGCTCTTTGAATACACCACCCTGCTAAAAGACAGCTATATTCAGGCTGCCTATTATGCTCTGATAGCGATCGTCATCATGGTGTTCCTCCATTTCCGCAGCATCACTTCTGTGGTTTTGGCCCTGTTGCCCGTTGCCATCGGTTCCGCTTGGATGGGCGGCATCATGGGTCTGTTCCACATTCCTTTCAACCCGGCCAACATCATGACCCTGCCTCTGGTCATCGGCATTGGCGTTACGAACGGCATTCACATTCTCAATCGGTTTGCGGAAGAGCAGAACCCCGGCATTCTTGCCAAGAGCACCGGCAAGGCTGTGTTCATCTCGGCGCTGAATACTATTGCCGGTTTTGGCAGCTTGATTCTGGCTCAGCATCAGGGCATTAGAAGTCTCGGGATTGTCATGTCCACGGGAGTTGCAACCTGTATGATCGCGAGCCTGACTTTCCTGCCTGCATTGCTCATTCTGATTGTTCCGCGGCGGGGTAAGGTGAAAAAACAACCCAGTGGCGATAATGCACAATCGACACTGGGTCGGGAGGAACCGAGGTAAAAACCTCAAGTAATCCTGTGAGCATAGAGAAAACGGCATTCAAGTCAATCCATATGTTAAAATGACAATTGGCAGGCTTTATAACCGTTTCGATAACGTTAACGTTCGGGTTGCTATTAGTTCTTGGAAATTTGTGGCGTTGCTTGACGGAACTATCTATCGAACTACTATTTGGCGGTCGAATCCGTTTACGTGAAGTCATGTTCCTCATTAAAGAGCTGATTATCTGCTGTCTGGCAGTGTGCTGTCTGGCGTCACAGCCGGTTTCGGCGGAGCCCATCCATGCCGGGCCGCTCTATGATGAGTTCGACCTTACTTTGACTCCCGGCCATCGCAAGGAAGCGGCTGGCCCGTTCTTTTATTCTGAAGACAGGGAAACCCAGCATCAATGGGCCATTCCCCCTTTCTTCTCCCGAACCACTGACCCTTCGGTGGAATATGAAGAATACGATTTCCTTTACCCGTTGCTGACCTATGACCGGTTTGGTGAAGAAACCCGCTGGCAATTCTTTCAACTCTTCGCCTTTGCCACCGGCGGAGAGCAAACTGATAAAACGAATCACCGCTTTACCTTGTTTCCCATCTACTTCCAACAACGATCAAAAGATCCCAGTCAAAACTACACCGCAGTCGTTCCTTTCTATGGCCATTTGCGGAATCGCCTTTTCCGCGATGAAATCAATTTTGTGATGATGCCCTTCTACGTCCAGTCGCGGAAGCATGACGTCATCACCTACAACATGCCTTACCCTTTCTTTCATCTTCGTCATGGTGATGGTCTAAAGGGCTGGCAACTCTGGCCGCTGGTCGGCAAGGAACATAAGGACATCACAACCAAGACCAATGGCTTCGGCGACGTGGATCAAGTTCCCGGACATGATAAGCTCTTCATTCTCTGGCCCTTCTTTTCCGAAACCACCACGGGGATCGGCTCGGACAACGAGGCCCGTCAGCATGCCTTTCTTCCCTTTTACATCCTGTACCGTTCCAGGTTGCGCGATTCCACCTCGGTCTGCTGGCCCTTCTTTACCTGGACAAATGATCGTGAAAGGAAATATCGCGAATGGGACGGCCCCTGGCCCTTCATCGTCTTTGCCCGTGGTGAAGGCAAGACCATCAATCGTTTCTGGCCCATTTACAGCCACGCACAAAGCACCAACCTCGAAAGTAACGTTTATCTCGGGATGCTCTATAAATACAACCGCATTAAATCCGCCCCGCTGGATCGTGAGCGGACCCGGATCATGTATTTTCTGTACGATGATGTGCGTGAGAAGAATACCGAGACCGGCCAAAGCGCGCGCCGCGCGGCCTTCCTGCCGTTTTACACCTATCGCCGCGACCTCAACGGCAACCAGCGGCTCCAGATTCTTTCCGTCCTTGAACCATTCCTGCCGACCAACAAAAGCATCGAACGGGACTATTCTCCTGTCTATGCCCTATGGCGTTCAGAAAAGAATCCCACCACCCATGCTGCCAGCCAGTCATTGCTTTGGAACCTTTACCGGCGTCAAACCGCGCCAGAAACCAAAAGAATCTCGTTGCTTTTTGGGCTTTTTCAGTATCAATCAAACCCTGAAGGTAAACATTGGTGCGTGTGTTATATTCCTGTAGGCAAAGACAAAAGCAACTTGCCCAAGGGTTCACCCGGGCGTTAATTGAATTTCATATATGTTTCAAAATATCGGCGAAATGATGCTGCTCTTCTCGCGCACGGTGCGCTCGCTGCCTCTGGCGTGGCGTTATCGCCAGAAGATCTTCGACCAGTTCTTTGAAATTGGTAATGCGAGCCTGCTGATGGTTTGCATTCTTTCCTTCTTTATTGGTGGCGTTATTGCTCTGCTCACTGGCCCCGTATTGGTTGAACGTGGGCTCGCCAATTCCGTGGGTGGCCTCGTTGGTATTTCCATGTGCAAGGAACTGGCCCCGGTCATGATGTCCATTCTCATCGCCGGTCGGATTGGTTCTTCCATGGCGGCGGAAATTGGTTCCATGCGCGTCTATCAGGAAATCGATGCCCTGCGCACCATGAATATCAATCCCATTCATTACCTGGTGCTGCCCCGCTTGACGGCCATCGCTGTGGCCGTGCCTCTCCTGGTTATTTTCTCAATCCTGGTGGGTTGGGGTGGTGGTGCCATTGTTTCCGTTACTAATCACAAAATTGGGGTCTCTTTCCAGTCGTTCTTCACTAATTTGCGCGAAATTGTCGGCTTCGGCGACGTGGCCAACGGCCTTTTCAAAAGCTTTGTCTTTGCGCTCGTGATTGGTATTGTTTCCTGTCATCAAGGTTTGCAAACCATTGGCGGACCACGTGGCATCGGTCGCTCGGTCACCAAGGCTGTCGTCAATTGCATTGTCTTAATTGTGATTCTGGATTATTTCCTGACCCGCTTGCTGCTCTAAATATTGATCCATGAATAGCTCGCCCAACTCAGACCAACCAGGTGTTCGTGTGCAGGCACGCGGCCTGCGCAAAAGTTTCCACGGCCAGGAAGTGCTCAAGGGCATTGATTTCGAGGTCCAACCCGGCGAAATCTTTGTCCTCATGGGGCCCAGCGGCAGCGGCAAAAGCGTGTTGCTCAAACATGTTATCGGCCTTGAAGAACCCGATGCCGGAGAAATCCTCCTCAACGGCAAGCCGATTTTATCGGCCGAAGTCATGGAAGAATACCGCCTTGCCATGGTGTTCCAATCCGGCGCGCTGTTGAATTCATTGACGGTTGGCGAAAATGTCGGACTTTATCTGGCTGAACACCAGCTCAAACCACCCCGTGAAATCGCGCGCATCGTCGCCGAGAAATTAGAGGTTGTTGGTCTTAAGGGCCAGGAAGACAAGCTGCCCAGTGAACTCTCCGGCGGCATGAAAAAGCGCGTTGCCATCGCTCGCGCCCTGGTCATTGAGCCGCAACTCATCCTCTATGATGAACCGACCAGCGAGTTGGACCCGCTTTCAGCGGTCATTATCGGACAGGAAATTTTACAACTGCAGGAACGTGCTCACGTCACCTCCCTCGTTGTTACGCATGATCGGGACCTTGCTTTTGGCGTGGCGGACCGGATTGCCTTCATTAATGATGGTCAAATCCTCACCATCGGCTCTCCCGATGAACTTAAGCGAAATAAAGATCCCTTGATTCAGAAATTCTTGACCGCGGATTTTAAACCTCATTAAAACTACTCTATGAAAAACACGCTGGAAACCCGGCTGGGCCTGTTCATTGCCCTTGCGATGATTGCCGCCTTTATCATCATCGAACTCATTGGCGGCGTGAATATATTCAAGCCCGGCTATCATTTGCGCGCTCGGTTCAACAACATCCAGGAACTTAAGGTCGGTGACGCGGTGAAAATGGCCGGCGTGCCGGTGGGCCAGGTGCAGAAAATCCAACTCGCCGAGAACAAAGTGGAAGTGGTCTTGAAGCTGAACAAGGACGCACCAGTCCATACCGATAGCAAGGCTACCATCAAATCCAAGGGATTGATTGGCGAAAATTATGTCGCCATCGACTTTGGCTCTGCCAGCGCCCCGAAGCTTGAGCAGAATAAGCTCATCGAAACTGTCGAGCAGCCCGATATGAGCCAATTGATTGCCAAGTTGGATGATGTCGCCAGTGGTGTGCAAAACCTCACCAAGAGTTTTACGGGTGATAAGATTGATAACCTCCTCGGGCCCTTCACCGATTTCATGCGTCAGAACAATCCCAAACTGACAGCTATGATCGCCAATTTTCAAGGCATCTCCGCCCAAATCGCGGAAGGCAAAGGAACGGTTGGCAAACTGATTTATGATGAATCGCTTTACAATTCTGCGTCTGCGTCCATCACCAATCTTCAGAATGCTGCTAACGAAATTCAGAAGACAGTTGCCGCGGCTCGCACTATTGTTGATCAGGTTAATTCCGGGCAGGGCACAGTTGGCAAACTGTTAAAGGATGACGCGCTCTATCGCGAAGCGACTGCGACCATGACCAACGCAAAGGAAATTTTGCAAAAGGTAAATCAAGGCCAGGGTTCCGTCGGCAAGCTGGTTAATGATCAGGAGTTCTACAAGAACGCCAAGATGACCTTGCAGAAGCTCGATAAAGCCACGGAAGGCTTGGAAGATACCGGCCCGCTCAGCATCGTCGGCACGCTCGCCAATACCCTGTTCTAATTTTATCTTCAGTTCTTCGCAGCAAAGACGCCTCTTTTGAGGCGTCTTTTTTGTAGCAGCCACCGTGAGGACGTGTTGCCCACATCCCCGGAGCGCGGCCGTCCCCGGCCGCAGCACGTTAAACGGGCAGGATTCTTGGGTCTTTCCAAGTTTTAAAAACACCTGGACAACCACCTTTTGCAGCTTTTCCGAGTTGAGCAACACGCCCGTCAGGAGGCTCTAATTCTTCCTTCTTCCCGCGTACTCACGCCACCGCCAAATAAATCGCCTTCAAATACTCCGCTTCCTTGAACTTCGCCGGATGATCCGGTGCATGCCGCGTCGTTTCCAACTCGGTAAAGTTCCGTCCCGACTTCATAGCCGACTGACGAACAACCTCAAAAAATTCCTCCGCCGTCACATGCGCCGAACACGAAGCCGCCACTAAAATCCCGCCCCGATTCAGAGCTTGGATTCCCAGCGAAGCCAGTTTTCCGTAGGCGCTAATGGCTCCGGCCCGTTCCGCTTCGCGTTTAGCCAGCGACGGCGGATCCAAAATAATCAGGTCAAACTTCTTCTTATTCCGTTCCAACCATTCGAATGTATCTGCTTGCACCATCTCATGCGGACACCGCACAACTGCTGGCATCGCTTCGTTAAGTTTGTAGTTTCGCTCTGCACTCGCCAACGCATGAGCACTGATATCCAAGTCCGTTACCGACTTCGCACCTCCCCGTGCCGCATATAGGGAAAATCCACCCGAAAAGCTGAACGCATTTAAAACTGCACGTCCTTGCGCCAGACTTTCCACCTTCCGACGATTCTCCCGTTGATCCAGAAAGAACCCGGTTTTCTGTCCGCGCACTGCATCCGCTTCAAATCGCAGTCCACTCTCCAGAAATATTACTGGTTGATTCAACGACTCGCCCTGCAGAATTTGTCCATCCACCTTCTTGAAATCCGCTTCTGCCACTTTTTGGATGTTGCGACTCAACCGCAGCACCAATCGTTCACTCGGTTGTAATTCATTGATCAAACCAACGATCTCTTCCAATCGTGGCAACCAAACCGCCGTATAAAGTTTAACCACGAGCGTATTGCCATACCGATCCATCACCAACCCCGGCCATCCGTCGCTTTCGCCATTAATGCAGCGATATCCCGTGGTCCGGTCATCAAATAAACCCTTTCGCGTGGCCAGCGTTTGCTCCAATCGCATCCGCCACCAGGCTCGGTCAATCGTTTGTGGCTTGCCGGCATGCAGGACGCGCACACGAATGGGCGAATCCGGATCAAACAACCCCACTGCCAGGAACTTATCCTTGCGATCATAAATCACCGCCAGTTCTCCCAGTTTTCCGGGCCGGTTCAGTTCATGAATGCTGTCCGCGAAGAGCCAGGGATGCCCCGAACGCAGAATCGACTCCGCCGTCGCGGTCACACGCAACCGCAAGCGGGGCAAGGCTGATTTCGATGCTGGCCAGGTAATTTTCATAGTTCATCCCATCAATACACAATTGAAGCTATCTGATTTCTTTCCTGTGCTCAAAATACTTCGTTAGCTCTTATTTAGCTTCTTTCATAGCAGTGATTTTGCATTCGCCACTTGACACCTCCACCGCTCTTGGGCATTTGACCAGCGTGTATCGGAACCTCGACGCCGACAAGATAGTTGAAACCGTTCGCCGGTTGCGGGATCGCATTCGGGAGCGGTTCCCCGAAGCTGGCTTGGGGCACGTCGCGGAAGAGTTGCTGCAGGTGGCCAATAAATCGGCCGTCAAAGCTGAAGCCATTTCCAAACCTTTCCTGCCCTTTCGCATTGGCATTGGCATTTTGGTCATCGCTTTTCTGGCGCTGATTACCTGGATCGTTCTGCATCTCAAAATCTCCACGCAAATCGATCGTTTCTCCGAACTCCTGCAGGCCCTGGATGCCGCCCTGAATACTTTTCTTCTCTTGGGCGGCGCCATCTTCTTCCTCTTCACGCTGGAAGTCCGCATGAAACGGAATCGCGCCTTGAAACTGCTCCACGAACTCCGCTCGCTAACTCACATCGTGGACATGCACCAATTGACCAAAGACCCCGAAACCATTGTCGGCACCGGCCCGCGCACCGCCTCCTCGCCCAAACGTGCCATGACCCGCTTCGAACTTTCCCGCTACCTCGATTATTGCAGCGAGATGTCTTCCCTGATCGGCAAAATCGCCGCGCTTTACGTCCAGAAATACGATGATCCCGTGGTTCTCAGCGCGGTTGACCAGGTGGAAGATTTGACCACCAGTCTCTCCCGCAAGGCTTGGCAAAAGATCATGATTAACAATCAATTGCCCGCGCAACCAACACTTCCCCTGCCTTCCGATCTGGCGCAATCGCCTTTTCCAGACGGACTCGATTAGAAGCCGCTTGCTCGCGTTGTAGAATTGCATTTTTTTCGATTTCGTTAAACAGTGAGGCATGACGGAGAATGAGCATCCTCGGATTGTAGTTTTAGGCGCAGGTTTCGGCGGCCTGGAATTCTGCAAACATTTTGATGACCCGAACGCCCAAATCACCTTGGTTGACCGCACCAACCATCATCTTTTTCAACCACTGCTATATCAAGTAGCCACCGCCGGGCTCTCCGCTCCGGACATCGCCCAACCCGTTCGCGCCATTCTTTCTGACCGGCCCAATCTCACCGTCCTGCTCGACGAGGTCGAAGACATAGACCTCGCCGGGAAGAAAGTCATGCTTCAGGAAAATGTATTAACCTATGACTACCTCGTGCTCGCACTGGGCGGTTGCACCAGCTATTTCGGCCATCCCGAATGGGAGCAATTTGCGCCCGGCTTGAAAACTCTCGAAGACGCGTTGCGCATTCGCAGCCAGGTTCTGCTGGCATTTGAAAAAGCGGAAACCGAACCTACTCCCGATGCTCATGAGCGGTTAATGACCATCGTCGTTGTTGGCGGCGGACCAACCGGAGTCGAACTCGCCGGGGCCTTTGCCGAACTGGCTCGTCACGTGTTGAAACAGGATTTCCGGCACATCGATGCCGGCGAGACGCGCGTTATTTTGATTGAAGCTGGCCCGCGGCTCCTCGCCTATCTCCCACCGGAATTGTCCGACAGTGCTCAAAATCAATTGCAGCATCTCGGCGTAGAAGTCCGCACCTCCACCAAGGTAAAAAACATCTCCGAGGGCCGTGTGGATTTGGAGAATGGCGAAACCATTTGGGCAGCCAACATTCTTTGGGCGGCCGGCGTTTCCGCCACTCCCCTCACAAAAAAACTCGGTGTGGAACTGGATCGCGCCGGACGCGTTAAGGTCAAGCCTGATCTCAGCCTGCCCGGGCACCCCGAAGTCTTTGCCGTCGGTGATATGGCTCTCGTGCTGGAGAAAGATGGCACTCCCGTTCCCGGCGTTTCACCTGCCGCCATGCAAGAAGCCAAGCATGTGGCCAATATCATTGAGAACGATTTGTCCTTCGCTGGCAGCGCGCCTCGACCCGCCTTTAAATATTGGGACAAGGGAACCATGGCCACCATAGGCCGTTCGGCCGCCGTGGCCAAGATCGGCAAATTCGAGTTCTCCGGGTTTTTAGCCTGGATGGCTTGGCTCGTCATTCACCTGATTTTCCTGGTGGGCTTCCGCAACAAAATCTCTGTGCTGTTCCAGTGGTTTTACTCCTATATCCATTACAAACGTGGAGCCCGCATCATCACGCAAATCCCCTCGCACAGTCCGCCTCCCACGAATGTGACTTCCAAAAGCCCGGCCTCTCCAGTGAATAAGTAAGCAGGTTAATTCAGCTTCATAAGCCGCGGAGCGGCGCAAGAATTTAGCCCATGGCGTAAGCCATGGGCACACCGGTAAACATTCAAGCCCCGGTAGGAGCGAAACAATTTCGATGTTTGCCCACCAAGCCGTACATAAACCTCAAGCAATTTTCTGTTTGAACCGCAATGCACAAATTGCGAACAGCCCCAATCCCATCGCCGAAAGCACGACCAAGTGCTGCCAGAATTCCATCAAACTTGCTCCGCGCAAAATAATCGCCCGCATCAACTCAATAAAATAGGTCGTCGGCAAACATGACCCGATGGAATAAAAAATCCACGGCATCGTTTCGCGGGGAAATATAAATCCCGAAAAGAATACCGAAGGCATGATAAGCGTCATGCTCATTTGCAATGCCTGCATCTGGTTCTTCGCCCGCGTGGAAATCAATAACCCAAGACTTAACAGCGCAAACACATAAACCAACGTGGAAATGAACAGCGCCACGAGGCTCCCGGCAATCGGCACCGCAAACAGCCAGTGCATGATGGCAAACAATCCCACCGCCATTGCCATGCCGATGCACAGATACGGAGTCAGTTTACCAAGCATCAATCCCCAGCGCGAAAGCGGACTGACTAGCAATTGCTCCAATGTTCCCCGTTCCCGCTCGCGCACGATCGACATCGCCGTAGCAAACGTCGTGGCAATCTGTAGCACCACGCCAATCACGCCCGGCACGAAAAAGTTCGGGCTGCGCATCGCCGGATTGTAAAGCACCTGGGGCCGCACCTCGATTGGGATATCGCTTCGCCCCGATTCGGCCAGCAACGTGACTACGGCTTGTCGTAGCGTCACACCCAAGGCTGTGTTTAATGCCTGCAACGCCGTCGTCGAGTTCGAGCCATCGATCAAAACCTGAACACGCGCCGTGCGTCCCGCGCGCAGGTTGCGCGTAAAGTCCGGCGGAATTTGCAGCCCCACGTACGCCTTTCCTTTTCTTATAGCTGCCGCCATCTCGGTCACACTCTGCACTTCACCCACCACGCGAAACGTCTGGGTATTCACGAAATTATCAATCACCTGCCGACTCTCGGTGGTGCGATCTTCATTCAAGATCACCATCGGCATATGCTTCACGTCATTATCGAGCGCATAACCGAACGCAATCATTTCAATCAATGGCGGAAAGAACATGAAGAACAGCGTCATCGGGTCGCGCAGCACCACGATGAATTCCTTGTAAAGAATGGCTGTGAATCCGCGAAATATTTTATTCATTTTGCCTTCTCCATTTTGGCGGTCAGGGCCACGAACACATCTTCAAGCGATGGGCCAATTGGCCTGATATCAACCTGTTTGATGCCCGCCTTCGCCAGTTCCTCCCGGATGCGTTCCTCTGGCAGATTTTCATCCACGAGCAGGTGCATTGATTGACCAAACACCGTCGTGCTCTTCACTC
The DNA here is from genome assembly GCA_028293285.1 of Pedosphaera sp. Classification (GTDB taxonomy): domain Bacteria; phylum Verrucomicrobiota; class Verrucomicrobiia; order Limisphaerales; family Pedosphaeraceae; genus Pedosphaera. Next base: position 15,350 of record JAQGPC010000258.1, read on the forward strand.
CCGGCATATGACGCAATACCTGCATCGCCATCGTCACATGCTCGCACGTCACATCCCGGCGCTTGGTTCCCGGTGGATTAACCTCCGGCAACCGCTTCAGTTCATCCGGCAAGCCGCACACAATCAACTTCGACATATGAATGTACCCGACATGCGTGCAGCGTTCCGCTTCGTCCATGTAATGCGTCGTCACGAACAACGTCATGCCCTTGCTGGAAAATTCAAACAACAAATCCCACAATTCACGCCGCGCCACTGGATCAATGCCCGCTGTCGGTTCATCCAGGAATAGCACGCTCGGCTTATGCATCAACGAACAAGCCATGGCCAGCCGTTGCCGCCAGCCTCCCGACAGCAATCCTGCGCGCCGGCTCATATACGGCTCAATATGGGTAAGCGCCACCAACTCGTCGCGTCGCCTGCTTAACTCCCCGCCTCGCAACCCATACAACCGCCCGTAGAACATCAGGTTTTCATAAACTGTTAGTTCGTCGTAGAGCGAAAACTGCTGTGACATGTAGCCAATCAGGTTTTTGATCTGGTCTATTTGTTGGGTCACGTCAAAACCTGCAATACGCGCCGTCCCTTCCGTCGGCTCCAACAATCCGCACAACATTCGGATCACCGTCGATTTGCCTGACCCATTGGGACCGAGAAAACCAAAGATCGACCCCTTGCTCACCTTGAAGCTGACATGATCCACCGCCGTGAAAGTGCCAAACCGCTTGGTCAGCCCCTCACATTCGATCATGATTTCGTCGGACATGGAACGTTCATTTTGGCTTGGCCGGAACACCGGGAAACATCACATCCGCCGACATCCCCGCTCGCAGTTTGTCTTCTTCATTCTTCAACCGCACCTTGATCCCAAACACCTGCTTGATGCGTTCCTCCACCGTCTGCACATTGCGCGGTGTGAATTCCGCCGAACGATTAATCTGCTCCACGATTCCTTCAAAATCCTTGTTAGGAAATGAATCGACCCGCACCTTGACCGCTTCGTTCAGTTTAATATGACCCAGCCACGGCTCCGGCACATAAACCCGTACCCAAAGATGTTGCGGTAAAATCAACGTGGCTACTTCGCGATTCGGCGCCAGCACGTCCCCCACTTTGACACTCAAGACCTCCAGCACCGAATCGCCCGGAGCAACAATCTTCATTTCCTTTATTTGCGTATCGATTGCGGCCAGTTGCGCGCGGGCCTGAGCAAGACGCTCCGGCCGGGTCCCCGCCACTAATAAATCATACCGGCTCTTGGCGGCGGCCACGCTTTTTTGCAAAGCTTCGGCGCGGCTCACCGTGCGGTCACGCTCTGTTTTGGAAATCGTATTATTAGCAAACAACTCTTCCGCCCGCTTGCTGTCTGCCAGGGCAAACTCCAAGTCTGCTTTCTGCGCTTCCCACTCGTTTTTAGCCGTTTCAATTTCTTCCTTGCGTGGCCCAGCTTCCAGTTCGGCCAACAGCGCGGCAGCTTCATTGCGGCGGGCTTCCAGTTCAGCCGCATCCAATTCCATGATGACCTGTCCCGGCTTTAATGCGTCTCCCTCCTGCACGAAAATTTTCTGCACCCGTCCGCCATAGCGCGAAGCCACATGGACTGTATCCACATCAATCGTGCCGGAAACAGCTTGGGAGTTGGAATTGCGGCTGCAGGAAGTTCCCCAGAAGCCCGCGATTAGCAGCCAGAAGATGAAAAAGAATTTCCTATCCACACGCCACACTTTAAGCGATTAAACCACGCCGGCGCAAATCTAAATCCCGCCCCGGAGGGGCTTGGGAAATTACCCAGTGGCGAAGTTGCGCGAGCAACTGCGGCCACCGGTATCAAAATATCATGCGCCCCAGCGGGGCGCGGGAAAACGAGGAAAGCCTTGAAATCAAAAAGATAGCTTGCTTTGACTCAGGAATTATCCCCATCGAGCAACCGACCCAAACCGCCGAGCATCGACCCCTCTTCGCGTCCGCCACGACCAGTCTGAGGAGCCGCCGCAACAATTCGGTCCGCCATTCGGCTGAAAGGAAGCGATTGCAACCAGACATGCCCCGGCCCGCGCAACGTCGCGAAAAATAATCCCTCGCCGCCAAACAACGCCGATTTGATCTTGCCCACGTATTGAATATCGAAGTTAACGCTCGGCTGAAACGCCACGATGCAGCCCGTATCCACCCGGAGCACTTCACCCGGAGCCAGTTCCCGCTCGTGAATCGTTCCCCCGGCATGGATGAAGGCCCAGCCGTCTCCTTGCAGGCGTTGCATGATAAATCCTTCGCCACCGAAAAGTCCGGTTCCGATTTTTCTGTTGAAGGCGATGCCAATGCTCACCCCCTTGGCCGCGCACAAAAACGAATCCTTCTGCGCAATCAATTCTCCACCGATGTTTGCCAAATGAACCGGAATGATCTTACCGGGATACGGCGCGCCAAACGCCACCTTCTTTTTCCCGACGCCGCGATTTTGAAATGCCGTCATGAACAACGACTCACCGGTGAGCAGCCGCTTGCCCGCTCCCATCAACGCGCCCAGGATGCCGGTGTTCTGCTGGGAACCATCGCCAAACATGGTTTCCATCTCGATGCTGTCTTCCATGTACATCATCCCGCCAGCCTCGGCGATGGCTGCCTCCATGGGATCAAGTTCAATCTCCACAAACTGCATGTCATCCCCGTAAATCTTGTAATCTATTTCGTGCATCGCGTTCATAGTCTTCTGCTCGTTTTATAATAATAACAATGTACCGACAGTGAATTAATCGAACTGTTCGGTTCCCGAAATTATAAAATGTTTACTTTCTTGTAATCGGCTCGGTTGCTTTACCGGATGACTTGGAAGCTTCTGTGCTGGCGCCAGGCGTTGAAGAATAAATCAGGCTCACGAGCCACGCCACTGTCAGCGTGATGATTGTGCCAATCATCGTATACCAGGGAAACGCAATTTGATTTTTCAACTGCATCCAGTGCGGCAATTTCGGTATCCCTTGAATCAGCGGGCTGAGATAGGTCATCACGATGAGCGAACAGAACATGCCAATGATCACTGGCATCGCCTTCCCATTCCTTCGCCAAAATAAAGCCAAAATTAAACCGCCTAGCAATGCGCCACTGGTCAATCCCCGCAGCTTAAACGCGGCATCTAGAACAAAGGGAACCTGGCGGCTGAGGTAAGCGATATAGATCAAGGCTCCCGCCCAAAATATCGTCGAGACCTTGCTGAAGCGCAGATAGTATTCCTCTGATCGACCTTTGGAGATATAGCCCTTTACAAAATCCATCGTTGAGACCGAAGCCAGCGAGGTCAGCGCAGAACTGACGGAGGACATGGCCGCAGAAAGAATGGCGACAATCAGCAACCCTTTCAGAAAGTGTGGCACTTCCGTCAGCATGAAAATCGGATAAATGAAATCGTTGGATTTGATGCCGGGGCGTGATTCCGGCAGTGGGATTTGAAAAGGATGGCTTTGGTAATAAACCCACAGCATGGCCCCGCACAACAGAAAGATGAAGAACAAGGGAAAGATCACCACCGCGCTTAAGGTGAGCGCTTTGCGACCGTCGGTCACATTTTTGCAGGCTAACACGCGTTGCACAATCAACTGCTCCGCCCCATGGGACGACATCACCATAAAAGTGCCGCCAATCACGCCCATCCAGATGTTGATCGGGTCCGACCACGAAAAACCCTTATTCAACCAGTGGAGTTTCCCATTGACCATCGCCTGATGCCAAACCTCGCTAAAGCCGCCTTCGAACAGGCGCGGTATATAGATCAGCGTGAATATCCCGCCTGCTAAAAACAAACCGAACTGCACCGCGTCCGTCCAAATGACCGCTTTAACCCCGCCGATATAAGTGTAGATCAACGACAGGACGACAAATAAAACTATCGCCGGAAAAATATGAATTCCCAACATGAGCTGAATTGGAATGCAAGCGACATATACCCGCACACCGGCAGCCAAAGTTTCACTTAACAGGAAGAAACCGCCCGCCGTCTGTCGTGCCGAATGTCCAAAGGCATTCGAAAATAATTGGTAGGGAGAATAGATTTCGCCTTTGAAATAATGCGGTACCATTACAATCGCCAGAATGATGCGGGCTATGACATAGCCAACGATTAGTTGGATGAACGCCATGTCGCTGCCGTAGGCCATCGCTGGCACGCCGATAATAGTCAACGCGCTGGTTTCCGCCGCGACAATCGAGAGCCCGATTCCCCACCAAGGAATATTTTTGCTGCCGAGGAAGTAATCGCGCGTATTTTTCTGGTCCTTGCCGAACCAGACCCCGAGCAAAATAATGCCGCCGAGGTAAATGAAGATCACCAACCAGTCAGCGATGTTAAAATAACTGTTCATGGAATTAGAGCTTCAATTACTGGAGAAAACAGCAGGCAATAGCGAGAAAAAACTATGAACCGACCGGCATTATCGGGGCTCACTAGCCCGCTTCAACTTCCACAGCAGCCAGATAATTTCTTCATAAAAAGCATTCTTGCTCGGGTATGGGAACGGCTCCGTCGCATTCTCACGAAAAAAATGTGCTCCCCGGTTAACCGTTGCCTGCGGCGCATACTTCGTAAGATCCTGAACCAGCAGCGTAAAATTCTGCAACACATCCCGCGTCCGCCGCTCGCCCAGATATTGAAAAAGCAAATGAGCAACTTTGTCTGCTGTGATGCTGTAGCGCAGCACTGCGCGGGTAAGAACAATCTCCAGCATCAGGCGTTCGTGTCGCTCCTCGTGCGAACTATAATCCACCAGAATCTTGGGTTGCTGGCGGTAGCCCCTGTCCAAATTGCTGAGATCATAAGCTGGCGCCTCCGCTTCCGTGCGGACTCGCTTAAATTCGCTCATCGGGACTCTCCCGGCCGCAATCAGCATGACGTTCTTCCACTCCAGGGAAAAGCTGCGGTTCAGCGGATCATAAATCACCAGTGCCTCAGGAGTGCATTCTAAACGATTGACATTTTTGAACTGCGGCAATGGTGGCAATTCAGCCTCGTCCACCACTTCGGTTTCCACGCCTTGGCTTGCCAGCGACGTTTGCAGCATCGTTGCGCGCTCAAGAGAAAAGCCTTTCACCAATATGCCAAAAGCGTCCCTGCCCAAAATAATTGCATCCACCTTCGCCAATCCTGGAATGCCGTGAAAGGCATTCTCGAGTTGCTCCCGTGAAGGCGGCTCCAGGCTCTTTTGCACAACGGCATATGGCATATAAATAATAATTCCCAGTGATCCGGCCTGCGGCTATGCCGCCATCGCTATTTTCCCAGCATCTCGCGCAACACACCGCCGAGGCGTTCGATGCCAATATGGATATTCTGCTCCGTGCCGCCGCCGAAACTCAGCCGCATCTCATTCTCAGGCTTGCGCCGGGTCGGATCGTTGGCGTAGCACAACTCACCGGGCACATACAAAACATCACGCGCCAGCGCCTTCTGAAAGAGTTTGGACTTTGCACCGGTTTTCAACGCCTTGGGCAGCCGCGCATAATAATACAAGCCGCCTTGCGGTTCCCACCATTGCACTTCCGATGGGAAAAACTGCTTCATGGCTGCCAGCATCCCCTTTGCTTTTTTGGCATAGCGTCGCTGCAAGGTCGTCAAATGTTCTTCGTACTTGCCGGAGGAAATTGCTTTCACCAGCAATTGTTGCAGCAGGTTGGACGTTCCAAAATCGTGATTCCCCTTGATGCGTACCACCGCTGTATATACCGGGTCGGGCAAGATTCCAAACCCAACCCGTGTTCCCGTCGCGAATGGCTTGCTGTACGTGCCCGCATAAATCACGCGATTCCCAAAGCCCTTGGCTGCCAGCGCGGATTTCACATCACCACCTTTAAAGCGCAGTTCGCGATAGGCCGCATCTTCGAGCAGGTATATGGGATGACCCGCCGCCTTCTCGTACTTCCGCAACAATTTCAGCGCGGCAGCTTTTTTCTCGAAGCTGGTCGTGAGCCCGGTCGGATTCTGATAATAGCTCACCAGATAGAGCATCTTGACCCGCTTGATTTCACCGCTTTTCTTAAGCGATTCCAGCGTCTTCTCCAAATGCTCTAAATTCAATCCATCCTCTTGCATTTTCACACCGCGTCCGCGCAGGCCGTGACTTTGGAGAATGCCGATGTAAACAAAATAGGTTGGATCTTCCACCAGCACGATATCGCCTTCATCGCACAAGGCTTCGGTGACCATATACAACATCTGTTGCGAGCCGTTGGTGATGATCATCCGGTCGGCATGATACGCCTTGTCGTTGTCCAACACGCCGTCCAGCAGCCGAAAATCCTGCGCCGTGAGTTCCCGCAACACCGGATCGCCCGCAGTGGTTCCGTATTGCAAGGCGGCTTGGCCGGTTTTGCGGGTGCGCAGCAGATCATTTAACAAATCGCGCGCATCGCTGACCGGCAACGATTCGTTGTCGGTAAAACCGGCGGCGAGGGAAATCAATTGTGGACGTGACAACGTCACTTCCATCAGCCATGAGATGGGCGGCGCTTCCGAACGATGACCTAATTTGGACAGTGCAGATTGTTTCATTAGCAGCCGTCAGTTTACGGAAGCTGCCCCTGCACTTTCCATCCTTTTATTTAGCCAATTCTGTGGTCTGGCCCTGCACCGCCTCGACCATCAGCAAAAACCGTTTCACACCTTCCGTGCACCGATCATGGTCCGACTTGAGCGAATAATTATGATCGCCGTTGGTCTCCCAAAACATTTTCGGTTCATTTGCTGCGGCGAAGTTCTTTTCTGCGTGCAGGAACCGCACCAAGCCATCCTCGCGACTGTGCATAACCAACACCGGCACTTTTATGTCGGGCAGTTTGCCAAGGGTGTTATACTTAATGCTGCTGATCCAACGTATTGGCAGCCAAGGAAATAATTCCGCTCCGACCGCAGGAATACTGGTAAACGTGCTCTGCAACACCAATCCACCCACCGTCTCGCGCACGGCCAACTCGCTGGCAATGCCGCCTCCCAATGATTCACCGAAAGCAATAATATTTTTCGACGCGAACCCGTTCTCTTGCAGCCAATGGTACATCGCCTGCGCATCGAGATAAGTCCCCTCTTCACTTGGAGTGCCTTCACTTCGTCCATAGCCGCGATAATCAAAAACCATGACATTCACGCCTGCCTTCAAAAGCTCCCGGCAAAGTTCCAGCCGATGACTTAGGTTCCCGCCATTGCCATGACAAATAAGCATGACCTGATGACCATAATGGGAGTTCTCGTCTGCCGAAAAAAACCACGCATTCAGGCGAACTCCATCCTTACTAGTAACATAGACATCTTTAAATGGTCGGCCCAAGTCTGCGGCTTCCGCCACAAACTCCCTATCTGGATGATAGACCTGGCCATGTTCGAACTTGCGTATCATTGAGTTAATATAATGTATTCAGCGAGCGCGTGAACACGTTACTGTTCTACCCCGCTTCCGCCAAAATATCATTACGGTCTTGTCCCCATGGCTTTCTTTCGCAAAACCTTTTTTGGCAGGTTGACTATCTCACTACCTTTCAATTGACCCGTTTCCATTGCGGACAAAAATTTCTCCAACCCCGCCCGACAACCGTCATCACCGATGGCATGTTCCCCGCGAATTTCCCAAAGCACCTTGGGTTCATTCGCTGCCGCGTAGTTATGCTCCGCGTGCTCGAATGGGATTAGACTGTCCGACCGGCTGTGCAATATGAGCACCGGAATTTTGATGTGGCGCAATTTGCTGCCGGTATTGTATCTGATGGTGCCCATCAGTCGCACCGGAAGCCATGGATACAACACGGCGGCCACATCTGGAATGCTCGTGGACGTGCTCTCCAAAACGAGTCCACCCAACGGCTCATGCAAAGCCAATTCACCCGCCATGCCACCACCGAGGGACTGACCGTAAACGAGGATATTCGTCCCGGCAAAACCGGCATGCACCAACCATTGATACGCCGCCAAGGCATCCCGGTAAGTCCCCTGCTCACTCGGCCGACCGCCGCTCTTACCATACCCGCGATAATCATATAACAGGACACTTGCGCCGGTTTGCAAAAGCCGGCCCGTTAACTCCTCCAGATAGCTGATATTGCCGCTGTTCCCGTGGCAGACCAGCACCGCCCAATGCTTGCGCGGCGAATTCGTATTAGCGGGATAATACCACCCGTTGAGTTTCACCCCATCGCCGCTGGTAAAATAAATATCCTGGAAGGGATGACCGGGCTGCTCGCCCGCACTTCTAAAGTTTCGAGCAGGACGATAGACCTGCGTGTATTCAAACCACCGCAGCCCCACGAAAAGCGCCAGCAACACTGCCACCAGCCAGATTATTCTGCGTTTGTTTAAAACTTTAGCCGCCACAAATACCAGCGTGCCCTTTTTCTCAATTCCAGCCAATAACGTTTTAAACCATTCTCTGTTTTACCTTGCGAGTTTTCTTTGGAAGGTTAAAACAAATTTGTGCCCGCGGAATCAAACCGGAAAAACGAATCCTCAAAAGAACCTATTGGTGATAATTGTTCTCTTTCAACCAGCGATGCACCTGGTGAATACTGGCGCTGGTGCCCCCGTTGTGGCCATGAATTGCACAATGAAAAATGCAAACTGCGCTGTCCGCGCTGCCATTATTTCATGAGTTGCTCGGATTTTGACTGATTGGTTGTGCCTGATTGAATTGAAGAACTTATGAAAACAAACCGTTTACCATGCCTGTTTTGGTTAATCCTATTGCTGGCAACCGCAGCTTCTTCCACGTTGCCTGCGGATATCCGTTCCAAGGAAGCCCGCCCGGAGTCAAAGCCAGCGGCCAGTAAATCTGCGGTCAAAGCCTGGAAAAAAAGCATGGATTTGGGTCGCGCTGCCGCAGATGCCAAACGCTATCCCGAAGCGAGGGATTATTTTACCGCAGCGGTGGCCGAGGCGGGAGATTTTGGCGAACAGGATTCGCGTCTGGCGGAAAGTTCCGCTGCTTTGGGAACCACATATTACCATCTGCGGAACTATTCATCCGCCGAACCATTCCTGGAAAGGGCAGCGCAAATTTACGAACTCGGTTCCAACAAGCTTGATTATGCTAACACCCTCCGCGATCTCGGCCTCGTGCAGCGGCACCTTCGCAACTTTGAAGCCGCGGAAAAAAACTTTCGCAAGGCGCAGTCGGTGTTTGAAACCGCTCTGGGCCCTGATTCCGCGGCGGTTGGAGAGTGCGTGTTAAATGTGGCGGAAATCAAAAACAGCCAGGAGAAATTTTCCGAGGCTGAACAGCTTTACAAGCAAGCCGTCAAAATCATGCAAAACCAGCCGCGCACTGTTAAAATGACCCAGACCGATCTTAGTCTGGTTTACCGGCGCATTCACACCGAGGCCGCTGGCCCAAATCACTCCGCCACGCTGCACGCCCTTTTGCGGCTGGCCTTTTTTTACAATTCTCAAGCCCGCTATGCGGAAGCCGGAGACATCCTTCAAACCGCACTCGAACTGACCGAAACGAAGGAAGAACAACTTAAAACTTTTCTCCCGCTGGTCCTCGGAAGCTTCGCCGACCTTTACGCGGCCACCACCAATTATGCAAAGGCCGAACCTGTTTTGCTAAAGCTCCTGGGTCTGGAAGAAAAGAACCGGGGGCAGAAGCATCCCGAGGTTTTAAAAATTCTTACCACGCTCGCCTACACCTACGAACGCGAAGGCAAATCAGCCGAAGCTGAAAAGACCTATCTCAAGGTTCTTAAAACCAAGGAAGCGGCTCAGAGTTCGGATAATACCGACACCATCGGCAGCGTCATGAATCTCGCGCGGTTTTATTTCGAACAGCATCGTTACAAGGAGGCGCAACCTCTTTACCAACGCGCACTTGGTTATGAAGAAAAATCCCATGGCGAAACCATCGGCGAAGATCCTCTGCTCGAACAATTGATTGCCATCTCCACTCAATTGGAAAATAAGGGCGAACTGGAAGCGGGTTACAAAAAGCGGATCAAGCTTTATCAGGAAAGTTTTGGTTCCAGTCACCAGGCCCTGATCAAGCCACTGGAAGACTATGCCGGCTTGTTGCGAAAAGAAAAACGCGACGCCGAGGCAGCACCTCTGGAAGCGCGCGCCAAAACCATTCGTGAGGCATCTGCCAAATAATATTTATTTGGTTGCCCCTACCCGCGCGACCATCAAGTCATCAAACTGAATCGGCGTATTGGCATACGGCTGTCCCCAAATCGAAGCACGCCCGGCTGCCGGCTCTTTCTTTTCATCGAACGAAATCGTCCACGCGGCCGGCTCCGTACCGCCTTGCGTCCAGGCTTTGCCTTCGACTTTCCAGCCATCGCCCGCCTTGCGAACCTGCAGCCGCAGCATCGTCCACTCGCCCGATTTCCATTCATAAGGAACCTTGGCCGCCACCTCATCACCCTTGTAAAGTTCCAATTCTTTTTTCCCCGGTGAAACCTGCAGCTTGTAACCGCCCTGTCCGTTCACGCCCACACCGAACGTGGGATACCTTCGTCCCTTGCCGGTTCCGTTAATGCGGGCGGATACTGACACGTCTGACTTCTCCGTCGGGCCAAACAACACGCCGAAACTATCCAGTGGCGCACCCGGCAATTCCAAAACCTTGTTACCTCCTTCTTCCTTCACCACGAACCCGCCATCCAGCACAAGAAATTCATCCGGCACCTTGCCTGTTTCAGTTTTTTCAAAATTGTTTTGATAGAGCGGCTTGGTTTCCTCCGCAGCTCCAGAGGATGTGCAAGCCACCATGCCACTCACCAATACCACAACCGAAGCGAACCGTTTTAAAATCTTCATCTGCTTCATTCCCTGTTCCTATTCGTGTTTATTAGTGTCCATTCGTGGTTGAAAAATCATTCATTTCTCAACGCATCGAGCAACCTGCCACGCAAAGCAGCTCGTGTCGCCAGCCAGGTCCAAATTAGTCCATTCAACAATACCGCCGCCAGCGTCAATCCGAGCGAACCATAAGGTATTTCTGATCCCGGCGAAAGCAAAGCCGGCATCACTCCGATGATGGCTGCAACGATTCCCACCGCCAGCCCTAACCCCAACAGCGCCCCATGTTCACTCAATACCAGCCATTGCAATGTTCGCCGACGAAACCCAACCGCCAATAGCAGTCCCAATTCGCCGCGGCGCTCTTGCACATTGCGCAGCACCACTACACCCAGACCCGCGCTGCCCAGTAACAACCCGAGTCCACCTAATACTTGAAATGTGCTCAGATAAGTATTCTGCACCGCATTGAAAGCATTCAAGCGCTGCGGAGCCGGTGTCAGTTCCAACCCCGCATCCTGCAAAGCACGAGCCATTGTGGCAGAAACATTCGCCACCGTATTCGACGGCGCATCGATCAAAAACATTCGATACCCACTCACGCCGGGAAACCGCTTCACAAACTCAGCTTCATCAACAATCAAGCTTCCTTGCAAAATCGAGTTCGCTACTGCGCCGACCAAGCGTAGTTTGAATGATCTGCCACGCTCATCGGTGTAATTGATGGTTTCTCCCACCTTTACATGCAACGCCCACTCCAGGGAGTTCGCATCCCCTATGGCCGGAATTTCATCTGGCTGGGTTGCTGCTCCTTGAACAACTTCTTTTTTGAGTAACATCCAACCTTTATCTTCCGCCGCGCCTTTCGTCACCTTGGCAAAAGTAAACGCCTGCCGTTTCTGCAATGCTTCCGGATTCACTCCCAGGAGACGCGGCTTCTGGGCACGATTTAAATTCAAGCAACTCGCCTCATCGCCATCCCGCACGCGAAAAGAAACTACGTCCACACCTTTTAAATCTCCCGCATTCAACCCGTAAAAATCTCGTCCTGCCTGGCCATTTAAATCATAGGTGACTGGTAAAGCCGCCTCGCCCACCAAGGCAAATCCGCCCGTACCCGAGGACCGCTTGGTGGCATTTTGATTCGCATCCAGCCGGAACGCGCCAATAGCAACAATTAGAAACACCCCGCAAGCGAGCAGTCCGATGGTTGTCAGACTGCGCTTCCGCCGACGCGTAATGCCGCGCAAACCCAATCCGCTCATCTTCAAATGTGTCGCATAAGATTTATGCCCCAGCATTCCCAGCCAGGCTGCGGAGAATCCCAATCCAGCAATCAATAACAACGCGCCCGCGCCGAAAAACGTTTCTGCGGATGAGGTGTCTCGTTTCCACATTGCGTAACCTACAAGCCCGAGCGCGAACAGCGCGGCTGTTGCTCCAATCCACCCGCCACGGCTTTTCTTCCACTGTCCCGCTTCCATGCTCGTTCTTCTTTCCTCCGCTCCTTCCGCGAGCAACTCGCGCGCTGGCTGGCGCGCCTGTCGACGTAATGCCAGCCAAATGGTCAGCGTGCCCACAACTGCACTCGACAGAATTCCGATAATCAACGTGACGGCAGACATGTGAAAATGCAGGGCAGAAGTTCCGACCGCGCTTCGCCAAACCGTGGTCAGCCCATATAACATCGCTTTCGCATAAAAAACTCCCCCCGCTGCGCCGATGACTCCTCCCAGCAAGGCCAGCATGGCCCCCTCCCATAAAAATAATCGGCGCACTTGTTTGGGCTGAAAGCCCAGTGCCAGAAGTGTTCCGATTTCAGTCGCCCGCTGTTCCATGCCAAATTGAAAGAGCAAGGCCATCAGCAGCAAGGCCGCTACTATCAGGAAGAGACTGAACCCGATGAACAGTCCGCCGAAATCCATGGATTGTGAGCTCGCTGCCAATGCTTGTTGCCGCACGGGTTGAAAACTTAATCCCACGGAAGCTGGGTTGAGTTGCTTTAGAATTCCCTTTTGGAGTTCGGGCAACGAAATGCCTGACTCTGAAAATCGGATCGCTGTGAGATCGCCAAACCGGTTCATCCACATTTTTTGTCCCGCCGCGAGCGTGACGAAGGCTTTAGGCGTGCCGCGATGTTCCTTCCAATATTTTTCGTCCTTGTCCCGGATCTTATCCAACTGAATGGGAAAGCCAGTGTCCCAATCGCGCTCGCTCTCCGCCTTGGCCAATCCTGGGAATTCCGGCATCAAACTGCGATCTCCCGCCGGACCAGACATGGGAACGATGCCGTGCACGCGAAATTCGTTTCGCCTTTCCTCCAACGCGCGACCAGTACCTATAACAAAATAAGTGAGTGCAACTGTATCCCCCGCTTTCGCCTGCAAATCTTCCGCCAGCCAATCACTAATCAGAATCTCATCATCCCGCATCTCCGCTGGCACA